>JBAQKZ010000342.1:0-5302 GCA_049301475.1 Geobacteraceae bacterium | reverse complement strand
ATTGGTCTAAAATTCCCTCCCCTTCAAGGGGAGGGCTAGGGTGGGGATGGGGTTAAGAAGGTTGCAAACCTGAAAATCTACCCCATCCCCCTCCTGTCCTCCCCCTTGAAGAGGGGAGGTACGTGCTGTGCAATTTTCTAACCGGACAACGCTGACCATCAATAGCATTCCTGAGAGGAAACGTACAGCTTCATGGTCAGTGCTCCCAGATTTGGTTTATCAGTTCCGTAATGCGATGGATGGCTAAGTGGCAGGTCTCAACTCTATGCATCATAACTGGACAGCCTAGACATACACCCTTTCACCGAAGATCAGCGAACCGACCCTTACCAGGGTGGCCCCCTCCTCGACGGCTATCTCAAAGTCTCCAGACATCCCCATGGATAGTTCGTCCATGGCCACGTTGGGAATTCCCTCCGCCGCGATCTCCCCAGCCAGACGTTTGAGCTCACGAAAGTAGGGACGCGCCCTCTCCGGGTCTTTGAAGAAGGGAGGCATGGTCATGAGCCCCCGCACACGCAGGTGAGGAAGCTGTGCGGTCTTGCGCACCAGGTCGAATAATTCGGCGTTAGTAGCTCCACGCTTGGTAGACTCGCAGGCGATGTTGACCTGTATCAGCACGTCGCAGACACGGCCAAGCCGTCCCCACTGCCGGTCGATCTCACTGGCCAGCGACAGCCGGTCCACGGAGTGAATCAAGGCGACGATTCCGGCAATCTGCCTCACCTTGTTACCCTGAAGTCCACCTATGTAGTGCCACTCAATGTTTTCGGTCACGTGCGCCGACTTGTCTATCAGTTCCTGCGCATAGTTTTCGCCAAATAGTCTTTGTCCAGCCATCGCAGCCGCGTTTACAGCCGCTGCGGGCTTGGTCTTGGAAACCGCCACCAGGCGTATGGATAGAGGGTCTCGGCCAGCCTTCGTGGCGGCTGCTGCTATTTTACTCCTGACAAGTTCGAGATTATCTGCAATGGACATAAAAGAACCCGAATCCGCCAGTCACGTTCAGCGTTGTCCGTAGGTATTTGCATTGGTCGAAAATCACATTTCAAGAATGTCTTGAAAACAATCATTCTATTGTGTACAGTTAACAGTATGAAAACTCAAACGACAGAACATAAAAATTGTAAATTTATTCTGGGCGCTCGCCCGCCCAAAAAATTGAGCGCCGCCGCCAGAAAACAGCTTGATGAGATGGCTCCTTCCGTCAAAGCCCACGAAATGGCGGCCAGATTCGCCAAATCAAGAGTGGTAGTCCGTCCATAGATGGTGGATCTGATTACTCTTTCCGGTGCTGCGCTCACACCTGGCTTATTATCGAAGCGGTTTCAGTATGCCGACGATAGTGAACGGCAGTATGTGGTAAAAATGGCTAAACTTGCCGGCAAGGAGAGAACCCGCATTCATCTGCTTTCCGATACATCGGGCAACGACTATGGTTTCGTTGCCCTTTCTTTTTCCTCGTTCGACCGCAGCTTCAACAGATCATCCATTGTAATTGATTATATCTTCACGTCGAACCAGTTTCGGGGGCAGAAATTCCCGGAAATGGATAATGTGAAGGTGTTTGAAAACCTGCTTGGCTTTACCTTCCAGTCGGCGCTATCAATTCAGAAAATCATTCCATTACGGTTCATCGCCCTGCAACCCGCACACGATCGGCTTGCTGCTTATTACCAGAAGATGGACTTCAACTCTGTTGAGAACAGCGACTGGATGTTTTTGAGCATCTAGTACCATGTAATACCAATTTCAAATCAAAGATGCAGTCAAGGCGGCGAGGATTGAGGCGGCGTAGGCGTACAACCACGTACGTTGAGGAGCTGAAGACGAGCCAATGAAAAGATAACGCTTTGAGTAAAGGCAACGCTATACAGGACTATCTGTTGACGGAAATGCTGATAATGCTGTCAGCCCCGGTGGTCATCGAAAAATCCTTAATATACAGCGATCTGAGCGTCTGCGCCGTATGAGACGGAGTGGCGCCATTATCAAGATGTATATTATTGCCAATTACGATCTCGGCATCGTAGCTATCCACTTTTAACAGGGTGGTTCCAAGGTGGATATCCGCATAGGCGTTCAGGTTATGGATCACTTTAAACATATCGTTTGCCGAGCCAGGGTCCGCGATCTTCACGTAGACCGTCATGGGTTGCAGAAAAGGATAGACAGACCAGTCCGGCCCGACGGTGACACCCTTAAAGTATACGCCTTTAAACCCGACATAACCTGCTGTACCGACCCCGCCAAAACCAGTAACAGCGCCATCGGCATCACTAAAAGAAATTACACCAACATCAATATCTTGCTTCGGTGCGCCGGACAGCGTGAATTTGTACTCGGCCAGACTGACATCTTCCCTCTGTCTTTCCGGCGCCACGGTGAATTGAACCCCGGACTGGCCTGTTACATCGCCCAGACTGTTGTCAAGGATGAAAGTCTGGGCGGACGCTAAAAGAGGCGTCATCACAATTACCGCCATCATCGCCAAGATTTTTCTCATCGCTTATCCCCCTGGTTAGCGCCCAAACAACTTGCTGATAACCTCAATAGGCATGCTGATCTTCGCAGAGGCCGTGATGGCTTCGGTTTTCTGCTCATAATTCAGCCCTGCGTAAGGATTGTAGACAGGCTTGGTGAAATTGGAGGAAAAGTTCAGATTGACACTGCCGTTGTTCATGATCTTGTAAGACCTGTTGACAAGATAATTGCCCCCAATGTCGATTTGCACACCGTTCTTCAGCTTGATCCCGAACCCCGCCCCATAGGAATCAAGATCGGGAACGGCAGTGAGCAGGTCGAAGAAAGCCATCTGGGTGGATGTTTTCCGGTTTTCATATCCGGCCCGGAGCGTGAGCCAGTCAAACGCCTGGTACTCAAGGGCTGCCCCCCAGTTCCAGCTATCCTTGAAGTTGCGACGCAAGACCAACGTATTGCCCGTACCGCCGTAGCCGAGTATCCTGCTGCCCTGGAGGATCTGGATTGACTTATCGAAGACCAGTTTATCCTCCTTGACAATCGACCAGTCGGCCCAGTGCAGATCTGAAAGGATGGTCAACCTGTTGAAAGGCTTAAGCTTGATCCCGAAATTTACTATCTGGGGAAACTTCACTTTTGCTGAAACCGCCCCGCTCTGCTGGGTCACGGCCACATTTGGGATGGAAAGGATTGAGGAAATGATCACCAGCAAAGGACTGCTCCCGAACCAGTTCGTCATCCGTTGCCACTCATCGCTGTAGGTGAATAAGTACTCCCCCGTCAGGTTTGCCGTGATGGAGCTCTGGTATGAAGTCCCGAACGAAAACCACTCCTTGGGGCTCCAGAGGAACCCCAGGTTAAAAGAAGGGGAAAAATCATTGCGCAGTTTCACCTGCACCGTTGCAATCCGGTCATAAGGGCCGACCCCGCCGCCGAACCAGGGGGGGGGGAAGGTGAGTTCAGAGAGAATCGGTATCTGCAGCCCCTTTGTGGCATCCCCGAGGACCTTGGTAATGGACAGCAGTTCGTTTGGCAGCCTGATATCCATGTTTGCCCCCATGGCCGTCTGTCCTAACCCGACAGAAGCTCCAACAGAAAGGGTCTTGTTTACCTGATAGCTAACCGCGGGCGCGGCATAGATCAGGTGCTGCTGGTAGAGCGCCTGCCCGCCAAACCGCGACGGGTCATCCTTTTCCCCATGGTACACACCGGCGGAAAACGGAGAGTACGCAGCGACGGCAAACGTCCATTTCGATCCGGGGGTCCGGTGGGAAAACCCGATGGTCGGCTGGACCAGGGCATTTGCCGCGCCGTAAAAGGGGATGTACATCCGGCCGCTCGTGCTGGTACCCTCGGCGCCTGCCAGCGGGTCATCGTTAAAAGTGTTGCCAAAAAAACCGGGGAAGTTGGGATCCTTTTCAAATTTTGAGGTTTTCCTTACGCTCACGGCGCCGCTGAGCCCCATGCTGGCAAAAGATCCGTCACCAAGGAGCGAGAGCCCGGCAGGGTTGTAGTGAACGGACAATATACCGGGTGGAGCGGCGGTTACATTGTTTGCAAGCGACATGGCGCGTGTATCGATCGCCACCTGCTCAGTGAACGCAGCTTCCGCCGACGGTGTACTGAGGGATTGTATCGCGGATGCGACGACCATGCAGACAATCAAACTTGGCTTTAAAATTTTTTTCACTACAACCCCGGGATTTTCTGATCATTAAAAATCAAACGGCATCCTGATTGAAATACTGAAATCAGGATCGGCTGACGTCAGTCCGATACCCAGTCTCACATAGACGGTTCGAGCCGGGGTCACACGCCACCCGGTGCCTATGTTAAAGGTTGAAGAGACATAACTGCCGGTTTTAAATATCGGCGAATTAGGAGTACTGAAATGATATTCGCTGCTCAGGCCGTAGGTTATCTGTGTGCTTATGTTTAGTGACGCCTTGTAAGAGAGGGCGTAACCGAACCCAAGGGCAAAGTTGAAACTACTGCCCGGATCGATCTTTACCAATTTTCTGCCGTCACGCCAGTTCTGATTCAGGCCTCCTTCCTCGAAACTGTATGTGTAGGCCAGGTTGCCGAAAGCAACAAGCGGGTCGATGGTCTTGCTGACGTTGACCCCGGCGTTGATTGAATAAAGGCCCGATCCTGTCGACAGGGCTTGATCGACGGGTATTGCGTAAGGGCTGCTCCCGGAGGGGAGCGTCAGCCCGGCGCTCAGTATCATCGCGGGAATAGCTGCACTGGCTTTATAAGGCTGCATCTGCACGCCAAGAGAAACGTCCCCCAGATCGGTCGTATCCTGAGACTTGTCCGTTCCCACCTTGTTGTATTTGTAGACAAAGGGAAGGCTGGCGGTGATGGTCAGATTGTCGCGTAGCCCGTATTCAGTAAATATGAGGTTGGTAAGGTTATGGTTGGTTCTTCCTTCGACAGTGGCCGCATTTTTGATGATGTCTCCGGAAAAGTACGCGTAGGTGAAGCTATATTCGAGGCTGAAAGCCCCCTTTTTCATGAGTGTATAATCACGGCCGGCAGCCGAAAGAATATCCTCCGCCTCTTTACCCTTCTCCTCTTCCGTTACCTCTAATGTTTTCCGGGCTTCGGCCTCCTTGCGCATTTTCTGCACCTCTTGCCTGAGTTCCTCAAGCTGTTCCTGAATCCCCATCGGAGCGCGGGCTTTCTCAACCTCTTTTCCAGGGGCATCCTTTGACTTCCCGGCGGCGGCAGGAGCTTCAACAGCAGGAACTGGAACCGCAGGGAGCACAACGGAAGGCGCTGCAGCGGCAGGGGCCTCAACAGCGGCAGGGGCCTCAAC
>JBAQKZ010000341.1:0-8787 GCA_049301475.1 Geobacteraceae bacterium | reverse complement strand
GTCGAGTATCGGCCGCACTACCGCCGCATCCGACGGGCCGTCGTTCGCCGCGCCGGTAAACGGCTTGATGACCGATCCCCCCTGCACCTCATGGTCGTAACGCCTGACCACCGATTCCTTGGAGCAGATGTTCAGAGCGCCGAGAAGCTGTATCAACTCCTCGGTGTAGTCGTCCTTTACCTCTACCTTTACCTCTGCCTGTTTTCTGGCTTCCCACTTTGCGGTGAGCCGCATGGGTGGTAGCCCTTCGTGCATAAACTCGACCGGAAGATAGACAACGGTGCGGTCGCCATAGAGTATATGAAAATAGCCGGAGCCGGTGAACTCTCCCAGTACCGTTGCCTCCACGCCGAATCGTTTCGACATGGCCATGAACTCGTCTATATTCTCCGGCGGCACCGCCAGGCTCATACGCTCCTGGGCCTCGGAAACCAGAATCTCCCAAGGGTTTAGCCCCGGATATTTTAGCGGCGCTCTCGACAGATCCATCCGGCATCCGCCGCACTCGGACGACATTTCGCCTATGGAGGAGGAGAGCCCTCCTGCGCCGTTATCGGTTATGAATCGGTAGAGCCCCTTGTCCCGGGCGCGGATCAGGAAATCGAACATCCGTTTCTGGGTGATCGGATCGCCTATCTGCACCGCCGTGACCGGCGAATCACCGGAGAGTTCCTCGGAGGAAAATGTTGCGCCGTGAATGCCGTCCTTGCCGATGCGTCCGCCGGTCATCACGATCAGGTCGCCGGGCTTGATGGATTTTTCGTGGGACGGCTTGCCCCCCAACTCGGCAGGCATGAGCCCGGCGGTGCCGCAGAAAACGAGCGGTTTGCCTGCAAATCTGGGATCAAAAACGATGGAGCCGTTCACCGTGGGTATGCCGCTCTTGTTGCCGCCATGCTCAACCCCCTCCACGACCCCCTCGTAGATACGGCGGGGGTGCAACAGTTGCGCTGGGAGCGGCTTGTCATAGAACGGATCGGCGAAACAGAATACGTCGGTATTGAAGATGAGACGGGAGCCCATACCGGTGCCGAAGGGGTCGCGGTTCACGCCGACAATACCGGTAAGCGCCCCGCCGTAGGGGTCCAAGGCCGATGGGGAGTTGTGGGTCTCTACCTTGAAGACCAGCGAGTGCCTGTCGTTGAACCTTATCACCCCGGCATTGTCCTTGAATACCGAAAGGCAGAAGTCGCCATCCCCCAGCTTCTCGCGGACATCCCTGGTGGTGCGCTGGATGAATGACTTGAAGAGGGATTTGATCTCCTGTTTGTTTCCCTCCTCGTCCTCGTACTGCACCGTCGCGGCGAAAATCTTGTGCTTGCAGTGCTCGGACCAAGTCTGGGCCAGCGCCTCCAGCTCAACGTCGGTGGGTTGGGCGCCCAGCCCCTGCCGACGGCGCTCCGACAGCGCCTGCGGGTCCAGGAAATAGGCCTGGATGATTTTCATCTCCTCCAGGGTGAGGGCGAGCACCCTTTCCTTGCTGATCCGCAGCAATTCCTCGTCAGGGACGTTCAGGTCAATTTCCTTAACCTCAATCCTGGCCTCAGCCTGTACCTTGGGGATATATACCGGCATCCCTCCCTCTGCGGCAAACGTGGCCGCATCGAGGATCGTGTGGCGCTGAATCAAGGTATTGCAGAGAAGTTCCGTGGCGATTCGCTCAATCTCCGGGCGGCCAAGTTTGCCGGTAAAGAAGTACTGCACAGAAGTGTAGACCCCCTCCCCCGCCTGGAAAGGCCGACCGGTGATATACTCGATCGCCTCACGGGCGGTGCGCCCCACGTTGTCGGTCACACCGGGACGAAAACCTGTCTCCACAATAAAATCGAATTTATTTGCCGTTGGCGCATCGATGCTCCATATCTGTATTACCTTGTCGCAAAAAGGCCCGGAGGCCGCCTGCAACAGCTCCGCATCGGTCAAGTCGGCGTCCACGGTAAAGACGTCAATACTGCGAACGCTCTCCACGGAGAGGTGGAGAAAATGCTCTATTTCGCGCTTGAGCCGCTCTCCCCGAGGGTCGAGGATACCTTCTTTCAGTGCTATTTCAATTCGTCTAGGCATATCAGGACGCACCTTTTTCCATAATCACCGTCCTGACAGGGGATGGCATTTCGATGCCGTTTTCCCTGAAACAACGGACAATAGCGCAATTCAACCGGTCGGTGACCAGTCCGACACGGGCCGGTTCGTTTACCCAAAAGAGGAGAAGGATATTCAGCGCGCTGTCTCCAAACGAGGTAAAGAGCACAAGCGGCGCCGGGTCTTCAATTACTTCGTGATTCTCACGGGCAATTTCCAGCAGCAACTCTTTTACACGCTCCACGTCGCTCCCATAGCCTACGCCAATGGTAATTCTCCCCTGTGTAACCGGAGTTGGGCGAACCATATTGACGACAGTGGAGTTGCACAGTTCCGAATTGGGAATAATCATTACGGTGCTGTCCATCCCCAATATCTTTGTGCTGCGCAGCCCTATATCCATCACTTCGCCGGCCTGGCCGTTTACAAGCTTGATCCGGTCGCCTATCCTGAAGGGGCTGTCGATCATCAACGTGAAACCGGAGATCATGTTGGCGATAGTATCCTTGGCCGCCAGGCCGATGGCCAGCGAACCGATGCCAAGGGCGGTCACCAGTGAGAGGATGTCGTAGCTGAAGTGCTTGAGAACGACGATCAACGCCGCGCCGATCAGAAAAATGCTGACCAGTTTTTCCACCAGCGGGATAAGCTGGCGGTTGATACTGCTTCCTGTCTGTTCCGCAACGCGGTCGGTATACCAGTTGAGAATCTCGTCGGTAATGCGGTATGCCATGTTGGTCAGGATTCCCACGTTCACTACAAACAGTGCGCCGGAAACAACCAGCTTGACCTTGTCGGGCAACGGCAGATAGCCGACCGCGAAGTATATGCCGGCGCAGATGACCAGAAGGGAGGCTAGAGGGGTTATGCGCAGAAGTATACGGTCGTCCAGGTCGGTGGAGGTGAAGGAGGTGAAACGCGGCCCCCAGGTAATCAGGAAATAGCGGAGAAGCCTGGCAGCTATCCAGAACAGGGCAAAGATGATGGCCGCGACCAGCAGTTCCTTCAGCCAGAACAGATGGAGGCTGTCCGTTTCCTGCAGACGATAGAAAGAGAGAATGCTATCCATTGCCAAAGACCCTCGCGAATATGGTGTCCACATGCTTGAGATGGTAGTCGAAATCGAACAGCTCCCGGATATCCGCCTCGCCCAGATACCGGCGGACATCCTCGTCGGCCAAAAGCTCTGTCTGGAAATCCTTCCCTTCTTCCCATACCTTCATGGCGTTGCGCTGTACGAGAGAGTAGGCCAGCTCCCGCGACGCACCGCGCGCCGCCAGCTCCAGGAGGACACGCTGGGAGAAGACAAGCCCGCGCATCAGGTTCAGGTTTTTGAGCATGTTATCGGGATAGACCAGCAGGTTTTCGATAAGGCTGCTCAAGCGGGTCAGCATGAAATCAATCAGGATTGTGGAGTCCGGCCCTATAACCCGCTCCACCGATGAGTGAGAGATGTCCCGTTCGTGCCAGAGCGCCACGTTCTCCAGAGCGGACACCGCGTAGCCGCGGACAAGGCGGGCAAGGCCGCTCAGGTTCTCCGACAGTACCGGGTTCCGTTTGTGCGGCATGGCCGAAGAACCCTTCTGTCCAGGGCTGAAAAATTCCTCCACCTCAAGCACCTCCGTCCGCTGCAGGTGCCTGATCTCCACCGCGAACTTATCGATGGAGGAAGCGATGATCGCAAGTGTGGAGAAGAACTCGGCGTGGCGGTCCCTCTGGATAATCTGGGTGGAGCAGGGTGCAGGCTTCAGTCCAGCCTTACGGCAGACGAATTCCTCGACCTTTGGATCGATGTTGGCGAATGTGCCTACCGCGCCGGATATCTTCCCGTAGGATACGGTCTCACGGGCTGCCTCCATCCGTCTGAGGTTCCGGCGCATCTCGTCGTACCAGAGCGCCATCTTTATCCCGAATGTGACCGGCTCGGCATGTATCCCGTGGGAACGGCCCATCATCGGGGTATCCTTGTGCTCGAACGCCCGCTTCCTGATAGACTCCATAAGTTGCTTTATGTCGTCAATGATGAGGTCGCTCGCCTCCTTTAGCAGCATGGCGAAGGAGGTGTCAAGGATATCCGAGGATGTGAGCCCCAGGTGGACAAAGCGGGAATCGTCGCCTATATGGTCGGCCACCGAGGTGAGAAAGGCGATCACGTCATGCTTTACCACCTTCTCGATCTCTTCGATACGGGGCACGTCAAACCGTGCCTTCGACCTTATCCGCTCCACTGCGTCACCAGGGATGGTCCCCATCTCCGCATGCGCTTCACAGGCGTATATCTCGATCTCCAGCCATTTACTGTAGCGGTTCTCCGACTCCCATATCCTGGTCATTTCCGGTCTGCTGTAACGTTCAATCACGGTATAAAACCCCCTTCATAATAAAAGTATTTTTGTGTCTATCCTTCCCTTTAAACCGTCAATACCTCGCTTACCCGGTACTGGTTGCCGACGATCAGCCGGGGGGCGGGAGTGTTACGGCCGTCAAACAGGCTTCTGGCGGCGTCCAGCGCAAACCGGGGGTCATTGTTAACCTCGGAAATATGGGCAAGAAAGACACCGGCCAGGCCGTCATGGGCGATATCGCTCAGGAGCGCCGCCGAATCCCTGTTGGAAAGGTGGCCGTGGCGCGACTTTATCCGCTGTTTGAGGTGCCAGGGATAGGGACCGTTCAAGAGCATTTCCTCGTCATGATTCGACTCCAGGACCAGCGCCCTGCACCCCTTCAGCTTATTCGCGACCAGTCGCGTGCCGATCCCCAGGTCGGTAGCGACACCCACCCTCCCATCGACGCACTCGATTATGAACCCGACCGGGTCGGACGCGTCATGGGTTATGGGAAACGGGTCGAACAGCAGGTCCCGGAAGATGAAGGAATTCCCCGATTCGAATTCGACAATCCGCGCATTTTTGAAACATTCCCCTGATGCCCGGAGGGTTGGGGCGCTGAGGAAAACCGGTATTTTGAGTTTTCTCGCGAGCGTACCGGCGCCTCTTATGTGGTCGGTATGCTCATGGGTCACAAGGATTGCATCGAGGTCAACGGGTGAGATGCCGATTTCCGCCAGTCTATGCAGTATCTCGCGGGCGGCGAGACCGGCATCCACGAGCAGTCGCGTCTCGCCGGCCTCTACAAAAAGTGAATTCCCTTTGCTGCCGCTGGCAAGCAGACATACACGCACGTTCCCTCCGGTTGAATTGTGATTGGCATAACCCAAATCCTATACAGGAAACCAGGGGGTGATTCAACCTAAACTTGGGCGCTGCTTACTCAAGGATATTCATATAGTGCGGCACGACGTCGCTTATCAGCGGATTTACAGGGAGGAGGATATGAAAGGTGGAACCTGGGTAAAGGAGAGGATCGTATCCAGAGGACTCGACCCAGATATCCCCCCCGTGCATCTCGACAATCCCCTTGGCAATAGCAAGTCCGAGGCCTGCGCCCTTGGCCTTGAAGGCTACCTTGCCGGTACTGTGCTCCTCGATGTTTCCAACCTCGAAGAATTTGTCGAATATCCGGAGTTGATCATCCCGTGCTATTCCTATGCCGGTGTCCGTTATGATCACCTCAGCGTAGAGACGGCTCTCCTTGCCAGCGTTCGCCGACGGCTTCGTTTGGTCGGGCAGGACAACAGGCCTGCTGCGAGACAGGTACTTGGCGTTGGTGGTAACGGTTATACTGCCGCCGTCCGGGGTAAACTTGATCGCATTGCCCAGCACATTGGTCAACAGTTGCAGCAGCCTCGACGGGTCACCATTTATCAGCGGAATGGTTTCATCAAATTGCATAACCAGTTCCTGATTGCGCATGGTCAAAAAGAAACGGAGTTCGTTGATGGAAGTCTCGACCAGCCGGTTGAGATTCACTTTCTCACGATTTAGTTGCAACCGTCTGTCATCAATCATGGAGACGTCCAGCATGTCCTTGACAATATTGTCAAGGCGGCTGGCGGCATTGGCTATGTTCTCCACCATTTCCAGGGTCGTCTTGTCAAGCTGCTCCGGCATATCTGTCATGATCAACTCGGCATAGCCCATGATTACCGTGAGCGGCGTTTTCAACTCGTGGGAGGCCAGACCAAGAAACGAATCTTTCATCTTGTTCAGGCGCTCCAACTCTGCGGCGCTCTGTTCTAGATTTTGAATAATCTCCCTCTCACGGGTGACATCCTGTAAAATGGCCTGCATCATCTGCTCGCCGCCGCTTTTGACACGGTTGGCGCGAGCCTTCACAGTCACTTTGGTCCCGTCTTTGCGCACGACCTTGAATTCCTCCGAGACATCGTTACCGTCTAACGCGCTTTTCAGTATCTCGTGCATCCTGGAAATGTTTTCGATATTCATAAGCAGGAAAAGCTTGGCAAGTGGGAGGCCGATGATCTCCCTGGCGCTGTACCCAAAGAGCTCCTCTCCCCTTCTGTTGAGCATCTTGATAGTCCCATTTGCATCGAACACTGCAATGGCGTCACTTGCATCCTCCATGAGGGACTTGTACAGTTCCTCCGAACTCTCCAGCTCAAGGCTCAACCGTTCGAGCTTGATATAGGAGTTATGCAGGTCGGCATGGGTGGTTTCCAGCTCTTTGTAACTCCGTTTGATCTCTTCATCCCTGTTTTTCAGCGATTCGCTCGTAATATTTATATTCTTAGCCAGCTCATTGAACTCATAAACAGCGACCTCCTCAATGCGGGCGCTGAAATCACCTTCCGCTATCTTCTCAACTCCGCTTAACAAAGCGGAAATGGGCTGTATAACGCTCTTCCTGACAAACACGACCACAACAGAAAATAGTACCATGAAAAAAATAAGAAGGATCAAGATTGAACGTAGCAGTTTCGTCTCAACCTTATCCCAAACTATTTTCTCCTTGAAGCCCACATGAACCTGGGCGATTTCCCTGCCGTCAACCGTGTAAATAGGCTGAGCAGTATCGTAATAACGGGGAATTGTTTCGATCAGGTTGGCACGCTTCCCCACGGCCATGACAAAAGAACGGACTATGGTGTCAAACCGCATTTCCAGGAACCTGGGATCATTTGCATAGAGAGGCTTGCCCCCCGGCTCGGTAATAACGCAGTAGGATATCTCCGCTTCCCCCTGAGTGAGTTCAAGGCACTTTTCCGAAAGCCCTACAATATCCTTCAACTCTAAGCCCAGGCCGAGGACCTTTTCCAAATTACCCTTCATATAACCACCAACTGCAAAAGACCTCATTGCCGTGGCGTTTATGTAATCCTTTCGGAATTCCACGATTTCCATACTTGCGTTGGAAAGCATGGCAAGGAACAGAATTACGAAGGAGAAGAAAATGATTCGTTTTTCCAGGGTATTTTTCATCGAGTTGAGGCAGTTTCCATTTTTCAGATTCTATTTTATAATCGTTTAATGCTAACACACTTTTTTTAGAAGTTTTAGCATTTTCTGTAGCCACATCTTCTGCATTAAATAATGAAGCGAGTTGTCAGTGCTATAAATATTGTTGACGTACCGATGGCTAATTGTATACTGTTCTAGATTGTTTCAAATGGAGCATGGATTTATCTTAAATCTTGCAGTATCCCATATATAAAAAGGAGGCAGCAATGGCATTACGAGTTGCAATCAATGGTTTCGGAAGAATTGGACGTATGGTGTTTCGCGCAGCTCTCAAGGAGAAAGAAATAGAAATCGTTGCCATTAACGACCTGACAGACACCGCTACCCTGGCCCATCTGCTTAAATATGACTCGGTGCATGGCGCCTTCCATGCCAAGGTGGAGACAAATAACAACCAGATTATCGTAAACGGCAGGCCTGTCAATATCCTGGCTGTGAGCAGCCCGGAACAACTTCCGTGGAAGAAGGAGCGAATCGACGTAGTCCTCGAAGCGACCGGTCGGTTTACCGCCAGGGATAAAGCCGAGCTACACCTGAAAGCCGGGGCGAAAAAGGTCATTATCTCGGCGCCGGCCACAGGAGAGGACATCACAATCGTAATGGGGGTAAACCATGCCCTGTATGACGCAAAAAAACACCATATTATCTCCAATGCCTCCTGCACCACAAATTGCCTCGCTCCGGTGGCTAAAGTCCTGAATGACTGCTTCGGCATCGAAAAAGGTCTCGTTACTACGGTGCATTCCTATACTAATGATCAAAACATACTGGACCTTCCTCACAAAGACTTAAGAAGGGCCAGGGCCGCCGCTCTCTCCATGATCCCCACCACCACAGGCGCAGCCAAGGCCGTTTCGCTGGTGCTCCCGGAATTAAAGGGGAAGCTGGACGGCATGGCGATCCGGGTTCCCACACCCAATGTTTCTGTGGTTGACCTGGTGGCTGTCATCAAGAAGAACGCGGATGTGGACAAGGTGAACTCCGCACTGAAAAAAGCATCCAAAGGCGCGCTGAAGGGGATACTCGGTTTTGAGGAAAAGCCGCTCGTCTCCATCGACTTCAACGGCAACCCCCTCTCCTCCATAGTTGACGCAAGCTGCACCAAGGTAATTGACGGGAACATGGTAAAGGTCCTCTCCTGGTATGACAACGAATGCGGATTTTCGCAGCGTGTTATAGACCTCCTCAACCTCATCGCCCGCTAAGGAACTGTAAACAAATATCATGGGCATCTTGCATCTCATCTTCAGGCCATCTTTAGCCGAACTTCAATCGCCAAATCCTCAACGTAGCTCTGCTACGTCTGCGGTTTGGCTCAATCAGTTCA
>JBAQKZ010000340.1:0-2659 GCA_049301475.1 Geobacteraceae bacterium | reverse complement strand
CGCGCAATGCCGCAGCCGGCTCCCTTCGCCAGCTCGATTCAAGGATCACCGCCCGGCGTCCCCTGGCCATATTCTGCTACGCCCCTGGGGATGTAAGCGGCCACGAATTCTCCTCCCAATCGGAATTCCTCGCCACCCTCCCCAAATGGGGAGCGCCGGTCAACCCGCTCGCCCGAAAGGTCAGGGGGATCGCAGGCATCCTTGCCTACTTCAGGGAGTTGACCGGTCAGCGGGAATCACTTCCCTACGAAATTGACGGGGTGGTCGTGAAGGTAGACTCCTTCGCCATGCAGCGGGAACTGGGAGAGAAGAGCCGTTCCCCGCGATGGGCCATCGCACTGAAGTTCGCGCCACGCCAGGCGGTGACGGTCGTGGAGGATATCGTCCCATCGGTGGGGCGGACCGGGGTCATCACGCCGGTGGCGCAGTTGAAGCCTGTAGAGGTTTCCGGGGTGATGGTGTCACGCGCGACCCTCCACAACTGGGATGAGATGGAGAAGAAGGATATCCGGATCGGCGACACCGTGCTGGTGGAGCGGGCTGGCGACGTGATTCCAGCGGTGGTGCGGGTAGTGATGGAAAAACGGACTGGCGGAGAGCGGTCTCTCCATATTCCGCAAAACTGCCCTGAGTGCGGCTCCGAGGTGGTTAAGATACCGGACGAGGCGGCGGTCCGCTGTCTTGGCCTCTCGTGCCCGGCCCAGCTCCGGGAGGCATTGATTCACTTCGCCTCCCGCCGCGCAATGGACATTGACGGCCTTGGGGAGAGGTATATTGATCAGTTGCTGCGCCTGAAGCTCGTGCAGAACGTGGCCGACCTCTACTGCCTCACAAGGGATGACCTCATGCGGTTCGATCGGATGGGCGACAGGCTTGCGGACAAGTTGCTCGCCGCCATCGCCGGGAGCCGCGAACGGGGGCTCGGACGCTTCATCTTTGCACTCGGCATCCGCCACGTAGGCGAGCAGACCGCTAAACTGCTGGCGAATGCCTTTGGCAGCATGGAGAATCTGGCGCGGGCAACGGAGGATGAACTTATATCCATACGGGAGATAGGCCCCCAGGTGTCGCGAAGCATTACCACTTTCTTCCGCAACAGGGAGAATATGCGGGTGATGGAGCGGCTTTGCAAGGCAGGGGTCAGGCCTTCGGTCGAGGAAAAGAGGGTTGGCGGCAGGCTTGCGGGCAGGACCTTCGTATTTACCGGTGCGCTGACCCGCTTCACGCGGGACGAGGCCAAAGGCATGGTTGAGCAGGAGGGGGGGCACGCAGCCGGGTCGGTGTCGAAGAAGACGGACTTCGTAGTGGCCGGTTCAGAGGCGGGAAGCAAGCTGGACAAGGCCCGGGAGCTGGGGGTAAAGGTGCTCGGCGAGGATGAGTTTCTGGAGATGCTCGAACGATTGAGCGAGAGCAGGGTGGAGGGAAATGATGAATGAAGTCTTGATATTTAAACACGTGCCTTTCGAGGGGCCGGGAACTTTTCAAAATGCCTTGGATAGCAGAAAAATAAGGAGCAGGGATGTCCGCCTGTACGATTGTGGGGCGCCGGCAAACCTTGATGGTTGCGGAGGGCTGATCATCATGGGCGGGCCGATGAATGTCTATGAGGAGGATAAATACCCGTTTTTAAAAGACGAGGAGAGGCTTATTAAAGAGGCGTTTTCGAGGCGGCTTCCGGTCATCGGGGTTTGTCTTGGCGCCCAGCTTATGGCCAAGGCCGCAGGTGCAAAGGTTTCCGGCGGCGGTAATAAGGAGATAGGGTGGTATCCCCTGTATCTCACGGAAGAGGCTGTGGAAGACCCGGTATTTAACCCCCTTCCTAAGGAGGTCGAGGTCTTTCAGTGGCACGGGGATACCTTTGAAATTCCAAGGGGGGCGGCCAGGCTCGCATCGTCGACTCTTTTTCCTAACCAGGCGTTCAGGCTAGGCAAGAACGCTTACGCTTTCCAGTTCCACATAGAAGTTACGCAAGAGATCATCGAGGATTGGATCAATATCAACGATGGTGAGTTGGCCGCCGTCAAGGATTATATAGACCCTGAGAGAATTCTGAGTGAAGCGAAACATAAGGCTGAAAACCTGAGGAAGGTTGCGGACAAGGTTTACGACAGGCTCTTTGATATTTTTTGATATCTGATGTCTACGCTCACCAAAGCGCGATCCAGGGCCTCCCGGCAGTGGGCCTCGATAGTCCAGATGGCCTGTGGGGCGTAGCGTTCCATCAGACGGAAGAACAGGTCGAAGTCGATGCTTCCCTCCCCGATAGGGAGATGTTCGTCGCGCAGGCCATGGTTGTCGTGTATGTGGGTCTCCGCGATAAAGCTCCCCAACTGGTCGAACCACTCCTCCATCCCGACCTTCTTGAAAAGGTTCCAGTGCCCTACATCGAAGCAGTGGCGCAGACGGGGGGAGTCGATCGCCTCCAGGAGCGCCCGCAGTGTGGACGACTCCTCCTCGAAGATATTTTCCACAGCGATCACACAGTCGATATCCGCTCCCCGCTCAAGCGCCATACGGAAGCTGTCGATGCAGTGCTTAAGCCATTCGTCCCGGTTGTCGCCGTGCCGCCAGCGATCATAGCCGGGGTGAAACACCATTGCCACAGGTTTTACTATGGCCGCGGCGTCTAACACCTGGCTGAAGCGGCGCAGGGTCGCCT
>JBAQKZ010000339.1:0-5253 GCA_049301475.1 Geobacteraceae bacterium | reverse complement strand
GTCACGTCTACAAATCACAAATTTGTGATTTGTAGACGTGACCCCCATTTATCCTTTAGACGTGACCCCCATTTATCCTTTGACCCCCATTTATCCTTCGGATAACCTATCTTCTTGGCCGCAACACCCATGGTAACCTCCCACAACGATAAAAACGGATATTCCCCAAGTGTAAAAACACGGATAACCCAGACAATTCACTCTGTCATACATTTTACAGGCAAACAAACAACGCAATTCATGTGTCAAAGAAAAAATCTGTCAAGAAAAAATCTTGACATGCCGGTGCGCCTATGGTAGCAATTTAACATTTTGCGTCACGAAATAAATTTGTATGCAGTATGCAGAATTTAACATTTGCAAATGAGTTGGATGAGGTGATCGGGTGATCAGTTTAGATATTTCGTTTTTTATCCAGATAATCAACTTTCTGGCGCTGCTTCTGCTTCTCAATGTCTTTCTGTACAAGCCTGTCAGGAAAGCGCTTGCGGATAGAACTGCGGGGATAAACTCCGCCCAGGCCAGGGCGACGGAAGTTGATCGTGACGTGCAGGAAAAGATGGCCCTTTATGAAGCCCGGCTCCGCGAGGCCAAGACCAAGGCCAATGAGGAGCGGAGTCTCCTGCGGAAAGAGGCGATGGCCGAAGAGTCGAATGTTCTCGGCAAGGCCCGCCAGGAAGCCGCCGGTTCCCTGGCGACTATCAGGGACCGGGTGGCGGGTGAGGCGACCGATGCCAGGGAATTCCTGAGGGAGCAGACCCGCGCGCTCTCACTGGAGATATGCGAAAAAGTCCTCGGAAGGAGTCTGTAAGATGACCGGCAGTGATCACAAAGCCGGGTGGAAACCCGTTGTCATAATAGTGGCTCTCTGCCTGCTCTTGACGGGACTCAGCGCCGTTGGCCTCGCTTCCGAGGGGGGCGAAGCGTCCCATCATGTTGACACCGCAGCCCAGCTCAAGGATTTCATGTGGCGTATAATCGACTTTGCCGCCCTTGCGCTCCTCATATTATGGGTGCTCAAGAAGGCTAATTTGAGAGGCGCTTTGGCCGGCCGCCGGGCTGCTGTGGAAAAGTCCCTCAAGGAGGCGGTCGCCGCCAGGGAAAACGCGGAGAAAAAGCTAGCCGAATACAGCGACAGACTGGCCAAGGCCAACAGGGAAATTGACGACATGTATGCGTCCATCAAGCATGAAGGCAAAGTGGAAAAAATGCGCATCATTGCCGAAGCCAGGGAGATGGCGGTGAAAATCCGCGAACAGGCCGTGCTGACCGCCAACCAGGAAGTCGTAAAGGCCAGGACGCAGCTCAGGGAAGAGGCTGTCCGCCTCGCGGTCCAACTGGCCGAGCAGACACTGAAGGATAATATCAATAAAGAAGACCAGGATCGGCTGGTTGGGGAATATCTTACCAAGGTGGTGGAGTTACATTGATTACGAGCGCTATTGCAAAACGCTACGCCAAAGCCTTGGTGCAGTTGGGGTCCGAGGACGGCGCGGTGGGGAAATACCACGACGAACTGACCGGCTTTGAGGCTGTATGGACCGCCAACCCTGAATTGAAGGCAATCTTCACAAGTCCTGCCTACGGTGTCAATATGAAACTGGGACTGCTCAAGGAGGTGCAGGTCAAGCTGGCCCTCTCACCGCTTGTCTGCAACTTCCTCTGCTTACTCCTGGAACGGAACCGTCTGGGCTTCCTCTCTGATATAACGGCCTGCTACGGCATGCTTGCCGATGAACTCTCGGGTGTTGTGCGTCCGACCCTCACAACCGCAATCCCTCTGGAAGATCGACAGGTGGAGGGAATCAGGGATGCCTTGGCGAAGGCCACAGGCAAAAAAGTGATCCTCGGTGTAGAGTTGGATCCCGCCCTTCTTGGCGGTGTTGTGGCGCATGTCGGAGACAAGGTGTTCGACGGAAGCGTAAGGAACCAGTTAAACAGACTTCAAGATATATTACAGAAGGGGTGAGATAGTTTCTATGGAAATTAGAGCCGAGGAAATCAGCGAGATTATCAGAAAGCAGATCAAGGATTACGGCAAAGATGTCGAGGTAGCCGAGACCGGCACAATCATCTCCGTGGGAGACGGCATTGCGCGCATTCATGGACTGGACAAAGCCATGGCCGGCGAGCTCTTGGAATTCCCCGGCGGGGTTTCCGGAATGGTTCTTAACCTGGAGGAAGGCAACGTCGGCGCCGCCATCCTTGGTGAAAACAACGAGACCATCAAAGAGGGGAGCACCGTAAAGCGGACCGGCAAGATATTCGAGGTCCCGGTAGGCCCCGCGCTGATAGGCCGTGTTGTTAACGCCATCGGCCAGCCGATCGACGGCAATGGTCCCATAGCAACAACGGCCTTCAGCAAGGTTGAGGTCAAGGCACCAGGCATAGTCAAGCGTAAGTCGGTCCATCAACCCATGGCGACCGGCCTCAAGGCCATCGACGCCATGGTCCCTGTCGGCCGCGGCCAGCGCGAGCTGATAATCGGCGACCGGCAGACCGGCAAGACCGCCGTTGCCTTGGACACCATCATCAACCAGAAGGGTGGCGACCTGATCTGCATATATGTTGCTATCGGCCAGAAACGCTCGACAGTGGCCCAGGTGGTGAGCAAGCTCAAGGAGCACGGCGCAATGGATTACACCATCGTCGTTGCCGCCACTGCTTCCGAACCGGCGCCGCTACAGTTTATAGCGCCATACACCGGCGTTACCATGGGCGAATATTTTCGCGACAACGGCCAGCATGCGCTGATCATTTACGACGACCTCTCCAAGCAGGCGGTCGCCTATCGCCAACTGTCGCTCTTGCTCCGCCGTCCTCCCGGTCGCGAGGCCTATCCGGGCGACGTCTTCTACCTGCACAGCCGTCTCCTGGAGCGAGCCTGCAAATTGTCCGACGAATGCGGCGGCGGTTCGCTGACCGCGCTGCCGATTATCGAGACCCAGGCCGGCGACGTTTCCGCCTATATCCCGACTAATGTTATTTCCATCACAGACGGCCAGATATATCTGGAGTCCGACCTGTTCTACTCCGGTGTCCGGCCAGCCATCAACGTCGGCCTTTCGGTCTCCAGGGTCGGCGGCGCAGCCCAGACCAAGGCCATGAAGCAGGTCGCCGGAACGCTCCGCCTGAACCTAGCCCAGTATCGTGAGATGGCCGCATTCGCCCAGTTCGGCTCTGATCTGGACAAGGCCACCCAGATGCAGCTAGCTAGAGGCGAGCGCCTGGTGGAAATCCTGAAGCAGCCACAGTACCGTCCGCTTCCCTTTGAGAAGCAGGTCATTGTCATATTTGCCGCCAACAACGGCTACCTGGATGACTACCCCGTTTCGGCGCTACGCCGTTACGAGGAGGAGCTTTACTCCTTCTTTGACACACGTAAGGCAGATATCCTGACGGAACTCAGGGAGAAGAAGTCTATCGATGACGATCTGAAGGGAAAGATTGTCGCTTCTCTCGATGAGTTGAAGAAAGAGTTCACAGTATGATTCCAATTTCAAATCAAGGATGAAATCAAGGCGGCGAGGATTGAGGCTACGAAGGCGTACAGATAGTACGTTGAGGAGCCGAAGACGAGCCAACGATAGAATAGCGCCTTGATTTGGAATTGGAATAAGGTAAAGGACGGTCCCAGCGCACATGGCAACGCTCAAAGCAATAAAAAAACGGATTACCTCCGTCAAGAACACCGGTCAGATCACCAAGGCCATGAAAATGGTCTCTGCCGCCAAGCTAAGGCGAGCTCAGGAAGCCATCATGGCTGCCCGTCCCTATGCCAGGAAGCTCGATGAGGTGCTACAGAGGCTTGCGGGACGCGATGAGGCGGAAAGTCATCCGCTCCTGGAAAAACGCGAAGTGAAAAAGGCCCTCCTCATCGTTATAAGTTCCGACCGGGGACTGTGCGGAGGTTTCAACGCTAACCTCGGCAAGGCGGCAGAGCGTTTTGTCAAGAATAAGCGGGCTGAGGTGGCCGATCTCGACGTAATGACACTTGGCCGGAAGGGTAACGAGTTTCTGAGAAACCGTGTCAATGTCGTCAAAAACTACGACAACATCCTGAGCGGCATAAACTACCAGACTGCCGCGCTGATTGCCCAGGAAGTGATCGAGCGCTATCAGGCCGGTGACTACGACGAAGTCTACCTGATTTACAATGCTTTCAGGAGCGTGATTTCCCAGGAGATCACACTGGAGCGGCTCCTCCCCGTGTCGCCCGCCAATCCCGACGAAGACGAGCAGGCGCCCGCGTATATATACGAGCCGTCAAAGGGCGAGCTTTTGGCTGAGCTTTTACCCAAAAACATCGAGGTGCAGATTTTCAAGGGACTGCTTGACTCTGTGGCCGCCGAACATGCCGCCCGGATGACCGCTATGGATAGCGCGGCCAAGAACGCCTCGGAGATGATCGGCAAGCTGACCCTCCAGTATAACCGGGCCCGCCAGGCCGCCATTACCAAGGAGTTGATGGAAATAATCTCCGGCTCCGAGTCGATAAAAGGATAACCATAAATTTCTCATAAATTTTACGAGGCCATATACAAGTGGCCGCAGGAGGAAGGGCTTCAATGAGTCAGAATAAAGGGAAAATCTCACAGGTTATCGGCGCGGTTATCGACGTAGAATTCGAGCCGGGAAAGCTGCCGCCCATCTATAACGCACTGCGGGTGACAAATCCGGCCATTGATGACCGCGAGAACAATCTGGTGCTCGAAGTAGCTCAGCATCTCGGTGAGAACACCGTCCGGACTATCGCCATGGATTCAACCGACGGCCTGGTCCGGGGTCAGTTGGTTCTCGATACCGGCAAGCAGATAGTCATGCCTGTCGGCCGCAAGACCCTTGGCCGGATTCTCAACGTCATCGGCGAGCCTGTTGACGAGATGGGCCCGGTCAATGCCGACAAGGAATATGAAATCCATCGTGAAGCCCCGCCATTTGTTGATCAATCGACAAAAGTCGAGGCGTTCACCACCGGCATAAAGGTCGTGGATCTGCTTGCCCCATATGCCCGTGGCGGCAAGATAGGCCTGTTCGGCGGCGCAGGCGTCGGCAAAACGGTTCTCATTATGGAACTTATCAACAACATAGCCAAGCAGCACGGCGGTTTCTCGGTGTTCGCCGGTGTTGGCGAGCGGACACGGGAAGGGAACGACCTCTGGATGGAGATGAAGGAGTCGGGCGTTCTCGACAAGGCGGCGCTGGTATACGGCCAGATGAACGAGCCTCCCGGCGCGCGCGCCAGGGTCGCCC
>JBAQKZ010000338.1:0-1831 GCA_049301475.1 Geobacteraceae bacterium | reverse complement strand
CGGCGACGTGGTGTTGATCCGCGACGACCTTATGGACGTCGTGCGGGCCATCAGGCTAGGGAAGGCAACCCTGGCCAAGGTCAGGCAGAACCTGTTTTGGGCGCTCTTCTACAATGTTCTCGGCATCCCCATTGCAGCCGGACTCCTGTACTACCCCATGGGGATTACCCTCAAGCCGGAATTCGCCGGCCTAGCCATGGCCTTGTCGTCGGTGTCGGTGGTGGCAAACTCAATCCTCCTGAAGCGTGTAGCTCGGCACCTGTAGCGATGTAGGAATTGAGCGAGCAGTCATTAACTCTTCGCAATGTTTCTAATACCAAGTTGCAATTACAATTATTTCAAAATCGCTATTGCATTAGGGTTGTCCCAGAACGATAACAGGATGGCTGAAACGGAAGATGCGGAAATGTCCGTCAAAGGAAAAGGCGTGGGCGACAAACACCTTCACGGAAGATCCCCGCCATAAAGGTACTTGTCGTGATTGACGGAAAGATCAGTCTCCGTACACTCTGTCGCGATATCAAACAGGGCCTCAAGAGCGCAACCCTTTCTATTCCGTGAGGGAGCGGCAGGGATGGAGACCTTGACGGTCGTATGTTCAGGAAGGTCAACTTTGGACTTGGGGACAAACACCCCGTTCTCAAAGATAGCGGTTATGGTATGGGACATGACAGACCTCTCGCAGCAAATGGATTCTCATTCTCTTTCTGTCAACGTCTGATTTAATAAGCACACCATATCTCAACTGTTTTTATACGTCAAATTGATGACCTAAAAGGTGGGAATGAACCGTTAAAACAGAAGCAACAGGAGGGGGCATCCGCAGAAAAAGGGAAATTCCAATTTCAAGGGCAGGCCACAATTGCCCCTCCTTCATGTCCTCTCCAGAATTCCCCGGAATTTATCCCGGCGGGGAATCACTCTTTAACTTTGGTGGCGTGGGTGGCGATCTTCAGGATACTTTCCCGAATCTCTCTGTTCCGGATGGACCGGTAGGAGTCAATGAGGAGCTTTTCGGAGACTTCGAGCGGAAGGATGTCATCGGTTTCGGTGAAAAATGACTGTTCCGGCACCGAGAGGACGAAGGCGATCTGTTGCAATCTGTCGGTGTTCAATTTGCTCGCGCCACTTTCGTATTTTTGAATCTGCTGGGAAGTCACGCCTATCAGTTCAGCAAGCCTTTCCTGGGTTAACCCGGCCTGCTGCCGCATCGACCGTAACCGCCAGCCTATTTCCGCACTGCTTCGTATGTTGCCCATATATCCACCATTTTTGCAGAGGATACATGCATGTGACAAGCCGCAACATAGATTAAAAGTTGGATTGTAAACAACTTATAGTTGACTTTTATTGGGATGTACTATTAAATGCGACTGACTAGCCATATCCGAGGGAAACGGAGATGCTATAAAAATTGGAACCTATTACATGGAGATATCTTAAAAACTATTGCTAATCTCCTTTATTTGTGGTTTATTGCTGTAAATTCTTTAATGCATTTGCAGGGAGGGATTTTCTCATGGGGGTGACTCAGCCAGGAAAAGGCTTTTGTTGGGCTTACGCGCAAGGTTGCTGCGGTGATCTGCGCTCTTTGTTTCTATTATCCCACCGGTTTTTCGGCTTGTCCGAGGTGCCGGTTTTTGTTTTTGATTGAGACGTAGTGGCGGTGTTTGCTCCGCCTAAAATCAAGAGGAATATGGGAAGTGTCCCTGATATGGTTGTCAGTTGTCAAGAAGAAAAAAATACACCTGCCCACTTTTGCAAGCGGTTATGCTGGTACATATATTCCAGGACATATGCCGGGGCAGAACCTATTAGCGACGTTTGATCA
>JBAQKZ010000337.1:0-6559 GCA_049301475.1 Geobacteraceae bacterium | reverse complement strand
GGGCCAGCCGCACCGCCTCGGCCTTACTGGCGGCAGACTTTTCGGCGGCCAGCTTCTCGGCCGCCGCCTTTTCCGTTGCTGCCTTCTCTTCGGCAAGCCGCACCGCTTCAGCATTTTCACGGGCCAGCCGCACCGCCTCGGCCTTACTGGCGGCAGACTTTTCGGCAGCCAGCTTCTCGGCCGCCGCCTTTTCCGTTGCTGCCTTCTCTTCGACCAGCCGCTCGGCTTCGGCATTTTCACGGGCTAGATTTTCACGGGCCAGACGGTCGGCCTCGGCCTTACTGTCGGCAGATTTTTCGGCTGCCAGCTTATCAGACGCAGCCTTCTCCGCCTGCTGCGTCCCCGCCGTCTCGGGGGAAGACTCCCCGCGTTCGTAGCGGGCTGCATTCCGAGCCAGATCTTCCTCCACGGTCATCTTGAGCGGGCTGTTGGGGTACTCCTTGAAGAACTGCGCCATGTATTTGGCGGCCTCTTTCTGATTGCCAGCCCGGTAATTGGACCGGGCCAGCCAGAAAATAACCATGTCACGCAGTGGGGTGTCGGGGAACTGCTTGATAACCTGGCTCATCTTCTCGATGGCTGTTTTGTAATCCTTCTTCTGGTAGGCGTTGAAGCCGTTGATGAATATCTGTGAGTCAAGGGAATCGAGTGAATGGGCGGGACGGACGAGGAGCGCCAGGATGATGATAAGCCCTAAAAGATATCTACTGATAGCCGCGGGTAAAAATTTAATAAAATCCACGAGATTAACCTTTCCAAGCCTGCCATAAATAAAAATATTCCGACAAATAGCATCATAGTAATGACTTGTCAACGACGAAAAATCCCGTAGTTAGGGCAAATAGCCTGGATTGTCCGAAATCGGACGGTGCGCCGCGCGCTCTTTTGTCCGCAAAACCTGAGCAAACAATCGGAATATGCCTAAACACTTTAAAAACGCACACTTTTTCTGTATGTTTAATATTAATGCTAAACAGTGACTGTATAAATAGGTTTCCCCCCTCAACCGGCGTCTACCTGATGAAGGGGAGTGACGGGAGTGTGCTCTATGTGGGGAAGGCGCGGGACCTGAAGAAGCGTATCCGCTCCTATTTCAGCAAGGCCCGCGACTCCCGTTATCATATCCGCTTCCTCATGGAGCGGGTGGCGGATATGGAATACATTGTCACCGATACCGAAAAGGAGGCGCTGATCCTAGAAAATACCCTGATCAAGCACCACCGTCCACGGTATAACATCAATCTACGCGACGACAAGACCTATTTCTCGCTACGGATGGACATGACAGAGGAGTTCCCCCGCCTCAGCATCATCCGCAAGGTCAGTCGAGACGGCGCTAGGTACTTCGGCCCCTATGCTTCCTCTGCCGCCGCCCGTGAAGTACTCAGGCAGCTCTGCCGAATATTTCCTCTTCGCCACTACCCGTTGGAAACCTGTCGTCAGCGAAAGCGTCCGTGCCTGTTTTATCAACTCCGCCACTGCTCTGCCCCCTGCTTTGGCCTGATTTCCCGGGAGGGATACGCTCTTTTGGCCGAAGGGGCGGCCATGTTTCTGGCAGGCCGCAACCGTGATCTTCTCAAGGTGCTGAAACAGCGAATGCGGCAGGCCTCGGCCTCGGAGCGCTACGAAGAGGCCGCCCGCCTGCGCAACCTGATCCGCTCCATTGAACAGACCCTGGAGAAGCAGAAAATGGTCAGCCAGGCGGGGGATTTGGACGTACTCGGCCACTATCGCGCCGAAAACCGCCTGCAAGTAACACTCCTCTTCATACGGGGGGGGAACCTCATCGGCAGCCGGACCTACCCACTGACCTGGGAAATGGACGACGCAGAAGGTATCGCCTCCTTTCTCAACGAGTACTACAGCAACGATGTGCTACTCCCTGACGAGATACTATTGCCGCTGAGCCTGGCCGGAGAGGAAGCCCTTGCCCAGCTCCTCACCGAGAGGCGCGGCCGGCGGGTTATCATCTCGCATCCCCGGCGTGGCGCCAAGCTGGAACTGGTGCGACTCGCTTGCAAGAATGCGGCAACCGCCGCACGGGACAGGGAACAAGCCGCTGCTGCTAATACATCCGTGCTTGAGGACCTCCGCGAACGACTTCACCTGGCCCGGATACCCCGTCGCATTGAATGCTACGACATTTCCAACATACAGGGCCGCCAGGCGGTGGGGAGCCGGGTTTCGTTTCTTGATGGCCGCCCTGACAAGGCGCATTACCGCCATTATCGGATCAGGAGCGTTGACCAGTCTGATGATTTAGGGATGATGCGGGAGGTGTTGGCCCGCCGCTTCAGGGATGGTCCGGCAGGCAGTGACTATCCCGATCTGATCGTCGTGGACGGCGGCACTGGGCAGCTCAACGTCCTTAGCAAGGTACTGGGGGAGCTGGGAGTTACGGAGATAGCGGCGGCCTCACTCGCAAAAAGCCGGGTGGAGCGGGAGATGGCGGCAGAGAAGATAAGGCGGAGCGATGAGCGGGTCTTCCTGCCTGGGCGCAAGAATCCGGTGGTAATGCGCCAAAACTCGGCGCCTCTTCTGCTTCTGGCGCAAATCCGTGACGAAGCCCACCGCTTTGCAATCACTTACCATCGGAAGCTGCGCGGCAAAGAATTCCTTTCTTCTCAGTTGGAAGAAGCTCCCGGAGTCGGGCCGGGCCGAAAACTGGCGTTGCTGCGTCACTTCGGTAGCCTGCAGCGGGTAAGGGAAGCGACTGTGGAGGAACTCATGGCGGTGAAAGGGATATCCCGGCAACTGGCGGAAGCGATCCAGACCTACTTCCATCCAAAAGAGACGTAAAGTCCCACGTTCAACATGAACATTTTCCCGCAAGTGTCTTTGCCGCTGGTGACTCAAGAATTGCCGTCAATTTAGGTTTATTCAAATGGAGTGTCGAAAAATTGGGGGGAGTGCATGCTCCTCCCCTAGAGTGATACCTGAATCCGTGACGCTTTCATGGCTTCTCTCGCTTAAATGCCTCTGCCCTGGCGTTTCAGGACGTAGCGGCCACATTTGCGAGGTTCACCCGGCAAAGCTGGTGTGATCAACGATTGGCCCCGGCATTACGCTCGCTCCGCCATTCAATCGTCACGGATTCAGGTGATACATTACCGCTTGATTTTTTGGACAATTGTTGTGCTTGGCCGCTTTTCCGCTTCTTTTACCGGGATGAATTGCCCGTTCTTGGCGTCTCGGCCGATTTTGATGGTCTTGCCTGCCATATCAGTTTCCTCCTTTCCGGAAGGAGATTGAAGCTTGCCACTGTCGGTCAGTTCTGATATCTTAATCTTGACAGTTGCCGACTTGGCAAGGGACCGTGTACCTTCCGTATCAGGTCTCCGAAAGCCGCCATTGGGAAGAATGGCGGCTTTTTGCTTTCATGGAATTTTTGAGTCTAGCTTATCGTTTTTTATTCTTCTCTGGATGACCTCCGATGAAACGTCGAATTGACCGGCCAGTTTGTCCGAAAGCATATTCACCGCAAAATCCAGATACGCGGCACGCAGGACCCCAGCCTTTTTTGCTGTCGCAATCTCCGCATCAATCTCAGGAAGGCATTGTCTCACCTTTGCCACCAGATGATGTTTAGGAACCAGTACGCACCCAGCAAAAGTATATCCCTGGTATTCGTAATTTCCCTTGTCCGACCCCAGGTTTTTGACGAATTCCCGCCATGAATCCACATCGCCAAAGGTTGCTATCTTATCCAGAAGTTCCCTGTGTAGGACCAAATGCCCTACCTCATGCGCCAACGTGAAGCGGTAGCGGGTGAGTCTGTTGCCCTGAATAAAATCATCGACGTATATGCTTGAGAAGTCCCTTGAAAGAAACCCGTCAATCTCGAACCCCTTCAATAAACCAGGCATCGGGATTATGTCCAGCTTCAACTGAAACTCTACAATTTCTTCAATCGGAACAGGAAGCGAGTCTTCCGGGTGATACATCCGCAAGAAAGCCAAGGCAGCTTCGTGAATCTGATCATTCGTCAAGAACGGAACCGGCATTTCAACTCCTCCTGATTAGCTCAGCTAATTCCGGCAGCTTCTCATCGGGGACATCCTGACCTCTCAATGTGCGGAAGAGCAAAGGGAGTTTAGCGGCAAGCTGTTTGTCATCCAGAATGTCGGGCGGGATCATCCCGGAGCAGGCAGACGCCAGATCATAGAATTTGAACCAATCATCACTCCCTTTTTCAATCTTCAGGTATTTAGCATATTCATCGAGCTTTTCCCGTGATCTCGGCGGGGCGACCAACCCCCTTTCCAGCTTACTGATGTTACCCGCGTCGAGATTGTTCTGCTGGCAGAAATTCCGAAGCGTCAAGCCGGTGTTCACCCTCATCTCCTTGAAAAATCGCCCAAACTCCTCCAAGGCTGTCATAAAATTCCCCCCTTTCTGTAGTCCTCCGTTGTTGGTGATGTTGTACAACTTATACAACACTTGGAGTGGAGTGTCAAGGAAGATAATTCCAACGTTTGGAATTTAGGTTAAACGGTTGGAATTTTACGGCTGAATGAGCAGAAAAAGCAGAAGATCAGGTTCGATGGGGATTTAGATGAATAGAGCTTGACGGGGAATTAGTACATAATTCCCTGTTACACCCCAACCTGCTGCTGATACAGATATTTCTGGAATCCCGAGAACACCTTCCCGATCTCGTCCGGTCGGCCCAGGTCGGCTACGGCATCGGCAATAGAGTCGTGATATTTGAGCCGCAGCAGTGGGGTCAGTTTTGCCTGGTCCAGCTCCTCCACGCCGATAGTCACGTAATGGGCAAGTACGAAGCCAAGGAATACCTGTAGCTTGGTGTTGAAATGCTGAGTGATGATTACCCTGGCCTTTGCTGCCCGTTCTTCGCGGGTAAGAGGTGGCAGAGCGTAGGCGACATGGGCCAGCACGTCAAACAAGTCGCTCTTTTCCGCGTCGATAATCTTCTGCATTTCGTTTAGTTGATCTTTACCAAAGCCCTTATCTGCCAGCCCTTCCAGTAGCTTCTTTCGTGTATCCGGTCTGCCCCACAAGGCTCGCAGTTCTTTTTCGTTTCTAAAGAACTCGGGCAATTTGCCAAAGAGTGCTTCCATGAACTGCTGTGCCGACATGGGTGTGCCGTCAGGATGCCAGAAACTTGTAACGGTCATGTGCTGAATGGTGCGCTCCTTGCCGTCGGCAAGTTTTACTCTTACTTTCTGCCTTTTGTTGTAGTCCGGAACCGGGTCGCTGACACAGTTGCTTTGTGTCTCTATGAGAGTTGTGGGAGCTATGGGACTTATGGGGAAGTCCGGCTCTATCGGCTCGCCATCCCACTCCGGATCGCTAAAATGGTGATACGCCTTCACATAGTCAATAATAGTGAAGTAGTCCTTGCCGTCATACAGCCTGGTACCGCGTCCGATGATCTGCTTGAACTCGATGATCTTGTTGATCGGGCGCATCAGCACGATGTTGCGGATGTTGCGGGCGTCCACGCCGGTGGAGAGTTTTTGTGATGTAGTCAGGATGGTAGGGATGGTCTTCTCGTTATCCTGGAAGTCCCGCAGGTGCTGTTCGCCCAGTCCGCCGTCGTCAGCAGTGACGCGATGGCAGTAGTTCGGATCAGTGCTGTTCTTTATCTGGTTGATTAAATCACGTATCACTAACGCATGGGCCTGATTCGCACAGAATACCAGTGTCTTCTCCCGCTGGTCGATCAGCGACATGAATATTTCGACCCGCTTCTTCTCCCGCTCCTTGATCTCGATGATCTTGTTGAAGTCGGGTTCCTCATACAACCTGCCCGCCTCGATCTCCCCCTCTACAACCTTGTCGTCAGATGTATAGATGTATTCATCCATCGTGGTGGAAATCTGCTTCACCCGGAATGGCGTGAGATACCCGTCGTTGATGCCATCCTTCAACGAGTAGATATATACCGGATCGCAAAAATAGGCGTAGGTGTCCACGTTGTCTTTGCGCTTTGGAGTGGCGGTCAGGCCGAGCTGCACGGCGGGGGAGAAATAATCCATGATGCCCCGCCAGTTGCTTTCGTCATTTGCGCCGCCGCGATGGCATTCGTCTATAACGATGAAATCGAAGAAGTCAGGCGGGTACTCGCCGAAATAGGGGCTGGGTTGTCCATCCCTGGGTGGGCCGCTCATGAAGGTCTGGAAGATGGTGAAGAAGATGCTGCCGTTCTTGGGCACCTTGCCCTTCTTCTTGATCTCATCAGGTGCAATCCGTACCAGTGCATCTTCGGGGAAGGCTGAAAAGGCGTTGTATGCCTGATCTGCAAGAATGTTACGGTCAGCAAGGAACAGGATACGCGGGTGGCGGGTCGGTTCACCCTCCTTCTTCCAGTCAGTCAGGTTCCAGCGGCTATGAAACAGTTTCCATGCTATCTGGAAGGCGATGAAGGTTTTGCCCGTGCCGGTTGCCAGTGTCAGGAGGATACGTTGTTGGTGTGCGGCCGGGCAAGGTCGTGTAATTCAGCGGGTGGGAATCCCGCCCCGGAAGGCAGGCCAACCACCGGGTAGCGAGTCCTTGGAGGCTGTATGGTAACATCCAGCTTTAAGCGTAGGACAGC
>JBAQKZ010000336.1:0-1865 GCA_049301475.1 Geobacteraceae bacterium | reverse complement strand
ATGCTGCTCTGCCGGAGCGCTTCTTTGAATGCACGTTCCAGGTTGTCCGCACTGATATGCCTCTTTTTGTAGGGAAAGAGAAATCCTGAACCTGTTCCATACTGCGCGTAATAATTCCGCAAAAGCTGGTTTTAAATTCGACATGGCTCGAATCTGTGATCCCATCCCCCCTACATTAAATGCCCCTGTAATCACTCCTATCTCCCTGTCCTGTCAAGAAAATCTAAGGGACAGTTTCGCACAGTTCACGTTCAGACAGTGCGGCAAAGATTTCTTCCAACTCATTCGCGTCAGAACGATTTCAAATATTCCCGGTAGCCATCATGGTTGCGCCGGATCTCGTCCATGGAATCACCGCCGAACTTCTCCAGAAACAGGTTCGCTATCTCGATGGCAACCACCGCCTCCGCCACAACGGACGCTGCGGGAACGGCGCAGACATCGGAGCGCTCGACGGTTGCCTCCAAAGGTTCCTTGGTCACAATATCCACGGAACGAAGCGGCCTATAAAGGGTAGGAATCGGCTTCATTGCAGCCCGGACGATGATATCCCCGCCATTGCTGATCCCTCCTTCGATGCCGCCGGCGTTATTCGTCTTGCGGTAAAAGCCGCTCCCCGCGCCGTGGGCAATGCGGGTTGAATCAAAATATATTTCATCATGGGCCTTGGAACCGGGAACCCGCGCCGCCTCGAACCCTGTTCCGATCTCGACCCCCTTGATGGCCTGAATGCTCATTACCGCCATAGCCAGGCGGGCGTCGAGTTTTCTGTCCCACTGGACATGGCTGCCGAGACCCGCCGGACAACCGGAGACAGTGACTTCCACGAGGCCTCCGACCGTGTCGCCGGTCTCTTTCATCGAATCGATGAACCTTTTCATCTCCGCTTCCGCGACTGCATCATAGGTAAAGATATCCGATCCGTTCGCCAGCGCATACAAATCGGCAATGGGAATGTTCGGCCTATTTGCCCTGATTCCTCCCAGCTCTACGACAAAACCGCGGACCATAATATCGAACGCGGCGAGCAATGCCTTGGCGAGAGCGCCTACAGCCACCCTCACCGCCGTCTCGCGGGCGCTGGAACGCTCCAGAATATTCCTGACATCATGATGATTGTATTTAATAGCACCAGACAGGTCAGCGTGGCCTGGACGGGCGCGGGTTACCGCGATCTTCTCATCAAAATGACGCTCGTACGGCGACATTTGCTCCCGCCAGTTGACCCAGTCACGGTTTTTTACGCAGAGGGTTATCGGCGAGCCGATTGTTTTGCCCCACCGCACGCCTGACAGGATATCCACCGTATCCTTCTCGATCTGCATCCGGCCGCCACGTCCATAGCCGCACTGTCGGCGCAACAGGTCGGCGTTGATCATCTCCTCGGTGATGGAAAGTCCGGCCGGAACCCCCTCGACAATCGCAGTGAGTTGCGGACCGTGGGATTCACCTGCAGTAAGGTAGCGAAACATATTTTTCTCCTGCATCTGATTCAAGCCAAAAGGAGGACACTGCCACAGAAAAACACTCTTACACAAAAAACACAAATTATCCAGCTCAATGAAGGAGCAGTCAGCCTGTAAGCCCTATTCTCCGACAACTGAATCGTTTTGTCACCCTTTTTCATGGTGACACCTTTTTCATAATGTCGACACGATTTATAGCATTGCCTCCTACCATCACATAGTGTATTAAAAGGAGGGATAAATAAACTACCACCGTCGTCTGAGGACGAGGGTGGTGTGCGGCCGGGCAAGGTCGTGTAATTCAGCGGGTGGGAATCCCGCCCCGGAAGGCAGGCCAACCACCGGGTAGCGAGTCCTTGGAGGCTGTATGGTAACATCCAGCTTTAAGCGTAGGACAGC
>JBAQKZ010000335.1:0-5704 GCA_049301475.1 Geobacteraceae bacterium | reverse complement strand
CATTGCCGACAACGTGGGCGACAACGTCGGCGACTGCGCCGGCATGGCTGCCGACCTGTTCGAGACCTACGCAGTTACCCTTATCGCAGCAATGCTGCTCGGGGCCATCACCTTCACCAGCAGCCCCTCGGCGGTCAGCTATCCGCTGATCCTGGGCGGCATCTCTATCATCGCCTCCATCATCGGCACCTTCTTCGTCAAGCTGGGCGCCAGCCAGAAAATCATGGGCGCCCTCTACAAAGGGCTCATTGCTTCCGGCGGACTCGCCTGCTTTGCCTTCTATTTCGTTACCGTGCAGATGTTCCCGCAGGGACTCACGAACGCAGCCGGTCAGAACTTCAGCGCCATAAACATCTTTATTTCCACCATTGTCGGCCTGGTCGTAACCGGCGCCATTTTCTGGATCACTGAATACTACACCGCCACCGAGTACGGTCCGGTAAAGCACATAGCTCAAGCCTCCACCACCGGCCACGCCACCAACATCATCGCCGGCCTCGGCGTCTCCATGAAGTCCACCGCCCTGCCGGTTATTGTTATCGCAGTCGGCATTCTCGTGGCATTCAACTTTGCCGGTGTCTACGGCATTGCAATTGCCGCGGTTTCCATGCTGTCGCTTACCGGCATCGTCGTAGCCATGGACGCCTATGGTCCGATAACGGACAATGCGGGGGGCATAGCCGAAATGGCCGACCTGGACGACTCGGTACGCGCCGTTACCGACCCGCTGGACGCAGTCGGCAACACCACCAAGGCGGTCACCAAAGGCTACGCCATAGGTTCCGCAGGGCTTGCCGCTGTCATACTCTTCACATCCTATGTGCAGGAGTTAACTATTCCCGACAAGACATTCTCTCTCGCCGATCCGTACATAATCGTAGGACTTTTCCTGGGGGGCCTCCTCCCCTACTACTTCGCCGCCCTCTGCATGGAAGCGGTCGGCAAGGCTGGAGGCGCGGTAGTTGAAGAGGTGCGGCGCCAGTTCCGCACCATCAAGGGGATCATGGAAGGGACCGGCAAGCCGGACTACGCGGCTTGCGTGGACATAGTCACCAAGACCGCACTCAAGGAGATGGTTATTCCCGCATTGATTCCTATCCTTGTCCCTATTCTGGTTGGCTTCACCTTGGGACCCAAGGCCCTTGGAGGGGTGATTGTCGGCTCCATCGTGACCGGCATCTTCGTCGCTATCTCGATGACAACCGGAGGCGGCGCCTGGGATAACGCCAAGAAGTACATTGAGGACGGACACCTGGGAGGCAAGGGTGGCGACGCCCACAAGGCGGCGGTAACCGGCGACACCGTCGGCGATCCATACAAGGACACCGCAGGGCCGGCCATAAACCCAATGATCAAGATCATCAACATCGTATCGCTACTAATCGTTCCCCTACTGAATAAAATGTGGTAAAAAAATAAGGGCGGGTTTAAAAACCCGCCCTTATCTATGTGAGCAGCATCACTACAGGTTTCCGGATTAGGAAAAAACCCTTTCCGAATGGAATCTATTGCCCGGGCCGCCCGCTTCTGATCCATGAATCCCGCAGGGTAGCCGTGCGGTTGAAGACCGGCGCGGCGGCGGTTCCATCCAGAGGGTCAACGCAGAAATACCCCTGCCGTTCAAACTGGAACCGGCCCTCCGGCGCCGCCTCCTTGAGCCCCGGCTCAAGTTTGCAATCGGTCAGTATCTCAACCGACTGCGGGTTAAGGGAGCTTTTCCAATCATCACCGGCAGGATTGGGGACAGTGAAAAGGCGGTCGTAGATGCGCACCTCGGCTGTAAGCGCGCTGGAAGCATCGACCCAGTGTATAGTACCTTTTACCTTGCGTCCGTCTGTCGCCGTGCCGCCACGGGACTCCAGATCGTAGTCGCAGCGGACCTCTGTCACGTTTCCCTCCCCGTCCTTCACCACGCCGACGCACTTGACGATGCAGGCATAACGGAGCCGCACCTCCTTTCCCGGCGCCAGCCTGAAAAACCCGTTTGGAGGCTCCTCCATGAAATCGTCCCGCTCAATCCAGATATTCTTCGAGAACGGAACCCGGCGCGTACCCATTGCCGGGTTGTGGGGATGATTGGCGGCCTCAAACTCTTCCACCTGATTATCAGGGTAGTTCTCTATCACCACTCTGAGCGGCCTCAGCACAGCCATCGCTCGCGGCGCCCGCAGGTTCAGGTCCTCCCGGACACATTCCTCAAGAATCCCCATGTCAATCCAGCTGTCGCTCCGCCCGACGCCGATCCGCTCACAGAAGGCCCTTATTGACTCGGGGGTATAACCGCGTCGGCGAAGCCCCACGAGGGTCGGCATGCGGGGGTCGTCCCAGCCGGAGACATCGCCGTCGTTTACCAATTGTAAGAGCCTTCGCTTGCTCATCACCGTGTAGGTAAGGTTGAGGCGGGCAAACTCTATCTGCCGGGGATGGTAGATACCGAGCCTGTCGAGGAACCAGTCATAAAGGGGTCGATGGTCCTCGAATTCCAGTGTGCAGATAGAATGGGTAATCCCCTCAATGGAGTCGCTCTGCCCGTGGGCGTAGTCGTACATCGGATATATGCGCCAGGCGTCCCTGGTATGGGGATGCGGCGTATGGCTTATCCGGTACATGACCGGGTCTCGCAGATTGAGATTCGGGGAAGCGATGTCGATCTTCGCCCGCAGCACCCTGGCGCCATCCGGAAACTCGCCGGCCCGCATGCGCCGGAACAGATCTAGGTTCTCCTCCGGAGAGCGAGCACGGAAGGGGCTTTCCTTTCCCGGCGAAGTGAGAGTGCCGCGAAATTCGCGTATCTCCGAGGCCGCGAGGTCATCCACGTAGGCGTCTCCCTGGAGGATGAGCTGCTCGGCCCACAGGTAGAGCTGCTCGAAGTAGTCTGAGGCATGGTAAAGGTGTTCTCCCCAGTCGAAGCCGAGCCAGCGAACGCTCTCCTTGATGGAATCGGCATACTCCACCTCCTCCCTGGTCGGGTTGGTGTCATCGAAACGGAGATGGCAGCGGCCACCAAAATCCCGCGCCAGGCCGAAGTTGATGCAGATGGATTTGGCATGGCCGATGTGCAGGTAGCCGTTCGGCTCCGGCGGGAAACGGGTGATCACCGCCCCGTGTTTGCCGCTTTGCAGATCACCCTCGATGATGTTTTGGATAAAGTTAGACGGTGCGGCGCTTGTTGTCTCTTCCTGGCCCGTCTGTGATGTGGATGTCACTTCGATCATGCGGATTCGTCACCTTTGTTCCGTAGTTTTGTCATAAGCGCCACCGCATAGGCGGCGATCCCCTCGCCACGACCGGCGAAACCGAGTTCCTCGGTAGTGGTGGCCTTGACGTTTATCTGTTCGACCTCAGCGCCGACAGCAGCTGCAATATTGGCCCGCATCAGCGGGATATGCGCAGCGAGCCTGGGGCGCTGTGCCACGATGGTGGCGTCCAGGTTGCCGATCCGGTACCCCTTGCCATTGGCCAGCCGCACTACATGCTCCAGCAGCTTGAGGCTGTCGGCCCCTTTGAACGCAGGATCGGTGTCCGGAAAGTGTTTACCGATATCACCCTCGGCAATCGCGCCGAGGATGGCGTCGGAAATGGCGTGAAGAAGAACGTCCGCATCGGAATGCCCAAGAAGCCCCATCTCATTGGGGATGTCCACTCCGCCCAAGATCAGCTTCCTTCCCTCCACCAGCCGATGCACGTCATAGCCGTGGCCAATTCGCATCTGATTGTTCACCCTTCATTTTTCATTGATTTTATAAATGCTTCCGCCAGAATGAGGTCCTCCGGCGTAGTAATCTTTATGTTGCGGTAATCACCGATAACGATATGCACCGGCTGCCCGAGCCGCTCCACCAGAGAAGCGTCGTCCGTGCCCAGGAACCCCACGGTCTCCGCGATCTCGTGAGCGGACCGGATCACCCCGTAACGAAACGCCTGGGGGGTCTGGGCCAGCCAGAGGCGTTCCCTCGGCGGGGTTTCGGTTACCACCCCGTCATCGACGATCTTGATGGTATCCTTTGCAGGCACCGCCACCAGCCCGCCAGAGTGGGCTCTGGCGGCGGCCACCGCATGTTCCAGTACGGCAATCGGGACAAACGGGCGCACACCATCATGGATCAGCACCACGTCGTCCTCAATAGCGTCCTCCATGGCCCGCAGTCCGTTCAGGACAGAGTTCTGTCTCTCTTTACCTCCCGGCACAATTGCGCGGACCTTGGTGAAACCGTAGCGCTCCACCACCATCTCCCGGCAGTAGGGTATCTCCGCTTCAGGGGTGACCAGGTAGATATGGTCTACAAACGGGGCCTCCTCGAACAACGAGAGGGTATGGGCCACAATCGGCTTTCCGGCAAGGAGAAGATACTGCTTGTTGATCTCCGCCCCCATCCGTTTGCCAACGCCCGCTGCCGGTATAAGTGCGATTACGCTCATGGACTGTTCCTCAAGTATTGTGCAAAGACATCCCTCGCTCCACAGGAAACCGGAACGCTGTCAGCAGGTCCGGCAAGTCAGCGTCAGCGATGGTGCGCATGTCGAGAAGAAAGGTGTCCTTCCAGATTCTTCCGATGACCGGAACCGGCGCGTTTCTCAGTTGCGCTTCCAGCGCCTGGGGGGAGCGCCCCGCCACGGTCACGGCCAACAGAACCGTAGGAAGCTCCAGAAGCGGCAGCGCCCCGCCACCTACCTGGGAAACTCCGTCCCGCAGGGCAAGGGCCACATCCGGAGGCGCTCCACGTCGGAGCCTGCGGAGCATCCGACGCCCCTTGAGCACGATTTCGGCAAGCGGCATGGTCAGCATCCTCAAGGTCGGGATTTCCGCCAATGCTTGGCGCTCATCGCGGTACAGCCTGAGTGTCCCCTCCAGCGCCGCCAGGGTCAGTTTGTCGATGCGGAGCGCCCGAAGGAGAGGGTGTTTTTTCAACGGCTCGACAAAGCCCCGTTTGCCGACAATTATACCAGACTGTGGCCCGCCCAAAAGCTTGTCGCCACTGAAAGTGACCAGATCGACCCCGGCGTTCACATACTCCCGCACCGTAGGCTCGTTGCCCACCCCCAGACGGGCAAGGTCGATCAAATTGCCGCTCCCTATATCCGCCATAACGGGAACCGTCAACTCCCGGCCCAGCGCCACGAGTTCCGCCACAGAGACCTCGGCGGTAAAGCCGAGCATGGCGAAATTACTCGCGTGTACCTTGAGCAGGAGAGCGGTGGCGTCATTCACCGCGGCCCGGTAATCGTAGAGATGGGTACGGTTGGTGGCGCCGACTTCCCGCAGGAGCGCACCGCTCTGGCGCATCACATCCGGTATCCGGAACGATCCGCCGATCTCAACCAGTTCTCCTCGGGAAACGACCACCTCTTTACCCTGCGCAAGCGCCGAAAGGGCCAGCAGAACGGCGGCGGCGTTATTGTTGACCACCAGCGCCGCCTCTGCGCCGGTCAACTCGCACAATAGCTTCTCCACATGGGCATAGCGGCTTCCACGTTCTCCCGTCGAGATGTCAAACTCCAAGTTCGAGTAGCCGAAGGCGATTTCGGCAAGCGAGCGCCGCACCCGCTCCGGCAGCGGCGAACGGCCCAGGTTGGTATGTATCACGACCCCTGTGCCGTTTACCACCCTCCTGAGGCTAAAGGCATCGGTCGCGGCCAGCTCCGCAATCACCCGCGCGGCAATGGAGTGTTCCGCAAATTCGGCCTCGCTCACCCTCCCTTGCAA
>JBAQKZ010000334.1:0-3739 GCA_049301475.1 Geobacteraceae bacterium | reverse complement strand
TTTTGTTAGCTTTACTCGCATATTAATTGATTAAAACGTAGGGTCTTACATGTGCGAAAGGCGTAACTGTACGATATTGCAGATGTTTTATGGGGTTATAAGGCCTGTGCTCTTAAACTCCTGTTTGTCTCTTGTTTTAGCCTCCCCTCCCTTGACGGGAGGGGACTGAGGGGTGGGTGAAGTCGGCAATTGAGCCAAATGTGCCAGCTTCCCCCACCCCCTGACCCCCTCCCGCAAGGGGAAGGGGGGACTTGAAAACTTGTGCGGAATAGTTACAAAGGTTATCCCTTAACACGACCTGTCATCTTGACCAACAGTTCCTGTGCGAGACGCAATTCATCCTCGACGCTGGATACGCCGCCGTTCAGCCTTGCACGGAGAACCGCGGCGAGAATTTCCTTAAACATCGGTCCGGCAGGGGTTCCAAGCGCCTCCAGATCGTCGCCGGTAATAAGGCAATGGACGTTCTGGAGCTGGGTGAAGTAGAGCGATATCTGCTTCTTCACTTCCTCGCTGGTAGTGCGCGCCATCATGTAGAGGAGAAGCTCCACCGGCAGGTCCTTCAGCCAGTGGTAGATGTCGCTCCGCATGACCGGGGCTTTTTTTGCCGCGCTTTTATGCATGATATCAAGGAGATGAACGGCCTGCTTACGCGAGTCGAACAGCTTCGCCCGATACCGCTCATTCACGGAAAGACGTGCGCAACTCTCCCCAAACTGCTCGCTGGAGAGTGAATCGCAGAGAGCCAGAAGGTAGACCGCCCATTTTTCGTATTGCCGCTCCAGGAACAGGAGATCGAACCAGGAGACGATATTTCTGGCCTCTGCCAGTACTCGCCAGGTCTCGCCAGTCAGCCGCAACTCCTTGTGGATGAACCGGAGTAGCCCCAATGACGACATACGCTCCACGGCAGGCATCGGATCCTTTTCCCGCAATATCTGTATCAACTCGCTCAGCAGGCGTTTCCCCCCAAGTTTTTCCAGAAAATTCATCTTCACCGCATTTTTGATCAGGTTTTCGGTGTGGCTTGAGATATGGAAACCGAGACGTTGCTCGAACCTGACGGCCCTGAATACGCGGGTGGGGTCCTCCACGAAGGAGAGGTTGTGCAGCACCCGGATGACATGATCCTGGAGGTCCCCCTGTCCACCGTAGTGGTCGATGAGCATTCCGAACTCCGCACTGTTCAGGCGAATCGCCAGGGTGTTGATCGTGAAATCCCGCCGGTAGAGGTCCATCTTCAGGGAGGAGCGCTCCACTGTCGGCAGTGCGCCAGGCGAGGAATAGTATTCAAGACGGGTACTTGCAACATCAACCTTAAAGCCTTCGTTGAAGATTATCACCGCTGTGCCGAATTTCCGGTGGCTCTTCACCCGGCAGCCGAATTGGCCGGCAAAGGTCTCCGCGAATAGTATGCCGTCCCCCTCAACCGTTACGTCGATGTCGTAATTCTCAATCCCCAGAAGAAGGTCGCGGACGAATCCCCCCACGACATACACAGGCAGGTCCAGTTGATCGCCGACACCACCTAAGTCCCGGAGCATTTGCACCACCCTGGGCAAGAGATGCTTGTGCATCAGCCTTTCCACTTCTCTGCTGTGTACCGGCATGCTGCCATCGGCAAGGTCGTAGAGCGCATCTTCGCTGCATATATGGCGCAGGATGTCGGTGCGGGTGACGGCTCCCACAAGTTCCCCACCCTCGAATATCGGCATGAATCGCCGGTTCCAGCCGACGAAGTATTCCTGGATATCGGGGATGGGGGTATCCGGAGCGGCGGTTCTGAACTCCGTGTGCATGTATTCGGTGACCGGCAGGCTGCCGAGATTGTGGTACAGGGCCTTTTCGACGATCCGGCGGGATATGATGCCGGCAATCCGGTTGCCGTCCATGACCGGCATGGCGTTAACGTTATATCTGGTAAGGAGCTCGCGCCCCTCCCCGATACTGGTGGTTACCGGCATCGTCTTAACCGGCGACGACATGATGTCCCGCGCTGTACGGCGTGGATTCACCCTCATCCTCAGCGTTTCTTCCAGCTTTGCCAGCACTTGAATAAGGGTAAGTTCCCTGACGGTTGCCGAGGCCGCAGTGGAATGCCCCCCGCCGCCGAATTCGCGCAGCAGATCCCCCACGTTCACCTCCGGGATGCGGCTGCGGGCGACGATGTAGACCCGGCTCCCCATGTCTACGACCAGAAAGAGGGCCTGAAGGTTTTCCATGTCGCGCATCATATGGGCCAGCACGGCTATATCGCCGATGTAGTAGTCCACGGAGGCATGGGCTATGGATACGTCCACGCCGTTCAAGGTGGTGGTCTTGAGGGATTTCAGCAGGTCGTTGAGAAGGGAGACCTGCGCGGCGGTCAGTTCCTGTGTAACGAAGTCGGCCACCGTGTTCAGGTTTGCGCCCCGCTCCAGTAGCCAGGCCGCCGCCTGATAGTCGTCCACTGTGGTGGAGGGGAAGGTGAGGCTCCCGGTATCCTCGTAGATGCCCAGCATCATCAGGGTCGCCTCTGTGGCGCTGACTTCGATCCGCTGATCCCGCAGAATGGCGGTGAGAATAGTCGTGGATGAGCCGCAGTCGCGGATTACCCCGCCGGTAGGCGTCACGTCGCCGGATGATCCGGGATGGTGGTCGTATATATGGATTTCCAGCCCCGGTTTGTTGATGATCTCCGCAAATCGACCGATCCGGGAAGAGTGCTGACAGTCCACCAGGATAAGCCGTGTGATCCTGTCCATATCCAGGTCCCGGATACGGGTGAAATTGAGGGCATAGCCGGTGGAGTTGAGGAAAAAGTCGCGCATGCTCTTCTCCTGCGAGCCGGAAAAGACCATCAGCGCATCGGGATAGAGCTTTTTTGCCGCAACCATTGCCCCGAGGCAGTCGAAATCAGCGTTTATGTGGGTAGTGATCACATCCATGAAATACCGCCGAAGAAAATCGATCACAGCGCTACAATAGTCGCAATTAATTAAGCTATTAGCCTATCATTACTAAAGAATGAGTTTAATATTTAATACTACTCCGACAGTTGCGCTTTTCATCGGTTATTCCCCCCTTTGCAAAGGGGGGTCAGGGGGGATTTGGTTTGTAAAGTCAACGGCAAATCCCCCTAAATCCCCCTTTCTTAAGGGGGACTTTATAGTGCAATCTCTATCTGTAGGAGTCGTACTAAGTGACATCCTTTCGCCGGACACGGCCATACATATCCGCCAACTCCCTGAGAGTCCCGGCCAGCCGGTCATCAAGCGCCCCCTCCTGGTATCGCCAGCTCCAGTTGCCCGCCGCCGCCCCCGGCACATTCATCCGCGCCTCACTGCCAAGGGCCAGAATATCCTGCAACGGTATGACCGCTGTATGCGCCACCGACGCCAGGGCTGCCCTGACCAGCGCCCAAGGCATCTCGTCCGCCTCAATATTGAGATAGCGGCAGAGATGGCGGCGTTCCTTGTCACCGAGTGAGGCGAACCACCCCGCTGTAGTGTTGTTGTCATGGCTGCCGGTGTAGACCACGCAGTTCTGGACGTGATTGTGTGGAAGATAGGGATTGTCCGGGCCGGAACCGAAGGCGAACTGGAGAATCTTCATCCCCGGAAAACCGAACCTGTCCCGTAGCGCCTCCACGTCCGGGGTGATAACCCCCAGATCCTCCGCAATAATCGGCAACGGGCCGAGTGCGCCTATCATCGCGTTAAACAGCGCCTCTCCCGGCCCCGGCGTCCAACGGCCATGC
>JBAQKZ010000333.1:0-6277 GCA_049301475.1 Geobacteraceae bacterium | reverse complement strand
ACGGTGAGTGTCGCACAAAAAATGAGACAGCTCATGAGAAACGTGCGTATGGTCTTTGACTATTTGAAAATGACTCAAAACTCCTGTCCAGCATGACTGCTCACATGGAGAACAAATTTACCGTGATTAAAGGCAACTTTGCATTGACAATATCCCCATTTTCCACTAACTTTCCAGCGAGAAACTCTAAATTGCACAGGGGTAAAAATGTCTTCCCATAAAATGCTCAACCTCTCCCTAATCCTGCTCCTTGCCGGCTGCGCCACAAGCCCAATTGCGCCCAAGAGCTCTGAAACCTACTTTAAGGAAGGAGAGAATTTCTATGCCTCCCGTCAATATGAAGACGCAATCGCTCAGTGGAAGAAGGTCAAGGACAGTTACACTTCGCCTGAACTTACTGCTAAAGCGGAGTTGAAAATTGCCGATGCTCATTTCGAGAATGCGAACTACATTGAGGCGACTGCGGCCTACGAGGATTTCCGAAAGCTCCATCCCAACCACGAGAAGGTCCCATTTGCGCTATTCAGGCTAGGGATGTGCAATTATGTCCAGATTGGCCGCATCGACGCCGACCAAACCCCGGTCAAAAATGCGGCGGCCCTGTTTGAGCAGTTTCTGAAGCAGTATCCCGATTCCGAATACGCCGCCGAGGTGAAGGAGAAACTTGATGTATGCTATCAGAAGCAAGTGCAGTACGAGATATATGTAGGAAGATTCTACCTCCGGGCCGAGAAATACCAGGCATCAATAAAGCGACTTGAGGAAGCGCTTGAAAAATTCCCCAAATCACCGCTTCACGGCGAAACTCTCTTTTACCTGGGGGAGGCATACATACTGGCGGGGGACAAGGAGAAGGGACGCGACATCTTCAATCGCCTCTTCAAGGAATATCCGGAAAGCCGGTTCGTTAATGACAGCAGGAAATTCATGGGGAAATACCATTGATGCGGCGGCTCGTTAGGGTGCGCTACGGCTCTATATCCAGGCGTCCGTAGCGGCCCAGCTTGTCCTGGTACATACGGTCGTCGGCTATTCTGCAGACCATTGTCAACTGCACGTCGGCTGTGCATGCGGTGGCGAATCCCATCGACAGTTTCAAGGGGAGCATCTGCCGGTTCTCGTTATTAAGGATGATAATCTGTCTGATTCGATTCATTGCCTCGACCGTGGCGGTTTCGTCCGCTCCGGGAAGCAGCACCGCGAACTCATCTCCCCCGATCCTCGCCACTACGTCCTCGGCCCGGAACACGTCCGTAAGTATCTGGCCGACCTCCTGGAGCAACTTGTCGCCAGCGGCGTGACCCAAGATGTCGTTGACCTCCTTAAGGCCGTCTACATCCGCCATGAGTACACTCACGGGATATTTCCTGCTCCGCTCTAGCCGCTCCAGTTCCTCGTCAAAGTAGGAACGGTTGTAGAGCCCGGTGAGGTGATCATGTGTGCTCATATACCTGAGTTTGGCCTCCGCCTGCCTCCGTTCGGTGATGTCATTACCGATGCAGGCCAATCCTTCAACATTCCCCTGGTAGTCCAACAGAAGGGTATTGCTCCAGAATATCAGCCTCCGTTCCCCCTTACAGGTGACAATTTCGTCCTCGTAATGACTGGGCAGTGATCCGGATTTAATGGTAGAAAAGAACTTTTCCCATATAACATCGCACTCGGGGAGAAAGATTTTGCTCCATAGTCGGCCAATGACCTCATTTCGCCGCCAACCCGTGAGTTCGAGAAGGGAGTCATTGCAGAAGGTTATCCTCCCTTCCATATCGATCCAGAAGGCGAGCAGGCCGATATTTTCAAGCGTCGCGCGAAACCGGCGCTCCGACCCTCTCAAAGTTTCTTCCTCCTCACGCCTTTCGCGGCGGATATGCGCCTCCCGCAGTTCCCGCCTTATGACCTCTGCCAACCTGTCCAATCGATCCCTGAACAGATAGTCATGAGCACCGGACTTCACGGCCTCGACGGCGGTCTCTGCCCCTATATGGTCGGAGACGATAATGAACGGCAGATCGAGTCCCTGCTGTTGAAGCAGCTCCAGGGCTGCCATGCTGCTGAACCTGGGGAGCATATAATCGGCGACCACAATATCCCATCCACTCTCCGCAAGCGCGGCAGCCATCTCCTCGGCATTATCCACCTGTCGGCACTCCGGTACGTAACCCCCATCGCGGAGTTTTTGTGATAGCAGCAGCACATTGTCTGCCGACTCTTCAATAATCAGCACGCGCAGTGGCACACCCATCCGTCTGCCCCCCCCCACAGCAGTTGGCCCTATGAGTATAATCTATCATAATAACGCTTTTATGCAAGCTATGCTCTATGAAATTTTAAATAATATTAATATGTTACACTGTTTTGACTTTTCTCCAGAGCTAACTCCTGATTTTTATCGGGTTCCGGATACCGGGCGGAAAATCCTTCACTTGGCGCGGCGGTTGTGATATGAATACGAAAATAAACTAAACAACTTCGGGGATATGCATGGCAGCGTTGCGAATCTATAATACACTTTCCGGCGGCAAGGATGAATTTGTTCCACTCACCCCCGGCAAGGTCGGGATGTATGTCTGCGGGGTGACCGTGTACGATCATTGCCACATCGGCCATGCCAGGGCGAATGTGGTCTTCGATGTGATCTACCGCTATCTTATGGCCTGCGGCTATGAGGTAACCTACGTCCGCAACTATACCGACATCGACGACAAGATCATCAATCGGGCCAATCGTGAAGGGATCTCCTGTCAGGATATCTCCGAGCGGTTCATAGCCGAGTTCGACCACGACATGGCGCAACTGAGGATTGCTATCCCCACCTGTCGGCCAAAGGCCACGGAGCACATCGGCGAAATCGTCCGGCTGATTGAGAACCTGATCCGCAAAGGGTGCGCCTATCAGTCCGAGGGGGATGTCTATTTCTCCGTGGAGCGGTTCGATCCATATCTGAAGCTGTCGAAGCGCAATCTGGATGAGATGCAGGCAGGAGCCAGGATTGAGGTGGGCCAACGAAAACGCCACCCTATGGACTTCGCGCTATGGAAAGCGTCCAAACCGGGTGAGCCGTTCTGGGAGTCGCCCTGGGGCATGGGGCGTCCCGGCTGGCACGTAGAATGCTCGGCCATGAGCATGAAGTACCTTGGGGAAAGCTTTGATATACACGGCGGCGGCAAGGACCTGATATTCCCGCATCACGAAAACGAGATCGCCCAATCGGAGGCGTCCACAGGCAAGCCGTTCGTCAAGTATTGGCTGCACAACGGTTTTGTTAATATAAACGCGGAAAAAATGAGCAAGTCCTTGGGAAACTTCTTTACCATCAAGGAAGTGCTGGAGAAGTACGACAGCGAGGTGCTTCGTTTCTTCCTCCTCTCCGCCCATTACCGTTCGCCGCTGGATTTCAGCGACCAGAGCATGACCGAGGCGGAGGCGGGGCTGGAGCGGATATACAAGTCACTGGCAGGCATTGACGAGCTTATGGCTGAGGCGTCACCCACGGAGGCACCGGCGGAGACGAGCGAAACACTTCAGGAGCTGGCGGAGAAGACCGGTTCATTTAGGCAGCGCTTCCGGGAGGCGATGGACGATGATTTCAACACTGCTCTGGCATTGGGAAATGTCTTCGATCTGGTCAGGAGCGCGAACCGGCTGCTTGCCGACAAATCGGCCAACAGCGCCGCCTGCGCGCTGTTGGGTGAGGTGAAGGCCATATTCGCCGAAATCGGCGGGATTCTCGGCATATTCACCTCGGAACCCTCCGCCTATCTGTCGAGGATCAGAGGACGTAAGGCGGAAGGGCTGCAAATAATGGTGGAGGAGATCGAACGGCTGATTGAAGAGCGGGCGGCGGCCCGCAAGGCCAGGGAGTTCAAGCGGAGCGACGATATCCGGAATTTCCTGCTTGACCGGAACGTAATGCTTTTTGATGGGCCGCAAGGCACGACCTGGAAGGTGAAATAACTCCCCGTTTTTTCTTATTCCCCTGCATAAGTCTTTTCACCGGCAAGAAATTCTTGACCTCTTCCACTTTGGTAATTACAATGTAGCCACACAAGTAATCACTTTCCCCGGAGGAAATCATACATGCGGACAAATATTATTCGTATCGGCAATTCACAAGGGATACGTATTCCCAGGATTCTCCTTGAACAGAGCCATCTTGGAAAGGAAGTAGAACTTGAGGTGGAAGACGAAAAAATCGTTATTCGCTCAGCTTCTCACCCCCGTCAAGGATGGGCTGAAAAATTCCGGCTCATGGCCGAGAGTAGCGATGACGGGATGATTGACGAATATCTGAGTGGACAAACAGAATGGGACAAGGATGAATGGGAATGGTAAGCAAACGATTCGACGTTTATCTGGTCAACCTGGACCCATCAGTCGGCAGCGAGATTCGTAAAGTCAGGCCTTGTCTCCTTATTTCACCCGACGAGATGAACCGGAACATTGCCACCGTCATAGTTGCGCCAATGACGACCAAGGGCAGAAATTATCCTACACGGGTGATCTGTAGGTTCCAAGGTAAAAATGGGCAAGTGGTCCTTGATCAAATCAGAACCATAGACAAGTCGCGGCTTGTTCAAAAGCTTGGCAGGATTGACAAGCGGACTCAAGAAGATGTTTTGTCTGTCCTTGCTGAAATGTTTGCGACGTGAGAGGGAATATCAAGGAGGCGCCTCCAAATTTCGGGCCGGGCCGATGTCAGCCTGGCGTCAAGGCGTGGCGAGAAGGTATTGAAGTCGGATTCGGCGAAGTTGAAGGTACTGATGGGTTCAATAGATAACAGCGTTCTCTGGGTGCCCTGATGTGCGACGCCTTGTTGAGATATCCAGCGAATTCTTTATCATGACTATTCTTGGAGGTTTTTGATAAGAATGTCGCTATATTTTTGATCTCATGGTGCAATTCAGGAGTTTAATCACATGCCGACTCCGCAGATAATTCTTGACCTGATCGAACGCTTCGAACGCAATCTGGATGCGTACAAATCGGGTTCCTACAACGAGACCCAAGCGCGGCGTGAGTTCATCGATCCCTTCTTCGAGGCGCTGGGCTGGGACGTGAACAATTGCGAAGGGAATGCCGAGGCGTACAAGGATGTGATCCACGAGGACGCCGTCAAGGTAGGCGGCATCACCAAGGCGCCCGATTATTCCTTTCGCATCGGCGGCCAGCGCAAGTTCTTCGTCGAGGCCAAGAAACCCTCCATCTGCATCAAGGATGATCCGGCTTCCGCCTTTCAGGTGCGGCGCTACGCCTGGTCGGCCAAGTTGCCGCTCTCCATTGTCACCGATTTCGATGAACTGGAGGTCTACGACTGTCGCATCAAGCCGGACCAGAAGGATCGGGCTGACAAGGCCCGTGTCAAGTATTACACCTTCCGCCAGTATGCAGAAAAATGGGACGAGATCGCCGTGATCTTCTCCAAGAACGCCATCCTCAAAGGCTCTTTCGACAAATACGCCGAATCCCACAAGGCCAAGCGGGGCACCGCCGAGGTAGACAGCGCATTTCTGGAGGAGATCGAGAGCTGGCGCGATACCCTGGCCAAGAACATCGCCCTGCGTAACACGCTCTCGGTCCGTGAACTGAACGAATCGGTCCAGCGCACCATCGACCGGATCATCTTCCTGCGCATCGCCGAAGACCGGTGCATCGAAGAGTACGGCAAACTGCGCGGCATCTGCAACGGCCCCAACACCTTTACCCGCCTGCGTGAGCTTTTCTACAAAGCCGATGATCGTTACAACTCGGGCCTGTTCCACTTCCGCCATGAAGAAGGTGAAGCCGAGCCACCCGACAGTCTGACCATATCTCTTGCCATCGACGACAAACCGCTGAAAGAAATCCTCAAACGGCTCTACTACCCGGATTCACCCTACGAATTCGCCGTCCTGCCCTCCGACATCCTGGGGCAGGTCTACGAACAGTTCCTGGGCAAGGTAATCCGCCTGACCAGCAACCACCGCGCCGTGGTGGAGGACAAGCCCGAGGTAAAGAAGGCGGGCGGCGTCTTCTACACACCCACCTACGACGCCGGGCGAATAGAAGAAGTAATACCGAGTTGCAATCAAAATGAGTACTAGGCGGCGAGGAGGGGGCGACGTAGGCGTACACTAATAGTACGTTGAGGAGCCACTGACGAAGCCAACAACGTAATCGTTTGATTGCGACTCGGTATAAGTCGCCAGCTTGGACATGTACCGATCATAGACAGAAACACCCGAGGCAAGGAGGCTGTTCCGATGGCACCCCATGAGGCGGAGCGTTACAAGATCAGAAC
>JBAQKZ010000332.1:0-3797 GCA_049301475.1 Geobacteraceae bacterium | reverse complement strand
ATCTGCGCGTGCTTGCGGGCGTTGGCCGGCGACGGCACGTACTGCACCATGGCGTGCAGGTGCTCGATCTCGACCTCTTTTTTCAAGTGCTCCCACACCGTGATCACGTCGCAGTCTTTGGCCGAGTTGATCAGGCCAGACACGGCGGTAAAAATGCGCTGGTTTTCTTCGGTGAAGAAGTCGCCGGCCTGCACGATGTCGCCAACGATGTCGAACAACTGCGGGGCCATCATCAGGCCGCCCAAGATCGTTTGTTCGGACTCTCTGGCGTGGGTGACAAAGACGGGGATGAACCCCTCGGCGGCGGCGTTCATGCGGCCTCCCGGGTTTCTTCGATGACTTTTTTCATACCCTTGGCGCTCAGCAGGTACTCAATGGGGCAGCGCCAGTTTTCATGCCCCGGCGATTTAGGTCCGCGACCCATGATGAAATCGTTGCCACGGGCCCGGGTGAAGTAGTCGCGAGTCCAGTCCAGCGCCTCCTGCTCGTTGGTGGCGCGAGGCTCGCCGCCGGGGCGATTGGTGGTCATCACCCAGTCCCAAAAATCACGGATGGCTTGCTCGCGCTCCTTGTCCATGACCCGCACGCCGGGCAGTTCAGGCAGGACTTCGTGGTACAGGTTGACCAGCGAGTCCATCCAGGCCGGCAGCTTGTCTGCTGGCAGAGGAGCTTTAGCTCCTTTCTTAGTTCCCTTACCCTTACCCTCTCCCTTACCCTTATTAGCTGTCTCTGAGTTATCTACAGTAGATTTCTTTGTAGACGCATCGGCGTCTACATAACCGTCTACATGTAGATGCATCAAACGCTCAAGTTCTGCCATTGATGCGTTCATCGGAGGCGTTACGCCCGCGTCTCTGAGTCGCGCCGAGAGATCCTTAATTCGGTCGCGCCAACGCTTCTGGCGCTCGTTGCGGCCCTCATTGGTTTCCCGGTGGTCTTCCCGGCTTTCCCAGGCCTTGAGCGCGTTCTCAGCAACAACTGGGTGGTACAGGCGCCCATCAGAGCACTTAACCCAGCCGCGCAATGCCATCTCACGAACCTTCTTCCATGACTTCGCGCCCGACAAACCCTCAAGCAGCCTATCGTTGTCTGGCAGGCTTCCGCCTGGAATTTGGCCCCAGCTCTTGCACCAGAGTGCGACTGCAGCCTTGAACTCGTCACCCGTACTCAGGATGAAAAGATCAGAGTCGAGCAGGCGCTGGACCTCAAGCGGCATGAATGGCAGTCCCCGCAGGTTGCAATCTGCAGGCGTCATTGGGGCCGATACTTCCGTCATATCAAATCTTCCTTCCTGATCGGCGGAGGAACTGCCGGCGCCCTTGATTTCAGGTCTTGGATAAAGTCGTTCAGCGCCTCGCGAACAGTGAACTGATCGCGGGCGGCCAATGCTTCGGATAGCGCAAGCATTTGCATGCACTGGCATTTGTCGGTAATTTCGCGTGCTATATCCCCTGAGAGATACGCCTCCGGATCACCCACATAGGGCTTATTCATTTCATGGCGGCAGAAGCCCGCCACCAGGCTGGCAACAGTTTCCCGGCTGCATGGACCGTCATAGACAACGAACGATGACGCCAGTAAAAGCGGGTCTTCTGATTCGTGCTCGCTTCCGTGACATTCCTCGCACAAGGAGGTCAACTGCCCTGCCTCGTATTCCCATGGCTCGCGGCCCTTGAAATACTGCTTGTGGTGGACATGCAGCGTGGCCCCTGTTTCGCCGCATTGCGCGCATGCCCAGTGATTCAGCTCAAGAACTTCAAGTCGCTTTTTCTGCCAGCGCGGGTCTTTTAGTTTTTCAAAATATGTCTTGGCCATTGGTATTTCCGATACGCCCGACAAAAAGGACATCGGCAGAGCGGGTCGGAAATCCGCCTTTTTGGGAGCTACCCTAGCCGCGCCTAAAATCACGCCACCCTCCCCTGCATCGCAACCCGGTCAGCCTCACCAGCCAGATCAAAAAAGCATCCAGCCTCCCGCGCGGCGTGGCGAGCGATAGCCTGGGCTTCCATTTCCTTGCGCGCCTTCTGGGCGGCATCACGGTCACCGACTGCCATGGCTATTTCCATATCCAGGCCGGCAAGATAGGCGGCTGCAGCGCGCCTTTGGTCGATCGGGAGGGATAGGGGTGTCATGCGACCTCCAGTGCTTCCGCCTCTTCCAGTGCAAACAGGCTGGGCATGCTGATCTGGCGTTCGGCAGACTTGAGGTAATGCACCTGATCCATGAAGTAGGCGGCGCTCAGTTCAGATCCTCCGCCAGTGCGCCCTTTGAGAATGGCGCGATAGGGCACTGTGCCAAGGCCACAGAACGGGTCATAGACCTTCTCGCCCTTGATGCTGTAGCGCTCAATCAGCCGGTCCACGATGTCGAACTGGAGCGGACAGACATGCTTCTCAACTGCGCGGTTCGTCTGGTCTCCGTTGAGCGTGCGCATGCGGTTGATGTCGTGCCACACATCGGGGTGGTGACTGCCGGGCGCCAAGCTCATGAAGGTCGAGGGCAGGGCCTGACGGTCCAGTAGTTCCTCGCCAATCTTCACGTGGAACTCGTAGTCATAGACGTTCTGCAAGCTGTAGTCGGTGAACATCTTGGCCAGCTTGCCGGGGCCATAGCTCGCCATTTCTTCAGCGGACAGTAGGCGGTTGCCGCTGGAGCGCCAGAACGCATGCGCATCGACTTGCCATCGCGCCAGGCTGGATTCAGCCTTTGATTTCACCACCGGCTGATCGGCGTAGCCGCGGCCCCGGTCGGTCTGTGGCTTGTGAAACAGCAGCACGTATTCCGGTGATCCAACGCCCATTTTTGAGCCGTCCTTGCACATCTCGGTGTAGCCCAGACGATAGGTCTGGTTGTTCTCGCGCACCACATCCGTGACGATGGTGATCATCCCCATGTAGTCAAAGCCGTGCTTCACGCCGTGGAACAGCGCCTCGGCATGGAACGGGCTCACAGTGGGGATGCCGGCGCCGGTCACGTTGCCGAAGTTGATGCGGTCCTTGACGTGGCAGCAGTAGATGCGCCCGGGCTTCAGAATCCGCAGCAGTTCGGGCGTCAGGTAATCCATCTGCGCCCAGAAGTGCGCGTTGTCCTGGGTGTGGCCGAAGTCGTTGTAACTCGGGGTGTATTCGTAGTGATTGGCGAACGGGATGCTGGTGATGATCTGGTCGACCGAGTTGGTCGGCTGCAGCCGGGCCTCTTCGACACAGTCGTTATTGGCCACACTGAACAGGTCGCCCTTGACCTCGATGCGCTTCACGCCGATGGACCTGGCCAGCACCTCTTGCATGGCCAACTGGCTCAATCCGAATTTGCGGATGATGTCTGTCATTTTGCTGCTCATTTCGTTGTGCTGGTCCCACTTGGCCAGCAGAGTACGCAGTACCTCGCGCTCGGATTCGGTGTGCACGATGTCGATGCGCACGGGCTTGGTCTGGCCAAAGCGGTGGACGCGGTGGACGGACTGGATAAAGTCGTTGAACTTGAAGCCGATGCCCGCGAAGATTTCACGGTGGCAGTGGCGCTGCAGGTTGCAGCCGGATCCGGCAATCACCGGCTTGGTCGACAGGATGCGGTCCTGGCCATCGCTGAAACTCACGATGCGCTTCTCGCGCTCTTCCAGGTCCTGGCTGCCCCACACGCTCACCGCTTCGGGGATGGCTTGCTGCAGGGCGTGGCGCTCGTCTTCCAGGTCATGCCAGACAATAAAGTGGTCCTGCGGATCCTGTGCGATCAGGTCAGCAACCACGGCCACCCGGGCATCCATGCTGCCGCGCTTCTCGCTGGCCGCTGCCGACAGG
>JBAQKZ010000331.1:0-5576 GCA_049301475.1 Geobacteraceae bacterium | reverse complement strand
CGGTGAGTGTCGCACAAAAAATGAGACAGCTCATGAGAAACGTGCGTATGGTCTTTGACTATTTGAAAATGACTCAAAACTCCTGTCCAGCATGACTGCTCACATGGAGAACAAATTTACCGTGGCGAGGATTGAGGCGACGAAGGCATACAGCCAGTATGTTGAGGAGCCGATGACGAGCCCACGAAGAGGGCGCTTTTGATTTGGGATTGACATTACAGTTCTTTTTTAGTGCCTGCCACTCTTCCCCAGTCCCAAATAATAAAAGACTTGCCATATTGCGCAAGTCCTTTATTTTTATTTGGTTGCGGGGGAAGGATTTGAACCTTCGACCTTCGGGTTATGAGCCCGACGAGCTACCAGACTGCTCCACCCCGCGACATTTGTTCACGCTATTTTTAGTGCTTCTGCAGTTTGAAAGATTGTTTGTAACATAGTCCAGACGAAGGAGTCAATTATTATTTTGGATCGTGCCGCGTTTTTTTACTGTCGCGTTTTTTTACTTGACAACTTGAACCGGTAAAATTATATTCAGACCCTCTAAAGGGGAGTAGTTATCGGCCAGAGAAAAGGTCGGCCCGGATTCCGTCAACACGGTCGAAAGACCCGGTACCGGGGCAGATAAACCTGTCAACAAGACCTTTATCCAGGTGACATGCCGAGGGTAAAGGTTTTTTTATTCCCCCCCCCCGGCGGAAACCGGTTCCTATTCGGGGACTTATCAGGATCGTCGGGGGTAAATATGCAAAACAGACTCAAAATCACCTTCCTTCTTTTCCTCCTCGCCATTTTCACAGTCACAATGGGCAGCGTCATCGGCGGCAAGTCCGGAGTGATCTTCGCCTTTATCATGGCACTTGGTATGACCTTCTTTTCCTGCTGGTTTTCCGGCAAGATTGTACCGAGAATACTACCTATGTACACTAACACTACGGAATTCAAGGAGACAGCAGCATGGATTGGCTAACCGACCCGCAGGTTTGGATGGCGCTAGTGACACTTACCGCACTGGAAATTGTCCTCGGCATCGACAATATCATCTTTATCTCCATTCAGGCGGGCAAACTCCCCCCCGAGCAGCAGGAGAAGGCCCGGCTGATCGGTCTCGGACTGGCGATGTTTATCCGCATTGCGCTGTTGTTTTCGCTTACCTGGCTGATGGGGCTTACCGCGCCGCTGTTTACCGTGCTCGGCAATGAGATTTCCGGGCGCGACCTGATCCTGTTGTCAGGCGGACTGTTTCTGCTCTGGAAAAGCACCATGGAAATACACGAGAAGCTCGAAGGAGACGAAGGGATCGCCTCGGCCCGGGTCGGGACAACCTTTGGCGCAGTGATTGTGCAGATACTCCTGCTGGACATCGTGTTTTCACTCGACTCCATCATTACCGCACTTGGAATGGCCAGCCAGCTTGCCGTCATGATTGCAGCGGTCGTCATTGCCGTCGGCTTCATGATGCTCTTTTCGGGGAAAATCAGCGCCTTTGTCGAGAAGCACCCGACCATAAAGATGCTCGCGCTGAGCTTTCTGCTCCTGATCGGCGTGGCGCTGATCGGCGACGGCCTCGACATGCATATTCCCAAAGGGTACATATATTTCGCCATGGCCTTCTCGGTGATGGTTGAGATGTTCAACCTGAGGCTCAGGCGTGGTAGGCCGGTCAAACTCCATCAACCACATCTGGAAAATTCCATCGAAAGCTGAAACAACCCGTCACAAAAAAGGGGTTACATCATGTTAAAGAGAAACCGGTTCATGGTCATGCTTGCCGTTGCCGCCGTAATCCTCATGTTTGCTTCTACGCTGCTTGCGCTGTACAGTGATTGGCTCTTTTTTATTGAGACCGGCTTCTCATCTGTCTTCACGACAACACTGTATGCTAAAACAGGGGTAGGGCTCTGCTTCGGTACGCTTCTGTTTGTCGTCATCATGATCAATATTTTGTATGCGAACAGGTTGCGCTTTCCACACACCGGAATTTTTATGGTGGGGGGTGGCAACTTCAGCGTACAGAGAGATGATGCGGTTCGCCTTGTAAAACCTCTGGCCATCCTTGCCAGTATTGTCCTGGCGCTGTTTGCAGGCAACTGGGGCGCCCTGCGATGGGAAGAGGTGTTGCTCTTCACGAACAGGGTGAACGTCGGAACAGTTGATCCGGTCATCGGCAAGGATATTGGATTCTATCTGTTCAGCCTGCCGTTCTGGGAGGCGCTCAAAGGCTTTGCCGGCTTCGTGCTGCTGTCAACCACCTTCATTGTCGGGGCGGTGTACTTTGTCAGGGGGGGCATCGTCCTGACGGAGCGGGGTGCGGCAGTTGATGAAAAGGTTCGTCGCCATCTGGCGGTTCTGGTCGGGATATTCGCCTGTGTAATCGCTGCCGGCTTCTATCTGGACAGCTTCAGGCTGCTGCTTTCCAGTAACGGGCCCTTTTATGGCGCAGGGTATGTGGATGTCAACTCACGGCTGCTGACCTACAGAGTTCTGACTTTCCTGACACCACTGGCGGGGGTCATGCTGGCGATCGGGATATGGAAAGGCGCCTGGCGGATGGCGCTGCTGCCGCCGGTCATCCTGATTGCACTGTACGTAATCGGCATCCGGGTCTATCCGGGGCTGCTCCAGAAATTCAAGGTTGCGCCCAACGAGTTGGCGCTGGAAACACCCTACATCGAGAACAACCTCAAGTTTACCCGCCTCGGCTACGATCTGGACAAGATAGAGACCGTCCCCTTCGATGTTGATGTCAAGCTTACAGCTGCGGATATAGATAATAATGACGCCACCATCAAGAACATCCGCCTCTGGGATCACGCCCCGCTGCTCAAGACCTACAGCCAGCTCCAGCAGATCAGGACCTATTACAAGTTTTTCGATGTGGACAACGACCGATACCTGGTGAACGGGCAATACACACAGGTCATGCTCTCGCCGCGCGAGCTCTCATACGGCGATCTCCCCAGCCGGAACTGGATCAATGAGCGGCTGATCTTCACCCACGGTAACGGCATTACCTTCGGCCCGGTCAGCCGGGTCAGCAAGGAGGGCCTGCCGGAGTTTTTCGTCAAGGACATCCCTGCTGTCAGCCTGGCCGACATCAAGGTAACCAGGCCGGAAATCTATTACGGTGAGCTGTCCAATGAGTACGTGATCGTCAAGACCAAGGTGCCGGAATTCAGCTATCCGACCGCCGCCGGCAATATCAACACAACATATGCCGGCAAAGGCGGGGTGCCTATCGATTCTCCGCTCAAAAAAGCCCTGTTCGCCGCCCGGTTCAAAACGGAAAAAATCCTGCTCTCGTCCGATATCACAGCAGAGAGCCGCATCCTTTACAACCGCAACATAAACCAGCGGGTGAAAGCTGTGGCGCCCTTCCTCCTCTTCGACGGTGACCCCTACATGGTCGTTACGGAAAACGGCGGGCTCAAATGGATCATCGATGCCTACACCTATTCGGATCGTCTCCCCTATTCAAAGCCGGTCAATGGGGGCTTCAACTACATCAGGAATTCCGTCAAGGCGGTTGTCGATGCATATGACGGCACTCTCAGCTTCTACATCAGCGACCCGGATGATGTTCTGGTAAAGGTCTATAGCCGGATATTCCCGCAGCTCTTCAAGCCAATGACGGCCATGCCGTCAGATCTGCGCAAGCATGTCCGTTACCCGCATCAGTTCCTCCAGCTTCAGGCCACCATCTTCGCCTCCTACCATATGACCGACCCGAAGGTCTTCTACAACAAGGAGAACCTCTGGCAGGTTCCGGCGCTGGGCGAAAAGCCGATGGAACCCTACTACACGATCATGAAGCTACCGGGTGAAAAGGTGGAAGAGTACATCCTGCTCCTGCCGTTTACCCCCTCAAAGCGGGACAACCTGGCAGCCTGGCTCACGGCGCGTTGCGATGAACCTAATTACGGAAAAATCCGGGCCTATACCTTCCCGCGTGACAGGTTGATCTATGGCCCGAAACAGATCGACGCCCGTATCAATCAGGACTCCTTCATATCCCAGCAGTTGACCCTCTGGAGCCAGCGCGGCTCGGAGGTTATCCGGGGGAGTCTGCTCGTGATTCCGATTGAAAAATCGCTGCTCTACGTCCAGCCGCTCTTTCTTGCGGCCGACAAAGCCGGTTTGCCCGAACTGAAGAGGGTGATTGTCGCCTTCGGGGATCAGGTCGTCATGGAGGAGAACTTGGAGCTCGCCTTGCAACGGCTCTTCGGTGGTAAAAAAGCTGCCGCTGCTGTCGCCGGGGCGGTTACGGCGGATTCCAAAGCATCACCAGCCCGGCTTGCCAAGGAAGCGATGAGCATCTACGAGAAGGCGACCAACCTGCAACGCCAGGGCAACTGGGCCGGTTATGGCGATGAGTTGCGAAAGCTGGAGCAGGTTCTGAAGCGGATGGCGCAGTAGCAGTGCAATAAACGGCTTCAAGCCGAACATAACTGTGGAGAATATTATTATGAATTGTCCCGTATGTCCTGAAACAAACTTGGTCATGTCCGAGCGCCAGGGAGTAGAAATCGACTATTGTCCCAATTGTCGCGGTGTCTGGCTTGATCGCGGCGAGATTGACAAAATCATCGAGCGTTCTGCTACGCAGGAGTTGTCACCTCAGCCACAACAACCTCCGTACGCAGCACAACGAAACGTCCATGTGAACAGCCATGCTCCCGGATATGGTCACGGGTATTCTCAAGGGCATAAGCCACACAGGAAAAAATCGTTTCTGGAAGAGTTGTTTGACTGATTGAATTGCTCGAATAACGGAAGGCCATGTCACCACTTATCTGGACACTCAGGAAGGTCAAACGGCTTATCGTAACAATCTTCGGTATGACCGTTCTCGGCATCGGCATTGCTTTGATCGTCCTGCCCGGGCCGGCAATCGTTGTTATCCCTGTCGGACTGGCGATACTGGCCACCGAATTTCTCTGGGCCAGGAACCTGCTGCACAAAATTAAAGCCCGCTTCCCCTGGCTGGCAAGAAAATAACTCAAGGAGAAAAAAATGAAAAGACACGTTCTCAATGTATTTGCAGTGATGGCTGCCGTTATGTTTTTGAGCATTACCGTAATGGAACTAAGTGCCGAAGCCAGGGCCGGGGGGAGCCGCTCCTACGGCAGCCGTGGATCACGCAGTTATTCCAGGCCGGCCAGCCCTTCCCCGCAGCAGAGCCGCTCACTACAGCAGGTCGCGCCTGCACCCGGTTCCTTCCAACAGCCGGGTGGTGGTTTTATGAGGAGCATGGCCGGCGGAATCATGGGGGGTATGCTGGGAAGCATGCTGTTCAGCAGCTTTGCCGGAGCAGGTAGCGGCATGGGCGGTGGCGGTGGAGGCATCGGCCTCTTTGAAATCATTCTGCTGGCGGGAGGAGGCTATCTTATTTACCGGTACATCAAGAAAAAAAGGGAGAACAGTTCCTCCACTCCATACAACCGGCGATGATTTTATACCAATTTCAAATCAAAGATGCAGTCAAGGCGGCGAGGATTGAGGCGACGAAGGCATACAGCCAGTATGTTGAGGAGCCGAAGACGAGCCAACGAAGAGGGCGCTTTGATTTGGAATTGGTA
>JBAQKZ010000330.1:0-2425 GCA_049301475.1 Geobacteraceae bacterium | reverse complement strand
CGCCGGTCAGCGCAACCACCTCGCCGCTATTGCAGGACAACGGAGAGCGGATCGGCGTCATCCTGCTTTTGCGCGATCTCACCGGCACCCGCGACCTGGAGTGCGCCGTGCGCCACGCGGAGAGGCTTTCCGTCATGGGAACAGTGGCGACCGGACTGGCACACGAAATAAAAAACCCGCTCGGGGGGATAAAGGGCGCCGCACAACTCCTTGAACTGGAGCTTTCCGATAACAGCAACCTGCGCGACTACACACGGGTAATGCTGCGGGAGGTGGAGAGGGTCAACCATATCGTGGAAGAGCTGCTCGACCTGACCTCGCCCAGAAAGCTGAAACTTGGCCGGGTCAACCCGCACAAGATCATCGGGGATATCCTGATTCTCCAGAAACAGACGGCTGGGAAGAAGAATATTACCTTCCAGCAGCAGTTCGACCCGAGCATACCCCCTTTACTGGCCGATGAGGGGCTTTTGACGCAGTTGTTCCTTAACCTGGTCAAAAATGCGGTGGAAGCGGTGGGGGATGACGGCGTCATCAGGACAACCAGCCGTGTGCTTTCGGACTACAGCATGACCCAGAAGGGAGAAGGGCGCTCTCGCATGGTGGCTATCGAGGTGAGCGACAACGGCATGGGAATCACGCCGGAGCAGATTGAGAACCTTTTCACCCCCTTTTTCACCACAAAAGCCAAGGGTACAGGGCTCGGTCTCGCCATTTGCCAGAAGATAGTGGCCGAGCACCGTGGTTTAATAAAGGTCGACTCGGAGCCGGGGAGATGGACGACCTTCACGGTGATGCTTCCCCTCATTCAATAGGAAATGCCTTTTCAACGATTCACCAATCTACTTTTCACCGAGGATAACCAGAGATGTCATCAAACAGAATACTCGTAGCAGACGATGAAGAGAGCATGCGATGGGTTCTCTCCAAAGCGCTCAGGAACAAGGGAATTGCCGTGGACCTGGCAAGTAACGGAGAAGAGGCCCTGCGGCTTGTCCAGAGCAATAATTACGATATGGCGATACTGGACATAAAAATGCCGGGCCTCTCCGGGCTTGAACTCCTCGACCGGGTACGGGAGCTTAAAAGCGACCTGCTGGTGGTAATCATGACCGCCGAGGCCAGTATGAAGAACGCCGTGGAGGCAATGAAGCGGGGGGCCTACGACTACATCACTAAGCCTTTCGACCTGGAAGTGATCGACGCCATACTGGCAAAGGCATCCAGGGCGCGGGAGATCACCTCCCAGCTATCCATCCTCAAGGAGGCGCTGAAGGATCGCTACCATCCTGAAAAGACCATTATCGGCAATTCCCCGGCCATGCGTGAGATATACAAGACAGTCGGCAAGGTGGCCCCCTCCGACGTCACCGTCCTCATCCAGGGTGAATCGGGGACAGGCAAGGAGTTGATCGCCAGGGCAATCCATTTCAATTCCAAGAGGCTCGGCAAGCCGTTTATCGCCATCAACTGCGCGGCCATCCCGAAGGAACTTCTGGAGAGCGAGTTGTTCGGCTTCGAGAAGGGAGCATTTACCGGAGCGGTGGAGCGGAAACTGGGGAAATTCGAGCAGGCCGACGGCGGCGCCATCTTCCTCGACGAGATCGGCGACATGCCCCTCGATCTCCAGTCCAAGATTCTCCGGGTACTTCAGGAACGGGAAATCACCCGGACCGGCGGAAACCAGAGCATTGTCGTTAATGTCCGGATCGTTGCCGCTACCAACCAGGATTTGGAGGAGAAAGTACGCTGCAAAGAGTTCCGGGAAGACCTGTTCTACCGGCTAAGCGTAGTGCCGATCCGTATGCCGCCTCTCCGTGAAAGGCCGGAGGACATCCCCCTTCTGGTAGACTATTTTCTCGCCAAGGTCTGCGCGGAACTCGATATTCCGGTCAAGCAATGCTCCGCCGAAACCGTCCGGCTGCTGGCAGCCAATGCCTGGCCCGGCAACGTCCGCGAGTTGGAGAACTCCGTCAAGCGGGCGCTGATTCTCTCCTCCGACCCGGTACTGACCGCTGACGACTTCCCCGGACTGGGTTTGACGAAGGCTGGTGGGCGGTCTCCCGGCAAAGAACTCTCACTGGAGCAGATCGTAGATATAAAGCTGCGCACCTGCTTGTCCAACATGGACAAGATGGAGAGCAACGACATCTACAGCATGGTGCTGGAGCAGGTGGAACGCCCGCTGATCAGGTTCGTGCTGGAAAAAACCAGGGGGAACCAGGTGCGGGCGGCCGATATTCTCGGCATCAACCGGAACACCCTGAGGAAGAAGATTCAGGAACTGGGGATCGAGGTGAAGAGAGAGTCATAAACCGGGGAGAATACCAATTTCAAATCAAGGATGAAATCAAGGCGGCGAGGATTGAGGCGACGAAGGCGTACAACTACGTACGTTGAGGAGCCGAAGACGAGCCAACGAAGA
>JBAQKZ010000329.1:0-2832 GCA_049301475.1 Geobacteraceae bacterium | reverse complement strand
GGCCAGAGGTGTGGACACCGCCGCCCATCAAGGGGCTCTGGGCGGCGGCGGACGGAGTGTCGGGGTATTGGGGTCCGGCATAGACGTGGTCTACCCCCCGGAGAACCGGCAGCTGTTCGAAGAAATGGCGGAACATGGGGCGCTCGTTTCCGAGTTTCCGATGGGGACTACCCCGCTGGCGGAGAATTTCCCCCGCCGCAACCGGATTATCAGCGGTATTTCACGCGGGGTGCTGGTGGTGGAGGCGGCGGAGAAGAGCGGTTCGCTCATTACAGCTCAATACGCCCTGGAGCAGGGGAGGGAGGTCTTCGCTATACCCGGCAACATCCATTACAGCACTAGCCGTGGCTGCAATCGCCTCATAAAACAGGGGGCAAAGCTGGTGGAGTGCGTGGAGGACATACTGGAAGAATTCCCATCGCTTCGCACCCGGCGTGAAGCACAACCAGCCTTGCCTGAGTTCGGCCTCTCCCCGAAAGAGGCCGCCATCTACACCCTATTGGCCGCTTCTCCCCTGCATATCGATGAAATCATCACAAAAAGCGCATTGACAGTGGGGGATGTTTCCGCTATTTTACTCCGCCTGGAGCTGAAAGGCGCTGTAACCCAGCTTTCAGGCAAGCATTTCGCCATAACTTAAAAACCCAAGGTTTTCTTCAAGGTAAATTTAAATGCCAAAACATCTTGTCATCGTTGAGTCTCCTGCATAATTCAGGATGTATCCTTTCCATTCACGATCCTATTTAATCGTATAATTTCATCAAGCAAGCCAATTATCTCTTTCTGGTCTGGCAGGCAATAGTCCGCCAGGCTTAATGCTTCACATCCCACCCGGATTCCCAGGATATTGTCATTCACCAGACTGAATACATCCTCATCGGTTACATCGTCCCCCACATAAAGCGCCTTGGAACAACCCGTGTGACACATAATCCGTAAGAGCGCTTCACCCTTATGGGGCGCATCACTCGGTACGATATTTTCGACATATTTGCCTGGAATTCGCCTGGGAACCGGCTCCAATTGTCCAACTGCCCTAATAATTTTCTCGATCGCCGCGTCACTATCTGATGTATTACGATAATGCAGCGACAATGTGACCCCTTTATTTTCGATGACGATGCCACTTTCGGTGGCGTGCGGCATAAATATTTCAAGCTGGTCTTGCCAAGCTTTGCACTGATCGTAAAATTCCTTCTCCTGCTTTTCCCTGCCGGGCAATCCTTCCGCACCGTGATTGCCAGCCAGGAAATGGGGATTGAATCCGAGGTGTTGTTGGGCATCAGCACAGGCACGACCGGTAATAATGGCGACAGGCGCTATCTGGTTCAGACAGATCAACCGTTCTTGTATTTCCCTTGGAATCATTATCCGGGCAGGATCAGTAACAATCGGCGCCAGCGTGCCGTCAATATCAAAGACGAAAAGCGTCGAATGATCGATAAAATTACGAAGCGCCACTTGGCCTGCATCGCTGAAAAGGTACGTCATAGGGTTCCCCTTGGTCATGAATTGTTGCCAATGCGCATTGCCAACTTCTCCCTCTGCCTGATGCGGGCAGCATCCAGCAGCATCCGGCCGGCCCATCGGTAGACGTTAAAATCGCGCACCAGGGCTCGCATGCTGCGCATACGCTCCCGCTGCTCGAAGTCAGGCATGGTAAGCGCCCGATGCAGAGCTTCTGCGGTCTGTTCAATGTGGTAGGGGTTAACAATGAGTGATTCGTGCAGCTCATGCGCCGCACCAGTGAACTGGCTTAGGACAAGCACACCCTGCTCGTCATCGCGGGAAGCAACAAACTCCTTTGCCACCAGATTCATCCCATCGTGGAGGCTGGTCACCATGCAGACATCCGCCGCCCTGTAGTAACGGTTTACCACCTCTGGTTCGTGGTGTTCCGCCTTGAGGCAAATTGGCTGCCAGGTTCCCTTCGAGAAGCGCTGGTTGATGCGCAGGGCCAGGTTGCGGACCTGGGCTTCGAATGCCTGGTAATCATCAAGGGCTGAGCGGGTCGGCGCGGCAATCTGAATAAAGGTAAACCGTCCGATCATCTCAGGATGAAGCTCCAGCATATTCTCCACAGCCCGGAAACGCTCAAGAATTCCTTTGGTATAGTCCTGTCGATCCACGCCGATCCCTATTTGTTGATCCGGTGGGAGTCCTAACTCTTTGCGCACTTCCGCGCGGCATTGCTCGACGGATGGTTGCGTATCCTGCCAGGGCGGCGGCCACTGGATCGAGATCGGATAACTTTCCACCAGGGTCAGTTTGCCCCGACGGGAAATAGTAGACGATTCGTGTTCGATACGTGTTTCCATATAGCGGTCCACGGTTTCGAGAAAATTCTTGCAATGGAATGGTGTATGGAATCCAAGAATTGTGCTGCCGAGCATCCCCTGTAACAGCTCTTCCCTCCAGGGGCAGATGCCGAAGGATTCAGGGTTGGGCCAGGGGATATGCCAGAACGTAATAATGGTTGCCTTGGGGAGCGCCTTGCGAATCATTCCCGGCAATAGCGCGAAGTGGTAATCCTGCACAAGCACAACCGGGTTTTCGCTGTCTGCCTCCTTGACCACCGCATCGGCAAATCGCTGGTTGATAGCCACATATTGCTGCCAGTCAGTGGAACGAAAAATGGGGCGAACATGGGCAATATGGCAGAGGGGCCAGAGCCCTTCGTTGGCAAAGCCGTAGTAATAACCGTTTTCTTCTTGCTTGGTGAGCCAGATGCGCCTCAGCATGTACTCGGGATGCTCCGGGGGGACCTGAACCCGGTCGTGTTGATCCACTGTCTCCCGGTCGGCTGTGCCGCCGCCGTGGGCGATCCAGGTG
>JBAQKZ010000328.1:0-2083 GCA_049301475.1 Geobacteraceae bacterium | reverse complement strand
TTCGGCTCCTCAACATACTGGTTGTATGCCTTCGTCGCCTCAATCCTCGCCGCCTTGACTGCATCTTTGATTTGAAATTGGTATTAGGGGAAATTAAATAAATCTGTCCCGCTTTTTTTGTCCGCTTTTTTTGCTTCAAGTAAGTGTGTATTTTTTGTAAGCACTATGGTATAAATTATACACACTAGCCACAAATTTTTCCTCTGCCTACAGCCTTAAAAGCCCCTTCCTAAGGCCACTCCCCGCGTCTCCGACAGAGGGCATTCCCAACGATTTCAGGCCTGTGCGCTTTGCCGTGTGAGAGCGGCAGCAAGAACAGAAATCGCTGGCATAAATATCGCACTTAGCATTACCCCGGCGAAAATAAACAGTCACGCCTCAATTGGAGGTCTGTCAGGTGCTTTACAAATCAGTCAACGAATCATTCAACGAATTCATCGTAGTCCGCTCCGACGTCAAGTGCATCCGCTGCAAGGTCTGCGTTCGCCAGTGCGCTTACGGAGTCCATGCCTACCAGGAGGCGGACGACATCCTGACCGAGGACAACACCGAGTGCATCGGCTGCCGCCGCTGTTCGGCCTACTGCCCCACCGGCGCTATCAGCATACAGGTCAATGAGGAAAACTTCAAAAAGAACGAGTCCTGGTCAGGCGCCCATATACGCAACCTCTATGCCCAGGCGGATACCGGCGGAATACTGCTTGCCGCCATGGGAAACCCTGCCAGTTACCCCATTTACTGGGACCACTTGCTGCTGGACGCCTCCCAGGTCACCAACCCCTCCATCGATCCGCTCCGCGAGCCGATGGAGCTTCGCACCTATCTGGGGAAGAAGCCCAACGAAGTGAAGGTGGTTCGTGACGAGAAGAGCGGCAGGCCGAAGCTCGCCACCAGGCTAACCCCGCAGCTCAAGCTGGAATACCCGTTCATCTTCTCCGCCATGAGCTACGGCGCCCTCAATCTGAACGCCCATAAGGCTATGGCCGCGGCGGCGGAGGAACTCGGCATCCTTTACAACACGGGAGAGGGGGGCCTTCACAAGGACCTCTACCAGTACGGCAAAAACGTTATCGTCCAGGTTGCCTCCGGCCGCTTCGGCGTGAGTGAGGCATATCTGAACGCTGGTGTGGGGATAGAAATCAAGGTAGGCCAGGGGGCCAAACCGGGGATCGGCGGCCACCTTCCCGGAGAGAAAGTCAGCAGCGAAATATCCGAGACCCGCATGATCCCCATCGGCTCAGACGCCATCTCACCGGCGCCTCACCATGATATCTACTCGATAGAGGATCTGCGCCAGTTGATCTTCGCCCTGAAGGAAGCGACCAGATATGAAAAGCCGGTGTCGGTGAAGATCGCCGCCGTGCACCATGTGGCCGCTATTGCTTCCGGGATAGCCCGTGCAGGCGCCGACATCATAACCATAGATGGTTTTCGTGGCGGAACCGGCGCGGCGCCACAGGTTATTCGCGATAACGTAGGTATCCCATTGGAGCTGGCGCTGGCTGCGGTTGACTCGCGGCTCCGCGACGAGGGTATCAGGAACCAGGTATCCATTGTGGCAGGCGGGGGGGTGCGAAACTCCGGCGACGCAATCAAGGCGATCGCCATGGGCGCCGACGCCATCAACCTCGGGACAGCCACCCTTCTGGCGCTGGGCTGCACCCTCTGCCAGCGCTGCTACACCGGCAAGTGTCCATGGGGGATCACCACAAACAATCCATACCTGGCCAAGCGACTGAACCCCGAAATCGGCGCGGAGAAGCTTGTAAATCTGGTTCACGCCTGGGGGCACGAGATGAAGGAGATACTTGGCGGCATGGGACTCAACGCCATTGAGTCTCTTCGCGGCAACCGCTACAAGCTGCGGGCTGTGGGGCTGTCGGAGAAGGATATGAATCTGTTGGGCGTCATGCCTGCGGGAGAATAAACGGAACGCGGCTTTTCCGCAAGCTCTGCGTAATACCAATTTCAAATCAAAGATGCAGTCAAGGCGGCGAGGATTGAGGCGACGAAGGCATACAGCCAGTATGTTGAGGAGCCGAAGACGAGCCAACGAAGAGGGCGCTTTGATTTGGAATTGGTA
>JBAQKZ010000327.1:0-9327 GCA_049301475.1 Geobacteraceae bacterium | reverse complement strand
GGATAAATGGGGGTCACGTCTAAAGGATAAATGGGGGTCACGTCTACAAATCACAAATTTGTGATTTGTAGACGTGACTCCTGATATGGCTCCTAAATTTCACTCCGTTGAGTGCTAAACAAGCTCTTGACTTTAAACGGTTACTAAAATATCATTTCGAGGGCGATATTCTGACTTATTGAGGTTTTATATGCAAGCAAGCAGACTGGGAGAACTCCTGGTTCGAAATAATCTGATAACCAAGGATCAACTGATCAAGGCCCTTGAAGAGCAGAAGGAGTCGGGCGGACAGGTGAGGCTTGGGTCTATCCTTGTAAAAAACAACCTGATAACCGAGCCAGATCTGACCTCTTTTCTCTCCAAGCAGTACGGTGTTCCTTCCATCAACCTTGCCGAGTTTGAAGTAGACCGGGCCATCATAAAGATCATTCCGGTCGAGATTGTCCAGAAGTACCAGATTATACCGGTCAACCGGGCCGGCTCCACGCTGATCATCGCCATGAGCGATCCCTCCAACATATTCGCCATTGACGACATCAAGTTTATGACCGGCTACAATGTCGAGGTGGTGGTAGCGTCCGAATCGTTCATAAAGTCCGCCATTGACAAGTATTACGACCAGTCGGCATCGCTGGCGGATGTCATGAGCGACCTGGAGATGGAGGACCTGGAGGTAATCGGCGAAGATGAAGAGGTCGATATATCGTCCCTGGAGCGGGCCACCGAGGAAGCGCCGGTCGTAAAGCTGGTAAACCTGATCCTGACCGACGCCATCAAGAAAAAGGCCAGTGACATTCATATCGAGCCGTATGAACGGACTTTCAGGGTAAGATTCCGGATTGACGGCATCCTCTATGAGGTGATGAAGCCCCCCATCAAGCTGAAAAACGCCATCACGTCCCGGCTCAAAATCATGGCGGAGTTGGATATCGCCGAACGGCGCCTTCCACAGGACGGCAGGATCAAGATAAAGCTGGGGGGAGGTAAGGACATGGATTTCCGTGTCTCGTGTTTACCCACCCTGTTTGGAGAAAAGATTGTTCTCAGGTTGCTGGATAAATCCAACCTGCAGTTGGACATGACCAAGTTGGGTTATGAACCTGAATCCCTGGAGCAGTTCAAGAGGGAGATACACAAGCCCTTCGGTATGGTTCTGGTGACCGGCCCTACCGGAAGCGGGAAGACGGTTTCTCTCTATTCCGCGCTTTCCGAGCTTAACAAGACCACAGAGAATATTTCCACTGCCGAGGATCCGGTTGAATTCAATTTTGCAGGGATTAATCAGGTCCAGATGCACGAAGATATCGGCCTCAATTTTGCGGCTGCGCTCAGGTCATTTCTCCGGCAGGACCCGGACATTATAATGATCGGTGAGATACGGGATTTCGAGACTGCCGAGATCGGGGTGAAGGCTGCATTAACCGGCCATCTGGTGCTTTCCACCCTCCATACCAACGACGCACCCTCTACCGTCAGCCGACTGCTGAATATGGGGATCGAGCCCTTTCTGGTCGCCTCTGCGGTGAATCTCATAACTGCCCAGCGACTGGCGCGGCGGGTTTGCGAGGAGTGCAAGAGTGTTGAGGAGATTCCACTGCAGGCGCTTATCGATGCGGGTGTTTCCCCGGAAGAGGCCCCGGATTACGTCTGTTACAGGGGGGGTGGGTGCCCGAAATGTAATGGCACCGGCTACAAGGGTCGGGTCGGCTTTTATCAGGTCATGCCGATGCTCGAAGGCATACGGGAACTGATATTGAATGGCGCTAACACCGCCGAAATCAAGCGTGAGTCGATGCGTCTGGGGATCAAGACCATGCGGCAGTCCGGGCTCACCAAGCTGAAAGAAGGGATTACCTCATTCGAAGAGGTGCTCCGTGTCACAGTGACCGACGATTGAGAACGTATTCGTAAATTAAGTGCGGCATGCTAAATCCCCCCTCGCCCCCCTTTACAAAGGGGGGGGAAACGTTGTCAGTGCGTTGTACATAGGAGATTTTCATGGCAAATTTGCACCAACTGTTGAAAGAACTCGTTGACAGAGGTGGATCAGACCTCCACATAACCACCAATACCCCGCCTCAGATCAGGGTGGACGGCGCCTTGACGCCACTTGACCAGCCACCTCTTACGGCGATCGATACCAAACAGATATGTTACAGTGTGCTGACTGACGCCCAAAAGCACAAATTCGAGGAAGAAAACGAGTTGGATCTCTCCTTCGGGGTCAAAGGTCTCTCACGTTTCCGCAGCAATATTTTCATTCAGAGAGGAGCGGTGGCCGGCGTTTTCAGGGTCATCCCCTACAAAATTCTTACTTTCGAAGAATTGGGATTACCGCCGATAGTGAAGGAACTGGCTTGTAAGCCGAGGGGTCTTGTGCTGGTGACCGGGCCTACCGGGAGCGGCAAGTCGACGACATTGGCTTCCATCATAGACAGGGTCAATACGGATCGCCACGACCATATCGTGACTATTGAAGACCCGATAGAATACCTGCATCCCCACAAAGGCTGCCTGGTCAACCAGCGTGAGGTGGGTGCCGATACCAAGAGCTTCAAGAATGCACTGAAATATGTGCTCCGTCAGGACCCCGACATCGTGCTGATAGGGGAATTGCGCGATCTGGAGACCATCGAGGCGGCATTGACCCTGGCCGAAACTGGCCATCTCTGCTTTGCCACACTCCATACCAATTCTTGCGCCCAGACCATCAACCGCATCATCGACGTTTTCCCTCCGTACCAGCAGACACAAATAAGGACACAGCTATCCTTCGTTCTCGAAGGGGTCCTTTCCCAGACGCTCATTCCGAAGATGAGCGGTCATGGCAGGGTGCTCTGTCTGGAGGTCATGGTGCCGAACGCCGCAATACGCAACCTGATTCGGGATGACAAGGTCCACCAGATTTATTCCCAGATGCAGGTAGGCCAGGATCGGTTCGGCATGCAGACTATGAACCAGTCGCTTTACAATCTATACACAAAGCGGATTATCTCACAGGATGACGCAATAGGAAGATCACCGGACCCTGACGAGTTGCGCCAGATGTTTCAAATGCCTAGCCAGCAGCGCCGTCCTGCCAGGTAATCAAATGCTTTGTCAGGGTTAGCAGGGGGGGATAATGCCAAAATTCAATTGGGAAGCAAGAAACAAAGCCGGCTCGCCGCAGAGTGGGGTTATGGTAGCGGCAAGCGCGACTTTGGTCGAAACGCAACTGAAGAGATACGGTTTTTCCAACATAACCGTCAAGGGTGAAGGGAAGAGTTTCCAACTGAAGATTCCAGGGTTTGGCGGCGGCAAGATTGAAACTAAAGACCTGGTCGTTTTTACCCGCCAATTCGCCACCATGATCGATGCCGGTCTTCCCTTGGTACAGTGTCTTGATATCCTTTCCAGCCAGCAGGATAATAAGGCCTTCAAGGAGATTCTGCTGAAGGTCAAGGAGAGCGTGGAGGGGGGGTCCACCTTCGCCGACGCGCTTAGCAAACACCCGAAGGCGTTTGACGACCTTTTTGTCAACCTGGTTGCGGCGGGCGAGGTTGGGGGCATCCTGGACACCATTCTCAACCGGCTTGCCGCGTACATCGAGAAGGCAATGAAGCTGAAAAAACAGGTCAAAGGGGCCATGGTCTACCCTGCGACAATCATGTCCATAGCGGTCGTCGTCGTCGGTGTCATCCTGGTCTTCGTCATCCCCACCTTTGCAAAGATGTTCGCTGATTTCGGCGGCGAACTGCCGGCCCCCACAAAAATCGTCATCGCCCTCAGCAGTTTTATTCAGAAGTACATCATCGTCATGATTGCTGCGGCATTCGGACTCAAATTCGCTTTCAGCAAGTACTATGCAACCGCCAACGGTCGCAAGGTGATCGATCGGCTGGCCTTGATAGCGCCAATAATAGGTCCGCTTGTCCGCAAGGTGTCGGTGGCCAAGTTCACGAGGACGCTTGGCACCATGATTTCCAGCGGCGTGCCGATCATGGACGGTCTGGAGATAGTGGCGAAAACCGCCGGCAACAAGATCGTAGAGGAGGCAATTTTCAAGGTGCGCCAGGCCATTTCCGAAGGAAAGACCATGGCCGATCCGCTGGCTGAATGCGGAGTGTTTCCCCCCATGGTCGTGCAGATGATAGCTGTCGGCGAGGCTACAGGCGCCATGGACGCCATGCTTTCCAAAATCGCCGATTTTTATGACGACGAGGTGGATGACGCAGTGGGGGCACTGACCTCCATGATGGAGCCGCTTTTGATGGTGTTTCTAGGGACCGCCGTTGGCGGTCTTGTCATTGCCATGTACCTGCCGATCTTCAAACTGGCCGGCGCGGTCGGCGGATAACCGATGGCCGATGGGAAAAGGCTTACCTGGTTTGTTCTCATCAGGGTGGTAGTGGTTTCCCTGTTCCTTCTCTCCACCATCATCCTGAATCTCAAAGAGCCTGGCACGGTTGACGAGAGAAACATCACCCATCTGATCACGCTCATCATCGCCACCTACTGTTTCTCCATCCTGTCGCTATTACTCATAAAGCTTAAGAAAGGCCGCAGTCGCACACTTACCTACCTCCAGATAGTCTGGGATCTCCTTTTCGTCACCTTCCTGATTCTCATAACCGGCGGCATCAACTCTCCCTACTCCTTTCTATACTTTCTCTCCATACTCAATGCCAGCTTTCTTCTGGCCCGCCGCCAGGCAATCTACACTGCTTCGCTTTGCAGTATTCTATACGGCGCTATCCTCGATCTGCAATACTACGGCAAGCTGACACTGTTTGGGCTGATTCAATCATCCGCAGAGCAGCACGGGGCAAGTTACGTATTCTATACGATATTTGTCAATATCCTTGCGTACTATCTTACGGCTCTGCTTTCCGGATACCTTGCAGAACGGGCGATCAAAAGCGAAAGTGCCTTGCAGGAAAAGGCGATCGATTACGAAGAACTGGAGCAGTTGAACAGCGCCATTGTTACAAACCTTGACAGCGGTTTACTGACGATAAACAATGAGGGCAGGATCAGGGTATTTAATCCCTTTGCCGAGGAGTTGACCGGCATCAGCCAGGAGGAAGCGTATGACCGTCCTCTTGCGGAGATCCTACCAGGTTTTGAGGAGGGGATGTTCACCCCGCGGCGTGGTGAAACCGGGTACGCAACGGCATCGGGAAAGAAAATGACCCTTGGCTTCAAGTCTGTCCCCTTTACGGATAGAGAGGGGAGTACCGTTGGAGAGATTATAGATTTTCAGGACCTGACGCAGTTCAAGCAGTTGCAGGCGGAGTTGAAGAAAGCCGACCGGCTGGCGGCGATTGGCGAGCTTTCTGCCAGGATCGCGCATGAGATCCGTAATCCGCTGGCCGCAATCAGCGGGTCGGTGCAGTTGATGGCGCAGAGAGACGGCATTGACATAAAAGACCGGCAACTCCTGGATATCGTGCTTCGCGAGAGCAACCGCCTGAATGAACTCATCGGCGGCTTTCTCCTATATGCTAGGCCTGCAACGCCGGTGCGCATTCCTTTGTCCCTGAAGCGGTTCATTGATGACCTAGCTTCACTGTTCAAGATGGATCCCCGTTTCGAACAGGTTCAGATAGTAAATGATTGTCCCGACCAGTTATCGATTGAGGTAGACCGCGATCAGTTTCAGCAGGTTTTCTGGAATCTCCTGGTTAATGCTGCCGATGCAATGGATGACGGAGGCATTGTTACGATTGACGCCAAACATCAAGGTGGAAATGCCCAAGCGCTCGGGGACGGTGAAATTGTCAGAATAAGCGTGCGAGACAATGGCAAAGGGATGCATGGAGACAACATGAAACGCGTGTTTGAGCCGTTTTTTACGACCAAGGCGGGGGGAACCGGCCTGGGGCTTGCCACCGTCTACAGGATTATTGAATCGCACGGCGGATCAATTCGGGTCAACAGTTCCATTGGCAAAGGGACATGCTTTACCATTTCTGTTCCAACTGGAACGGTATGAGCGGCAAAGGATGGAAACTATGCGGATAAGGATATTAGTAGTAGATGATGAATTGAGCATGCGCGAATTCCTCGCCATCCTTCTGGAACGGGAAGGTTACAAAACAGACCAGGCGGAGAGCGCTGAAGCCGCCATAAAGCTCCTGGAGACGGATAGCTACGACCTTGTAATATCCGATGTCAATATGCCAGGCCTTGACGGTCTGGCGCTTCTGGAACGAATAAAAAAAGATGCCCCTGAGACAGCCGTATTAATGATTACCGCTTATTCCACGGCTGAACAGGCAGTGGAGGCCATGAAACTCGGCGCCTACGATTACATTGCAAAACCGTTTAAGGTTGAGGAAATCAAGGTCCTGGTGCGTAATGCCCTGGAAAAGAGGAATCTGCAACGCGAAAACCTCCGTTTAAAGCTACAGATGCAGGAGCGTTACAGTTTCAGCGGGCTGATCGGTAAGAGCAAAAAAATGAGGGATGTTTACGAGCTTATCGAAAAGGTCGCGGATAGCATGGCCAACGTACTCGTGCTTGGGGAGAGTGGTACCGGCAAGGAACTTGCCGCGAAAGCCATCCATTACAATAGCCCACGCCGTGAAAAGCCTTTTGTAGCGGTGAACTGTGGCGCAATTCCTGAAACATTGATAGAAGCCGAGCTGTTTGGCCATAAAAAAGGGGCGTTTACCGGCGCGATAGCCAACCGGCCCGGTCTTTTTGAGCAGGCGGAAGGAGGCACGATCTTTCTTGATGAAATTGGCGAAATACCGCTGCAGTTGCAGCCCAAACTGCTGCGCGTCCTGCAGGAGCGTGAATTCAGAAGGGTAGGAGGAACAACGGCAATCAAGGCCGATGTGCGGATCATTGCCGCTTCCAACAGGGATATGGAGGAACAGGTCAAGGAAGGGACGTTTCGAGAAGACCTCTTTTACAGACTGAATGTCGTGCAGCTAATGCTTCCCGCATTGCGTGAACGATCCGAGGATATTCCGCTTCTCCTTGAACACTTCCATAAAAAATTCGCCAAGCTCTCCAAAGACGGTGAGATAATCACAAGTGAGGCGATGAAACTCTTGCTGGGCTATCCATTCCCAGGGAATGTGAGGGAGTTGGAAAACCTGGTAGAGCGCTGCCTCGTGCTTGGAGGAAGTATCATAACCCTGGGCTCTCTTCCGCCACAGGTCGTAAACTATCAGCACTCGACCGGTTCCGGTCAATATCTGGAATTCTCATCAACAGGGATTAATCTGGAAGCGCATCTCGATGGTATAGAAAAACAGTTCCTGCTGCATGCTCTGGAGAAAAGCGGAGGGGTGAAGAAAAAGGCGGCGGCGCTTTTGGGGATGACCTTCAGGTCGTTTCGCTATAGGTTGGCCAAGTTCGGGATGGATAATTCGGAAGATTAACTGGTTGGAATATTTACATTTACAGTGATTTTATACAAATTGTAAAAGACTTTGCCAAATTGTATAAAACCTGTTAAAGTGTCAGTATGATTGAGCGCGATGCTGAAAAAACAATCCGTACCCTGCTGCGAGGTTTTCCTCTTGTTACCATAACGGGGCCGCGACAATCCGGAAAGACGACCCTTGCCAAGGCAATCTTTCCGGACAAACCATATATTTCACTAGAAGACCCTGATATTCGGCTCTCGGCTTTGGAAGACCCCCGTTCATTTCTGGAACGTTTTCCAGACGGTGGGGTACTGGATGAAGTGCAGCGTTGTCCGGAATTGCTATCCTATCTACAGACGTTTGTTGATAGAGACGGACGCATGGGACTGTTTATATTGACCGGCTCCCAGCAGTTTGGACTGATGTCGCGGATAACCCAATCACTGGCAGGTAGAACGGCATTTATAGAGCTGCTCCCGTTCTCCGTGCCGGAACTGAGCCGGGCAGGCAAACTGCCCCAACATCCCGATTCAGCGCTTTGTTCCGGCTTCTATCCACCACTCTACGACCGTGAAGTTTCTGCCCATAACTGGTTTAGCGCGTATATTACAGCATATATTGAACGCGATGTGCGACAGATTCTCAAGATTCAGGAACTTGAAACCTTCCAGAGGTTTGTGCGAATGTGTGCCGCCAGAACCGGACAATTGCTCAACATGTCTTCCCTGGCCACCGAATGCGGCATTACCCATAACACGGTAAAAGCCTGGATATCAGTCCTTGAGGCAAGTTATATAATTTTTCTTCTGCGACCGCATCATGTAAACTTCAACAAGCGGCTAGTGAAAATGCCGAAACTTTATTTTTATGATGTTGGTCTGGTGTCGTCATTGCTGGGCATTCGATCATCGGAGCAAATGAATATTCACCATTTGCGGGGCAATATCTTTGAAACGTTTGTGATTGCCGAGTTGGTAAAATCACAATTTAACATGGGAGAAAAATCAAACATTTACTTCTGGCGTGATAACAACGGCAATGAAGTGGATGTGATTGCCGAGACAGGGGCTTCTCTTATGCCTATTGAGATAAAGTCCGGCAAAACCCTGACCAGGGGGTCATTCGCCGGGATTGAGAAATGGCTTTCCCTGGCGAAGCAGACAAGCACGATCAGGCCTTCCCTGGTTTATGGAGGGGAGGATAGCTATTATCAGAATAACGTGCGCGTGTTGGGGTGGACAAAGTCCGGGGATGTTATACAGTTCTCATAAAATTATGTCATAAAATTATGTCATAAAATTAATGACTAAATCATTCCGCCATGATACTCTTTTACAGTTTTAAAATGCAGGGAATTGTGGAGGTTCCCTTCGGTTTCCAGCGGTAGGAGGACTTATATGAGAGCGACTACTGAAAAAATTGATTTGTCCCTTCTGCCTGATGCTGCTCGTCAGGAGGTCTTTGATTTCTATCAATTTGTCGCAAAACGATACGGCCAGCTAAAAAAAACACGTCCTTCAGCGCACAAGAAGCTTCCGGCTGAATTTTACCGGCCCATTATGGTGAAAGAATATCTGACCGTCACCAGGGATGAAATTTACAATGAAATCGAGTAGCTTTATCGATACAAATATCTGGGTCTATGCTTTCCTCGATAATGAGCGTGATCATTCAAAACAAACGAAAATCGTGGCAAGTTTGGAACGCATTTCAGGCAAGGGTCCAATCGTATCATCTGTCCAGGTAGTAAACGAGTTTCACTGGATATTGGCAAGAAAATATCAGCGTTGTCCGTATATGGTCTCCCCCCTATTTGCAAGGGTTATTTCACTTAATGACGGGGACAGGATTGCTTCCGTATATACGGCCTCTTAGTGAGGGATAATGCCCTCGGGCCTTGATGAAATACGCGCGTATCGTCCTTATCGGTTAGTCGGTTTTTTAAACCGCCGGACATTTCAGGTTT
>JBAQKZ010000326.1:0-28696 GCA_049301475.1 Geobacteraceae bacterium | reverse complement strand
GAACTGATTGAGCCAAACCGCAGACGTAGCAGAGCTACGTTGAGGATTTGGCGATTGAAGTTCGGCTAAAGATGGCCTGAAGATGAGATGCAAGATGCCCATGATATTTGTTTACAGTTCCTTAGCTGGTTAAGTTTTCAAGAACGGCCCCATCGTCTTCTCGATTTTTCAGGGGCCGATCCAGCCGCGAGTTGGAAAAATATCTGCCTTGCTTTTTGAAATTTGAGGCTTTGCCCCCTCTATGCCTTTTTTTTGGAGATGCCGTCCATATATATAGTGTCAGCACTAAGATCTACTTCATTTATCCACTCCACAAAGTAACCGCAGTTTCGGATGGTTTTGAATACATTGAGGTTCCGCAGGGGCTCGAATGCTTCGCAATCAAGCAATGGTTTTACATCAAATCGGCGCTCGGTGCCGTCATCAAAAGCAACATCAAGTGTCCAATCATCGTTAGCAATAATTGTATTTATGTTTCTCATTATTCCAGTCCTTTGATTTTGAAAACTGTGGCGCCCTCGACTGCAAGTTGCCAGTCGGCAAGCAGGTCATCACGATGGATCTCAATCCATGCTTCAACAAGTTTACGTTTTGGATTTGGCAAGGCACCGTCAAGAATACTTCCGTCATTAATGGCAAATACGGCAACTTCGCCTTGGTATTCAGCATGTATATGGGGAAGGTTGTGTTGCTTGTTGTCACGGTAAAACATTCTGATGATGATACCGAAAAACATCGAGATGGTTGGCATGTAAATCCTCCCCTGTTTAAAACGTGCTGTAATTTCAACCCGTAGATCACCAGAAACCGCCATTTCCTGGATTCCCGCTCAGAATCATTGCGGGAATGACATTTTGCGAGCGCATCACAGATATTTAGTCAACCCCCGCCGCTCCAGTTCCTCCACCACCTTCTTTACATCCTGGGCGCGCTCCTTGGCGCAGACAAGCACGGCGTCATCGGTAGTAACGACGATCGTGTCCCATACACCGACAAGGGCGACAGCCCGTCCGCCTCCGTAGACAAGGCAACCCCCCGCATCAATGTTGACTTCCTGTGCCGCATTGATGATGACGTTGCCGAGGACGTCCGGCTTTATCACTTCGGGTAGCGCCCCCCAACTTCCAACGTCGCTCCAGCCGAAGGCAGACGGAATGACCATTACGTTGTCCGCCTTCTCCATCACCCCAAAGTCAATGGACTCTCCTTGGATGTCACGGTAGATGGCGGCAATCTGCGGCTTAAGATCGTCCAGTTCCCATATCTCATCGGAAAATGTGAGCCCGGCTAGCCCGGCCGCCAACCCTGGCATATGCTCCAGTATCCGGTCGAGGATCACGTCCGCCCGCCAGATAAACATGCCGCTGTTCCAGTAAAAATTCCCCGAGGTCAGGAACTCCAGCGCCCGCTCCACCGGCGGCTTCTCCACGAATCGCCTGACCGGATACGGGCCATCTCCGCGCATATCACGATCCGCTTCTATGTAGCCGTAGCCGGTTTCCGGCCTGGTCGGCTCAATGCCAAGGGTTACCAGATAGCCGTTCAACGCCGCCTCTCGCCCCTTATGGAGAGTCGTGCGGAATCCCTTTTCATCGGTGATATAATGGTCAGCCGGCAACACCACCATGAGCGCCGTAGGGTCGTGGCGGGCAATGATGGAAGCAGCCAGGCCTATTGCCGGGGCGGTGTTGCGACCGACTGGTTCCTCGATTATGTCGATATGCACCTGCTTCCGGTACTCTTCAAGCTGTATGGCGGTGTCCCTTGCCTGTAGCGCATTGGTCACCACCAGCACCCGCCTGGGCTGTAGTGGCAGGACACGTTCCACTGTCCGTTGCAGCATAGACTTGCCGCCGAACACGGACATCAACTGCTTTGGACTCTTCCGGCGAGACAGGGGCCAGAACCGTGTACCGGAGCCACCGGCTAGGATCACAACGTACATGATGCCCTCCTAGGTAAAATGAGTAGTAGCCTACCCAAGGGTTTCCTCATGGTTCCCGCAGCGCTCGTAATCATCCTGGTACCGGACGATGTCGTCCTCTCCAAGGTATTCTCCGCTCTGCACCTCGATGATGACGAGGGGAATGAGGCCGGGGTTTTCCAGCCGGTGGTTCATGCCGATCGGTATGAAGGTCGATTCGTTGACATTGACCGTGCTTTCCCGCTCACCGCAGGTGACCCTGGCTGTGCCGGAGACTACGATCCAGTGTTCGCTCCGGTGGTGGTGCATCTGTAGAGAGAGCCGACAGCGGGGATTTACCTCTATCCGCTTGATCTTGTAGCTCTTGTTCTCCTCCAGCACTGTGTATGTGCCCCAAGGTCTTTCACCGCGTTCCATGCACCCTCCAACGGTTTTTATTTTGTCTGATCCGGGTTCTCTTTACGCGTCTTAAGGTAGGCCTTAAGGGCTTCCCGCCACGGACGGGGCTGGAAACCGGTATCCCTGGCCAGCTTGCCGCAGTTTAGCACCGAATAGAGGGGGCGAGGCGCAGGCCGCCCCAACTCAGTGGTAGACAGAGGGGTAACCCGGACACTGTTTCCCACCTCGGTGAATATAGCGCGGGCAAACTCATTCCATGAGCAGAAGCCGTCACTTGCCGCATGGTAAACGCCCTGGCGCCCCTTATCAAGAAGCGACCTGATGGCATGGCTAAGGTCGATTGTCCATGTGGGGGAACCGATCTGATCGTCGACCACCGCCAGTTCATCCTTCTCCGTTGCCAGCCTCAGCATGGTTTCAACGAAGTTCTTGCCGTGCAGCCCGTACAGCCACTGTGTGCGCACTATCAGATAGTCCCCGGCTAACCTGGCGTTAAGTTCTCCTGCCAGCTTGGATTCGCCGTAGACGCTGAGCGGCCCGGTGGGATCGTCCTCCAGGTAGGGGGTCCCTTTTCGTCCGTCGAACACATAATCGGTGCTCACCTGAATCAGCTTTGCGCCTATTTCCCGGCATGTGAGGGCCAGATGGGCCACCGCTTCTCCGTTCACCATCACGGCCAACTCACGCTTCTCCTCGCAACCGTCAACATCGGTATAGGCCGCGGCGTTGATTACTGCCTCCGGTTTCAAGGTCAGCAGGACTTTGCGCACCGACTCCATTGAAGAGATGTCGATCTCTTCCAGGTCCACACCGCGCACATTGCCGACCAGAACCTCAAGCAGATCCCTGCCCAGCATCCCATTCGCGCCGACAACCAGTATCATATCACTGCCCACCGTACTGCTTTTCGTAGTACTCCCGATACGCGCCGGAGGTAACGTCGGCCACCCAATCCTGATTGGCAAGATACCAGTCAATGGTCTCGCTTATCCCCTGTTCAAAGGTGTAGGAAGGCGCCCATCCGATAACCGCACGAATCTTTGAGGCGTCTATGGCGTAGCGCCGGTCGTGCCCCAGCCGGTCCTTAACAAAGGAGATCAATCCCCGGCTCTCATCGGGCGTCCGCCCAAGTTTTTCATCCATCAGGTCGCATACCAAGTGGACAATGTCTATGTTCTTCCACTCGTTGTTGCCGCCGATGTTGTATATCTCCCCCGGAGTTCCCTGTTTCAGTACAGTTTCAATCGCCACCGAATGGTCCTTGACATGGAGCCAGTCGCGGACGTTCAGACCGTCGCCATATACGGGGAGCGGCTTGCGGCGCATGATGTTGTAAATCATCAGCGGAATCAGCTTTTCCGGAAAGTGGTAGGGGCCGTAATTGTTTGAGCAGCGGGTATTGAGGGTCGGAAGGCCGTAGGTTTCCCGATAGGAGCGTACTAGGAGGTCTCCCCCTGCTTTACTGGCCGAATAAGGGGAATTGGGGGCCAGCGGTGTCTCCTCGGTGAAGTAGCCGGTCTCCCCCAGACTGCCGTAAACCTCGTCGGTGGAGATCTGGAGGTAGCGAAACCGGCTGACCGCTTTGGACTGCCAGTGCCTGCGGCTCTCCTCCAGGAGCACCTGGGTGCCGAGGACATTGGTCCGGACGAATATCTCCGGCCCACTGATGGAACGGTCCACATGAGACTCGGCGGCAAAGTGGAGTACCGCCTCAATACGTTCCTCAGCCAGGAGAGAAGCCACCAGCTGGGCGTCACAGATATCTGCCCGGACAAATCGATAATCGGGGTTACGTTCGACACCCTTCAGGTTTTCCAGATTTCCGGCGTAAGTAAGTATGTCAAGGTTGACAACCCGGCAACCGGGATTTGCATGCATGAAGTTGTTGATGAAGTTCGAGCCGATGAAGCCCGCGCCGCCGGTGACCAGAATGGCGCGGGGGGTAAGGTTATCCGTCACGGTTGCCCCCGATTAGATATTTGTTGTTTTCTAGCAGAAATTCGTCGAGGTTGCCATTGTTTTTGTAATTCGCACGTCCTACTTCAGCATAATGAAACCCATCTGTCGCCCCGTATCCCCATGGTCACGCCGGTATGAGAAGAACTCATGGTTGCAGGAGACGCAGACCCCCGCAGTATCTATGTTTTTCTCACTTACGCCTCCATCCAGAAGCTGGTGACGGTTGGCCAGCTCCAGGTGGAGCGCCCATTTTTCCGATCCGGTTTCCCGTGCAAAGGAATCCCAGTCGCTTCCCACGTTGCGGAAAGCCTCCATAACCGGCGTATCCACCTCGTTGCAGCAGGAGCCGATGGCTGGGCCGATGGCGGCAAGGATATCGGTGGGGTTACAGCCGAAGATTGCGACGAGGGCCTCTATACCCTTGCCGGCTATCCTCTCCGCTGTCCCCTTCCATCCGGCGTGGAGCGCCGCCGCCACCCGCTGTACAGGGTCTAGGAGAAGGAGAGGGACGCAGTCGGCCACGCAAACCCCGATCATAATCCCCGGCTGGTTGGTTACGATGCCATCACACTCCAGCTTCAGAAAATGGGCGAAATCACTGTTGGGGGTATCGATTACCAAAAGGTCGGTACCGTGTGCCTGGGTGACGGTCACAAGTTGCCCAGCCCGGACCCCGCAGGCCCTGGCCAGCATATTACGGTTCCCCTGTGCATTGTGGGGCGCATCGAGGGTAGAACTCCCCAGGTTGAGAGAATTGTAAGGGGGGCGCGACACCCCGCCGTGGCGTGTGGTGAACCCCTGGCGGGAGACCCCCGCCAGGGCGAATATCTCCGGCTCCAGGTAGCTGATCTTGCCGGTCTTTACCATATTCATAGAAAATTCCTTTTCATGCCGCTGACTGTACTTCCAGATATCGTATTATCCGTTCCATGTCATCCGGCGGCTCAGTGTCGAACTCCAGGTACTCCCTGCTCCTGGGATGGATGAAGCCGAGAGTCTTGGCATGAAGGGCCTGTCGGCCAAGCGTCTTGATCAGGGCGCGAAGTTGTGTGTCCTGGATATTCACCAGCCGTCCGGAGCCGCCATACACTGCGTCTCCCAACAGAGGGAAACCGGTTTCGGAGAGGTGGACACGTATCTGATGCGTACGTCCTGTCTCAAGCCGGAGGCGAAGCATGGAAACCCCCTTGTAGCGCGCCAACATCCGCCAGTGTGTAACAGCGTGTTTTCCCCGCCGGGCCTTGCCGGACATTCGTTTGCGGTCAACCGGATGACGACCGATGGAGGACTCGATCCGTCCCTTGTCATCCTTTGGAGCGCCGAAAACCAACGCCAGGTAGACCCGCTTGATCGTATGCTCTTTGAATTGTTGACTCAATGCCTGATGCGCCATGTCGTTCTTGGCCACCACAAGTATACCGGAGGTCTCCTTGTCGATACGGTGGACGATGCCTGGACGGAGTTCGCCGCCAATTCCCGACAGATCACGGCAGTGGCCGAGTAGCGCATTGACCAGTGTGCCGCCGACAACGCCTGCGCCGGGGTGGACTACCATGCCGGCCGGTTTGTTGACCACCACCAGATCGCTGTCCTCATACAGAATCTCCAGCGGGATCGCCTCTGCGGACGGGGATGCCGCTCTAGGTGGCGGAATGACGACAGCGATCCGTTCGCCTCCCTTAAGCTTCAAGGCCGGTTTCTGGGCAGAGCCGTTGACCGTTATGCACCCCTCATCGATGAGTCGCCGGACAGCGGCGCGCGTTAGAGCAGGGAGTGAGCGGGCAACAAAGGCGTCAAGCCTCTCGGGTTCTGCATCTTCGGGGTATGTGAGTTCTATCATGACAGGTTCATCCGGAACGGTATTCATCCAACACTTCGCGAACGAGGTTCAGATCGATATTGCTGTTGGTACAGGTTCTGCCTAACGCGGTCGCAAACACAAATACGGGGCCGGTGGCAACGCGGCGATTATCACACCGTAAGCACTGCATAATATCTTCCGTTGAAATATAAGTGGGTATTCTGTCGGGGAAGGAAAGTAAATTGAACAACTCCGTAAGGCATTCATATACCTCATCGTTTGAAAAGCCAAGCATGAGCCCTGTTTTTGCTTCAATAATCATGCCGAGAGCAATTGCGGTTCCGTGCAGGATGGCGCCTTTGCTTGCCTTTTCTATGGCATGACCCAAGGTATGGCCGATTTCCAGAAAGAGCAATGAATTTTTTTCGTGCGGATCATCAGACAAACCTGCCAACTTGGGGTAAATTGTCTCTTCCAATAAGAAAAAAATCTCTTTATCTGAAAAATATGAAAGTTTAGGTATCAAGTTTTTAAGCTCTTTTGCAAACGCCGGGCTACGCGCCACACCCACTTTGACGGACTCCGCAAGGCCGTTACGCCATTGATTCGTCGGCAATGAATCCAGAAACCGGATATCATTAAACACGGCTAAAGGCGTATGGTAAGCGCCAAAGGCATTTTTTGCGACAGACGCATTCACCGCCTGTTTAATGCCGATAGAGCTGTCGGCCTGGGCCATGAAGGTTGTCGGGAGGTGAATGAACCGGCATCCCCGGAACAAAAGGGCCGCTACAGTCCCTGCAAGGTTCCCGACCACCCCTCCCCCAAAAGCGATTATCAAGCTGTCACGAGTCATATGGGGCAGGATTTCTTCCAGTATATCATTTGCCACCTTGAGTGTTTTACTCGCTTCTCCCGGCAATACTTTACACCAGTATTGGTCTGGTCTCGTCTCCAGGGATGATAGAAGCTCACGAAGTGAGTTCTCATACAAATCGGCGACTGTAGTATCGGATATGACGCAAATCCTGAATGGAGCGATGGTGTTTAGATAGTTCAGTATCTCCGTATCCAGATTACGCCCGATCTTCACAAAAGAATCTATTCCATCGGCATGATACTGTAAGGAATGCTTGGATTGATGGATTTGGGACATATCAGTACCCCTTCTAGTGGCGCTCTTGGTTTCAGCTTTCTCTCGTCCGCATATATGAGTGTTTCATCGGTTTCAGTATAACGGTTCCGGGGCGTACTGACGGAGTTAAACGAAATCCAAGTGCCGCCCTTTGTTCGGCCTAGGAGTCTGGGCAAATCTGCTGCAAATCCGTCTGGCCGGGCCATATTCCGCCGCTTTCTTGGTTAATGGAACAACTATTGACCTTCAAAATCGACAAAATCGGTCCCCGCCCAGCCGAATTTTCGCTTCGATTTCCTAAGCCCGACAGACTCCTAGAAAATGCCAATTGATATCATGCACTAATTACTTTGACACTATGAAATTATTCATGTATATATCTGAAAAATCTAGGAGATCCCGTCACTCTCCTCAATGCTGCTCCATCATCCTCCCTCAGGCAGGTCTCGTCAGTCGCTACGCCTGCCTGATGGAGGGTTGTTTTCCTCCTTCTCGTTTTGCCTGCTCCACCCATGCCGCCTGATCATCACTTTAATGCAAAGGAACCCATTATGCCAATAGATTTGCATCCAGATGCCCTTGATCTTTCCGGCATCATTCGTTCCGGAGATACTATCCTATGGGGACAGGGGACATCCGAGCCTTTCACTCTGACCGAGGCGCTGGTGCGGCAGCGCGCCGACATCGGCACGATTAACGTATTTCTGGGCTTGTCTTTCTCGAATACCGTGCAGCCGGAGCACGCCGACTATATGTCATTCACAAGTTATGGCGGTATTGGCACGAACCAGCGGCTGGGAAAAGCGGGACTGCTGGAGATTCTGCCTTGCCACTACTCGCAATTGCCCGCCTTGATTTCCGACGGCCGGGTAAAGTGCGATGTAGTGTTAATCCAGTTGAGTCCGCCGAATGAAGACGGTGAATACAGCCTCGGCACAGTCAACGACTATCTGACTGACGCCGCTCGCCATGCACGGGTTGTCATTGCCGAGGTCAATGACCAGGCGCCATGGACATATGGGGGAGAGGCGCTGAAAGAGATGCGGATAGACTACATTGTCCGTACTTCCCGGCCTCTTTTGGAAATCAAGTCCCAACCCGCCGGTGAGGTGGAGCGCCATATTTCCAGTCACGCAACGCAATATATCCCTGATGGCGCTGTAATTGAAATGGGGATCGGCTCTATTCCAGACGCTGTGCTCTCTGCGCTTGGGGACCGGCGTGACCTGGGGGTTCATTCCGGAATGATGGGCGACGTCGTAATGGACCTCATGAACGCGGGAGTAATAAACAATGCTCTCAAGCCTATTGATCGCGGGACCACGATAGCGGGAGTAGTGGTCGGGACATCCTGTCTGTACCGCTTCGTGCATCAAAACCCCGCAGTTTGCCTGCAACCATCCGGCTATACACACAACGCGCGGGTGATTGAGAAACTGGATAAGTTTATCGCACTCAATTCAGCGATAGAGGTGGACCTTACCGGGCAGGTAAACGCGGAGATCATCGGCAATGAATATATAGGGGCTATCGGAGGACAGGTCGATTTCATCCGCGCTTCATCCGGGTCGCGCGGCGGGCGCTCAATCATTGTCCTCCCTTCCACTGCCAAGAAAAACACAATGAGCCGGATCGTCGGCAATCTGTCGGGAGGCGTGACAACAACGCCACGTAGCGACGCGGATATTATCGTTACCGAGTGGGGCGCGGCTGAATTGCGGGGGATTACGATCAGGGAGCGCGTGCGCCGCATGATCGCCATAGCTCACCCGGATTTCAGGGAACAGCTTGAGCGCGACGCGCACCAACTACTGCGGGGGAAGGGCGTCTGAAAATTATATGCCAAGCACCTCCGCCATCCGCAGCATCTCGTCCTGCGGCTGCTTGTCCCCCTTTACGACCTCTTCAAGCGATGTGGTGATGATGTCATTGCAGTTGAGTCCGACCATTACCCCATGATTTCCTGCCACGAGAAGTTCTACGGCGGTTTTGCCGAACCGGCTGGCCAGTAGCCTATCGAATACGGTCGGCGCTCCGCCGCGCTGGTAGTGGCCAAGCACCGTAACCCGGGTTTCAAAGCCGATGGCGTCTTTTATACTGTCCGCGATGTTCTGGGCGCTGCCGGCCCCCTCCGCGAGGATTATGATAGCGTTGTCCCGCCCCTCCTCGTACCGGAAGCGGAGTTGTTGGCATATTTCGGAGAGATCGAACTCCCGCTCCGGAACCAGTGCGAATTCGGCGCCGGTTGCTATAGCGGTGACGCTTGCCAGATAGCCGGAATTACGCCCCATCACTTCGATCACAAAGGCGCGGGCGTGGGAACTGGCGGTGTCCTTGATGCAGTCCACCGCGTAGATGATGTTGTTCAATGCGGTATCTACCCCAAGCGCCATATCTGTGAAGGGGATGTCATTGTCGATGCTGGCCGGGATGCCGATCACCGGAAATCCGAGGCGGTGCAGGGCCAACGACCCAGCCAGCGACCCGTCACCTCCCAGAATAACGAGACCTTCCACGCCCAGGTTCTTCAGGCTTTCCAGCGCTTTCTGCCGACCTTCGGGGGTGCGAAATTCGGGCGAGCGGGCCGACTGGAGAAAGGTTCCCCCACGGTGGAGAATGCCGGAGACTGCCTTGGAGTCAAGGGTTAAGCAGTCCCCCTTCATGAGCCCTGCAAATCCCTTGCGAAAGCCTACCACTTCGAGGTTCACCCGGAGCGCTGTGCGCACTGCGCTCCGGATGGTGGCGTTCATGCCTGAGCAGTCGCCGCCGCTGGTCAGGATGCCGATTTTCCTCATGGGATGACCCTTAGAAGGCTAGCAAGTATATGTTTCAGGAATTGTGATTGCAAATATGGGCTGAAGATAACTATTTGACTTTGTACTTTCCATCGACGAGCTTCATGACCTCATCGGTCACGTCCTGCGCATCAACATCATTCCCAACGTAGAGTAGCTCCTTCTTGATCAGGATTGCGGCAAAGCCATGTGCCTTGCCGTAGTCACCGGCAGCCTGTCCGATGGACGAGAACAGCTTTTCCGACAGAGCCGACTCCTTGCCGCGCATATCTTTTTCCGCTCCCTCCACGTACTTCTTGAACTCTTCCACCTTTTTCTGGAATTCCTTCTGCTTGGCTGTCCGCTCCGTGGGTGACAGGGTTTCCATTTTCGACTCAATGGTTGCTTTCTGCTTTTCCAATTGTTTCTGTTTGGAAACAACCCGCAACCGGTACTGTTCGGCCTTTTGTTTCATCTCGTCCATGGCCTCCTTGACCAGTGGGTATTCAGTTGTCTTTGCCATGTCCACGTAACCGATCTTCACAGGCGTAGCAGTCCGGGCGACCGTGATGGCGACCGGGGGGGGCTCGGCCTTGGTGGATGCGTCTTGCGCCGCTGGGGGTGAGGTCTCTTCCGCACAGAGTGAGCGGGTGGCTGTGGAGAGTAGCAGCAAGGCGAGGAGTGCGATGACGGACAGGATGTTTCTCATTGGCGAACCTCTTTCATGGAAAGTAAAAATCACTCCGCACCGGTTGATCGATGGCGGCAATTGTACGATCATATACCAAATTTTCTTTTCAGTAAAAGACAAAGTTACAGTTCGGCCTCATAGTCGGCCACTATCGCCTCATAGTGGTCGGTGAAATCTTCCGGAGTACGGGTTTCCGCCAATGCATAGCCGGCGGCGATTGCCTCCCTCTTCTCCGCGGGGATGAGCCTTTCGGCCAGTGGATAGAGTATCTCGTTTTCCTTGGCGATGTGCTCCCGCAGGAGAGCAGCGTAGCCGAGAGCGTTTTCGGCTATTATACGGTCCTGGCCCGACCTACCGGAAGCTGCAGCCTCTGCCGCGGCTTCCATTGCCTTGACGAAGGCCCGGCCGTGGTCGTGCTCCATCAGCATGGCCGCCACCGGGCTGTTCTCCCTGGGCATGCCGTTAGCTACAAGGGCCTCGAACAGAATTTCCTCTTCCTTGGCGTGGTGGAAGCGGTCGGCGTAATTGCGGATAAAATCGACGCCGTCCAGGTAGAACCGGTAATTGCGATAACGTCCTTCAGCAGTGAGAGGCGCGTTTCTCTCCAGGAGGTCGATCATCCTGAGTATTAGCCGATGCTCCTCTGTCAGGGTATGGGTGATGTCAAGTTTCATATCAACCCTTCCTTTCTCCATCAATTCCTATAACCAGGGTCTCCAGCGGGATATCCTTGCCTGCTTGCGCAAGTGCCTGCCTGACCATGGCATCAAGCCCACGGCAGCAAGGAACCTCCATGATCGCCACGGTGATGCTTTTAACCTCGTTGGCGCGGAAGATGGTTGCAAGTTTCTCCACATAGGGGGCGGTGTCGTCCAGTTTGGGACAGGCTATTGCCAGGGCCTTCCCTTTCAGCATATCCTGGTGAAAACTTCCCAGTGCAAACGCCGCACAGTCGGCGGAGATAAGGATATCAGCGTTATGGAACCAGGGTGCGGTAGGCGGCACCAAGTGGAGTTGGATCGGCCATTGCCTGAGTTCTGATGGTGTCCTTGCGGTATTTGCCGACTTACCGTCCGTCTCTCTTTCTATTGTCCTTGCCAGGCTGCCGGGGCAGCCACATCCCAGATTTGTCATGATTTATTCTCCTTTGCTTGTTAGATAGCGGTTTATTTCATTTTCTATGGTCGCTTCCGCTTCCTTAGTTAATCCATGTATGCTCACCACGTCCCTGAGAAGGCATATACCCACCTTGCATGTGACACAGCCGATTTCATAACGGTTGAGTATGTCACCAATTTCAGGATAGGTGGTGATGACATCCTGGATTGCCTTGTTGCCGAGATCCATCTTCAGTTCCATGCAGCACCTCCTCCCCTTCATTGATAGGCTCAGAATAGCTGGGAAAAGAAGAAAAGATTATGACCTGGATCAAAAATATACGGTTTGTCGCTTTAAATGCGGCTGATAAACCGACGGACAGGATTTGATAATATTTTGTGGTAAAATAAAACTGAGACATCATATTACGGCATTAAAAAAGTTAAAGGGTAGAGATCATTATGAACGTGTTTGATTTCGCAATGGGAATGGAAATGGAAGGGAAGGCGTTTTACGAAAAAATGGCTGCACAGGCGTCGGCCAAGGAGTTGCGCACCATCTTCACCTTGCTGGCAGATTCCGAACAGGAACATTACGACCATCTGCTCGCGCTGAAGAGCGGCGCAGGCCCGGCCAAGTGCCAGTCAATGGTGCTTGATGGGGTCAGGGAACACTTTCAGGACCTTGTAGACGACATGGATCCGGCATCTGCTCTTGAGGGTGACCCGGACGGCTACAGACACGCATTGAAGGCAGAGGAAAAGAGCATCAAACTTTACGAGGAAATGGCTGAAAAAGAGCCGAACGCAGATGCATCCGGACTGCTCAGGCAACTGGCGGAGGAGGAGAGACGGCACCTTAGCATAATGGAGAATATCTTCGAGTTTGTCGAAGCGCCGAAGTCTTATCTTGCATGGGGTGAATTCAGCAATCTGCGGGATATCTAGACGGCTTTTGATATCTACATGCTTATCGCTGGGAACTTACTCCAACCAACGTGGCGGTAACGCTGCCGATAAACACCTTGGACTGCATCTTCACAGGTAGACGACGGGCGTCGTCGGTCAGCCAGATATAGATATTCCCCTTTTTCTGGAAGATACCTTCCGACTTCATGACCGGTTTGATTTTGATGGTATTGAACTCTCCAAGCGCGGTCTTGATCCGTTCCTTCCGAAGCGTCTGCACTTCCAGATTGTACAACTCCTTGCCATCCAGGATGCTGATGAACACGGATTTCCCCACCTCAAGGGGTATGGACCGGACATAGTAAAAGCCGGTGTAAAGGTCATAGGTGTTCCTGGTAATTTCCAATTCCACATTCTCATTGACCAGATGGTCGATGTATTGCGCCTTGCCGGCCTCATGGTCGAACCGGATTTCCCTGTCTCGGCGGTGATTCCCTTCACGGATATTCATACGGTAGGTGCGAGGCAGTCCGAGCGACTGGCCCGGGATGCGGATTAGGGTGGTTTCGATAAGGTCTTCCACTTCGAAAAATACCGACAGCCAGTCTGCCGAACGGGCTGTAGAGATGATGCGCACCCGATCCTTTTCAGCGATAATCTCTTGTGTGGCCGTGCCGGCCTTTATGCCGGTCCAGGTCAGGTCGTATGTCAGTTTTTCCGGAATAGTTAGCGCCAAGGCGTGAACAGAGTACTGACAGAGCAACCCTGAAATGACCAGTGTCAGCATACACCAGACGACGTTGTAAACTCTCCGTTTCATATCCCTCCCACGCGCAGCACCTACGGAATGACGCGCATTATCAGGCCTCCGACATCCTGAAATGGTCCCAGGGGGTTTCTCGCATCACGTTCCTGCACGATGTACGGGGCTCCGCTCCAGAGCTTGTCCACAACTATATCATCTACAATGACGAACAGGGCCTTGAATCTCCAGCCGGTTTCGCGGGTCTTCCGCCTGAAGTTCAGCACGTCGAGCCAGAAATTGCCGTAGCGTTCGTTTTGAACCCTCCTCGGTTCGATTTCATACCCTTTGCAGCGGTCCTTGGCGGCAATACAGACCTGGAATCCGTTATTCAGTTCTTCCCGCTTTATGGACTGGGTGGCGATGGAAATGTCCACGTAATTGAGGCGCCGCACGTTGGGGGTGGAATAGAGATCAAAACCGATGGCTTTCAGCTGGTTGGCAGTGGTCACGTTTGGAATGACCCTGTCGTAGGCTCCCCTTGCGTCATCGAAGGAGGCCCAGGGTGTCCGGATAGACTCCTTGGCGCTGGGTAGCAACGCGTTGCAGGCAGACAACACGAAGAGTGCGCATAATAATGCCATTGCAAGCAATTTATATCGGCTCATTAATAATATGCCTTTTCAACGTGTCCAACGGCAACCATCCTGCGAGATATGTAACCACACCAAGGCCAAAACCGGACAAGTCTATTTGCTCTTGTCAGTAAATTCCCCCAATTCTCAGTAAAAGACCTCCATCAATGTCAATCCTTGGGGCGGGGCGGTCATCCCGGCTCCCCCCCTGGCGCCGCCGGTCAGGAGTCCACGCACCTCATCCGGGGCAAGCTTCCCTTCCCCCACAGCCACGAGGGTGCCGACCATGATACGCACCATGTTTCTCAGGAAGCCTGTGCCGATGATATCCATTACAATGAATTCGCCGTCATGACGGATATCCAGGGAATTTATGCGCCGCACCGTCGTCTTCGCCACGCAACCACTGGTGCGGAAGGCTGCAAAATCATGCTCGCCCACGAAATGCAGAGCCGCACGCCTCATCAGCTCCGGGTCCAGTTTAATTCCCAAACGCCACGCATAGTGGCGTGTGAGGGGGGCGCGGCGTTTTGTGCTGCAAATAGTGTATCGGTAGAGTTTCCCCTTGGCATCGAAGCGAGGGTCGAAATCAAGCGGCATCTCAAAGGCGTCACGAATGGCGATGTCGGGAGGAAGAAGGGAATTCATCCCGTCGCTAAAGGCGCTCAGCGGCAGCTTCCGCTCCGTAGTGAAAGCAGCCACCATCCCTCTGGCATGCACTCCGGCGTCGGTCCGTCCGGAACCACGCAGACTCGCGGGCGCGCCGAGTAACCGGGACAGAGATTCCTCAATCACCTGTTGGATGGAAAGACCATTCATCTGTCTCTGCCAGCCGACATAGTTAGCGCCGTCATATTCAATTATCAGTTTGATCTTGCGCATCCCTGAAGATGTCTCGGCTTATATTCCTGTCAGTTCTTGGAGAATGTGCAATTTACGAGCGGATACAGAAAAAGACTACTCCTTTTGCCAGACGTATGGGGGCTCAAAATAGGGGTCAAAAAACCCAGGGAAGGCTAGAAAGAAAGTGGCTGTTTCTCCCACCCCGGACACCGTCCTCACCAGCGTCATCCCCAAACCTTTGAGCGGGCCGACAAACACCGCCTTGCCCACGCCATCCTCCTTGCAGGTCAAATATATCTGCTTCGGGAACTCAAGCCAGCCGGTAGTTATGTTGGCCAGACCACGCACAGCCTTGGTGGACATGGCGTCAACCACGTCCTGTGGTGATGAATTCTCGACATCACGAGAGGACTGCGCACCGGCCAAAGCGGGTAACCAAAGGACGATTACAGCTGAGAGGGCGACCAGCGAGGAGAAACGGCGCTTTTGAAACATGCTATTCTCCCTCTTTTGTCGGTGAAGCGACTTGCTCCGGCTCCTGGGGCTTTATGTGCTCAACCCTTTTTTCCTCCCAACCGTTCCAGACGTAGTCCGGATCGATCATCGGGTCGTAGTAGCCAGGCTGGGGAACCATGAAAAAAACCGTTTCAGTCACCCCTATAAAGGCCCTGTAGACAGTCATGCCGAACCCCTTCATGGGGCCGATCAGATATCCTATCCCTCCACGGTCACGGACCGTCAGGTAGCTCTGTTTGGGTAGCTCGACAATGGAAGTGGTCACATTGGCAAGACCCCGTACCAGCTTGAACGCCATTTTTTCCATGATAGCATCAGGTTTTTGCTGCTCCTGGGCAATCGCCGGAGCGGCACAGCACAAAAGCAACAAAAGGGGTAAAGCCGCAGCAAAAGTCTGCATAGTATCTCCTTTTCATGAAAGTCGGCTGCATCAACATATCTAGCGCAAACTTTACATCTTGTAATATCGAGTTGCAATCAAAATGATGACCTGACCCCTCCGTGAACTGTCAGGAAGCCGCGCATTCCGTCTGATCGCCCTGTATCTTGGCCAAGGCGTGGGGAACGGCAGGCCAGACCGCCACAAGGTTCTCTACCGCCCCCCTGGGGCTACCTGGAAGGTTTATTATGAGGGTCTCTCTTCTGATGCCGGCAATGGCCCTCGAAATCATGGCGTGGGGGGTCTTTTTCAGGCTCTTTGCCCGCATCGCCTCGCCGAAACCGGGGAGCACGCGGTCGAGCACACTCAGTGTGGCCTCCGGCGTCACGTCCCTGGGAGAGACGCCGGTGCCTCCGCAGGTAAGGACTAGGTCAAAAGCGCGGCTGTCGGCCCACTCCCGGAGACGGTCGGCAATCAGTTCCGCCTCGTCGGGAATTACCTCGCAGAGGGATGCCGCCACACCACGTTCGCGTAACCATTCCTGAAGAGCCGGGCCGCTGGCGTCGTGCCGCTCGCCTCGGGCCGCCAGGTCGCTCAATACGAGGATAGCGGCCCTCATGAACCCTCCTCACGCCGGTAGACGCCACTCTTTCCACCTTCCTTGCAGAGCAGCGCCACCCGTCCGATGGTGATCCCCTTGTCTCTTCCCTTGCACATGTCATAGATGCTGAGGGCCGCAACCGACGCAGCCACCATTGCCTCCATCTCCACCCCGGTCCGCTCGAAGGCCCTGACTGTTGCCTTGACCCGCACCATGCCGCTCTTGGGCTCGGTTGTGAAATCAATGGCCGCATGGTGGATGGAAAGCGGGTGGGCAAGGGGAATCAGGTCAGAAGTCCGTTTGGCCGCGGCAATGCCGGCCAGACGGGCCACGGCCAGGACATCCCCCTTGGCTATCCCTCCCGCCAGAATATCGGCAAGGGTCTCCGGCTTGAGCAGCACAAGCGCCTCGGCCACGGCGGTTCGCATGGTGGGCGTTTTTGCGCTCACATCGACCATGATGGCCCCCCCCTTTTCGTCGAAATGACTGGATGACATAACTTTCTCCTTTTGGAAACAAAAAAAATCGGATTTCTACCCTTCAAGCATTACCGCATCAGTTCCCAAGAGATGCACCTCCAGTTCCTCGCCTGGGGAAAACTCGGCCCGCTCGGAGGGAAGCACTGCTATGGCGTCCGCCCGGAGCATGGTCCGGAGAATCCCGGTGTGCTGATCGCCGGAAGGTTTCACGAAGTAATGGCCGTCACGCAACTCAAGGCCGACCCTGAGGAAATTGACCTTCCCCGGTTTCTTCCGCACAGCCTCCTGAAGCGTCGCCTTAATAAACGGCTTTATCACCCGCCGCCGCCCCATCATCCTGAGCAGAGCGGGTCTTACCAACTCTTCGAAGGTTATAATGCTGGAAACCGGGTTCCCCGGAAGGGAAAAAACCGGTTTCCCATGCTGCATACCGAAGGCGGTCGGCCCTCCAGGCTTGATCTCCACGCGCCAGAAGCACAATTCGACACCGAGTTCCTCAAGAGCCTGCCGGACCAGGTCCTTGTCTCCGGCAGACACGCCTGCGGATGTGATGAGGGCGTCGGCCTTGAGTCCATCCCTGATTTTCTCCAGATGGCTTGCCAGGTTATCTTTGGCGATCCCCAGGAGAACAGGCTCCGCGCCGATCTCCCTCAAGGCTGCGGCCAGGGACAGTGTGTTCGAGTTGACGATCTTCCCCGCAGCCGGAGTCTCGCCCAGTTCCACCAGTTCGTCGCCCGTGGCAAGAAGCGCAACCCGGGGCCTCCGGTATACAGGAACCATGACCATGTTGAATGAGGCTAGCATGCTGATCTCGGGAGGACGGAGCAGTGTCCCCGCCTCGATGACAAGGTCTCCTGTCGCAACGTCTTCGCCCTTAAAGCGGATGTGTTGGCGCAATTTGACCGGCCCTTTTATAGTAACCCGCCCCTCACTCTCAAAGGTCTCCTCTACCGGAACCACGGCGTCGCATCCTGCGGGGATTGGAGCGCCCGTCATGATCTTGACCGCACAGCCGGGCGTGACTGCCGCGCCGGGCATCTCCCCGGCAGCCAGAAATCCTGTTACCTCAAGGGTCTCTTCAGTGGCAAGGTCGGAGGTACACACCCCATAGCCGTCCATGGCCGAGTTGTCGAACATCGGCATCTCCCAGGGGGCCTTTATTTCCTCGGCAATCACCCGTCCGACCGAATCGAGTATAGACACCCGCTCTACGCCTACGGGGGTAATATGGTCAAGAATTATCTTCCTGGCTTCCAGATAAGATGGCATTTCAACTATTCTCCTCTATTTTCCGGATTGGTAGTCGGTAAATTAATACGTCCCCCGACCAGATGAATTGGTCCACCCGGCAGCCGGTCACACTGTTCAGGGTTATGGGTAGTCATGATAACGGAGGTTCCCATCTCCGGCAATGAAGCAATGACACAACCAAACAGTTCGGCGGTTTCCTTGTCCAGATTGGCCATCGGCTCGTCGAGTAAAAGCACCTTGGGCCGTAACGCCAGCGCCCTGGCCAAGGCCACCCGCTGGGCCTCGCCGCCGGAGAGTTCCCGCACCTTTCGCGTCTCAAAGCCGGAAAGACCAACCATATGGAGAGCGTCGCTCACCAGGCGTTCCTTGTTTTTGCCGGTTATGCCGCGCACCTTGAGACCGAATGCGACGTTGTGCGCGACAGTGCCGCTGAAGAGGTAAGGCGTCTGGTGGAGCAGGGTCACCTGGCGGCGCATCCGTATAATGGCTGAGCTGTCCCATGTCACCCGTTCCGACTCGAAGCTGAGATCGCCGGATGTCGGCTGTATGAGAAACGCCAGGATTCCCAAAAGGGTGCTCTTTCCCGCGCCATTCGCGCCGGTAAGGATATAGAGGCGGCCAGGCTGTACCTCAAGGCGGTCTATATCTAGCGCCAGCCGCTGACCATATATTTTTTGAATGGAATTCAGGCAGTACAGGGTCTCTTCCATCTGTCATCTCTGTTGCAGAACATTTAGAAACAGGTTAACCACCAGCGCCACGGCCATCAGGATAAGCCCCAACGCCAGACCGAAGGCGAATTCGCCCTTGCTGGTCTCAAGTGCTATGGCGGTGGTCATGGTCCGCGTGTACCCCCGGATGTTGCCGCCGAGCATCATGGCCACCCCGACCTCCGCGATTACCCGTCCGAAACCGGCTATGAGAGCGGCCATGATCCCGAAACGGACCTCGCGGGCGAGCTGAATAACGCTCTGCAGCCGTCCTGCCCCAAGGGTCATGGCGGTCGGCAGTATACGCAAGTCAGCCCCCCTGATGCTGCCCAGAGTATAATTGGCGACAATCGGTATGGCCAGGATGCTCTGGCCGATTATAATAGCCTGCGGGGTAAAGAGAAGGCCGAGTTCGCCCATCGGCCCATGCCGACTGATGGTACCGTAAACCAGAAGTCCGACCACCACGGTGGGAAGCGCCATGAGGGTATTGAGAAGCGTTGTGATCAGGCGCTTGAAGGGGAATTCGGTCACGCCGATTGCGATTCCGATAGGGACGCCGATAAGAGCCGCCACCCCGATCGACCAGAGCGCAACGCTGACCGAGGTGCTTGCGGTGGCGATAACCTCCCGGTCAAGGGAGCCGATGAGGGAAAGGGATGTGCGCAATGAATCGGCAATGAACCCCACAGCTTATCCTTACCTGTCGTAGACGAAAAAAACCGGGGCCCCGTTCGCCTTGAAACCGGCTATGAGCTTGCGTCCTTCAGTCCCGGTAAGGTAGTCGATGAATCGCATGGCCAGGTCATATTTTACGTGAGGAAATTTCCGTGGATTGACCGCAATCACCCCGTATGGGTTGAACAACGCCTTATCTCCCTGGAAGAGAATCTTCAAGTCGGTCTTGCCGCCCATGTAGGCGTTATAGGTCCCACGGTCGGCCAGTGTGTACGCCTGCCGTTCGGTGGACATGGTGATGACCGGCCCCATCCCCTGTCCCGCCTCAATGTACCATCCCCCTGCCGGTCTCGCTCCGGCGGAGCGCCATAGTTCTTTCTCTTTTATATGGGTTCCCGACATGTCACCCCTGGATATGAAATCTGCCCCCTTTGCGGCAATTACACTGAAGGCCTCAACAGCGCTTCTAGCCCTGGCTACGCCTGCCGGGTCTTTCGCCGGGCCGATGATGATGAAGTCGTTATACATGACATCCCTGCGGTTTACGCCGAAACCGTTGGCGACGAACCTGTCCTCCATCTGCCTGGCATGCACCAGGACCACGTCCACGTCACCCGCCTCAGCCAGTTTCAGGGCCTGGCCGGTGCCTACGGAGATAACGTCCACCCGGCAGTTGTTATTCTTCTCGAAGGGTGGCAGGAGCGCCTTCAAAAGTCCTGAGTTTTCCGTCGAGGTGGTGGTGGAAAGGCGAAGCCTTACATCAGAGCCAGCAGCGGGACTTGCCAACTGCACGGCTGTCAGAAGCAGAAACAGTCCGCATAATTTTCTCATAACGCATCCTGTTTTGAAGTGTCTCATGTCACGACGTTCACTCTCCCGTATAAAAAACGAGGCCCCCTTTTTAAAAAAAGAGGGCCCCGTAGAATACCATGCAGGGGACTTACTTCACAAGCGCCGCAGTCAAGGCCGGCACAAACTGCATTACATCGGCTATAACTAGCACGTCGGCTACCTCGCCTATGGGGGCATCCTTGTCCTTGTTTATGGCGACGATGAAGTCGGACTTCTTCATTCCAGCCAGGTGCTGGATGGCGCCGCTGATCCCGCACGCAACGTAAAGTTTCGGGCTTACCGTCTGACCGGTGGTCCCGACCTGATGGCTGTGCTCCACCCATCCGGCGTCCACCACGGGGCGGCTCGCCCCCAATTCCCCACCAATGGCCTTTGCAAGGGCGGCGATAACAGGCACGTTGTCTTTCTTCCCTATGCCGCGTCCGGCGCTGACGATAATTTCCGCCTTGGCCAAGTCCACGTCTTTTGCTTCGGCAGGCTCGTACCCGAGGAACTCCAGGCCTGACGCGGAAGATGTCGCCAGTTTTACAACCTCGGGCGTTCCGGAGGGGGGCCCCTGGGGATTGAAGGCGCCTGACTGAATGGTGAGGATTGCCTTGGATGTGACCGGCTTTACTACCCTCCGCATTTTTGCGTTGCAGCATCCCACCTCGAAACCGCCATCGACGACTCCTACTATTTCCGATACCTGCGCGACTTTGAGGCTGGCTGCTATACGCGGCGCCAGATCCCATCCGTAGGAAGAATGAACGAAGATAATGTAATCGGGATTTTCCTTTTGTACTGCTTCGAGTACGATCTGCTTGTGCAGGTCAGGGTTGTATTCGCCGCAAACCAACACATCGGCCAGATAGAGCCGACCGCTGTAAGCAGGAAGCTGGCTTTCGCTCCCCACAAGGAGCATGGCGGTGTCCGCTCCCAACTGACCGGCAAAGGCCAGTAATTCATATGTTGAATCGAGCAGTTTTCCTTCCCTGTATTCGCCGATAAGTAGTGCTTTCATGAAAGTCTCCTATTCCAGTTAGAGGCTCTAAATGTTTCTCCTGGCCTCTGTTTTTATTTAAGCACGGTGGTCTTTTCCTTGAGGATGCCGATCAGTTTGTTTACCAGGTCTCCCACGTCCCCTTCGAGGATCATGCCGCCACCCTTTTTGGCAGGCGGATAGAACCTGGGGGTTTCGGCCAGCGCCCCTTCCTTGAGGAGGTCGGAAACAGGAACGGCCTTGATCTCTTTCTTCTTGGCCTTCATTATGTTTGGAAGCGTGGGATACCTCGGGACGTTCAGCCCCATCTGGCAGGTGACGAGCGCAGGAGTCTTCATTTTGATAACCCCTTTTATTCCCCCTTCCAGTTCCCGCTTGACGGTTATGACGCCGTTGTCAAAAGCGAAGTCTACAATGGTGGTGACGCTGAGACATCCCAGTTGTTCGGCTACGGTGACCCCTACCTGGGCGGAACCGCGGTCCAGGGACTGCATGCCGGTAAAGATGAGGTCAAACCCCTCCCCCTTTGCAAAAGAGGCAATGGTCGAGGCAATCTGCCACGGGTCTTTGCCGGAGGCTGAAGCATCCTGAACGTGAACCGCGCGGTCGCATCCCATTGCCAGCGCCTTCTTCAACGCTTCAACCACACGGTCGGGGCCAATGGATAGAACAGTGATGTCGGCCACATCCCCCAGTTGCTCTCTGAGCTTGACGGCTTCTTCCACAGCGTATTCGTCGTATTCGTTTATCCGCCAGGCGAGATCGGCCTCGTCATACCAGCCCCCACCGCTGTTTGGTTTGAACCTGGACTCCATGTCCGGAACCTGCTTGATGCAAACAAGAATCTTCATCTAAACCTCCCTGATTTAATAGTCGGGACAGTCAGCAGGCTAGGGAGAAATCGATTCGGCTCCTACCCCGCATATCCCTGTTGAATACAAAACTATGCAAGCAGCATCTTGGAAATTACCACCCGCTGCACCTCATTTGTCCCCTCGTAAATCTCGGTTATCTTGGCGTCGCGGAACATCCGCTCCACCTCGTAGTCAACAATGTAGCCGTAGCCGCCGTGAATCTGGATCGCCTCCTTGGTAACGTAGGTAGCAGCCTCCGAGGCAAGCATCTTGCTCATGGCGGACTCCATGGTATAATTCCTTTTGTTGTCCTTAAGCCATGCCGCCTTGTAGGTCATGAGCTTGCTTGTCTCTATCCGGGCGCACATGTCGGCCAGCTTGAACTGTATAGCCTGAAGATCGCATATGGGCGCGCCGAACTGCTTTCGCTCCTTGGAGTAGGCAAGCGCCCGCTCGAAGGCCCCCTCGGCGATTCCAAGGGCCTGGGAGGCGATACCGATCCGCCCACCGTTCAGTGTCTCCATGGCGATCTTGAACCCCTCTCCTTCGACGCCCAGCAGGTTCGCCGCCGGAATCCTCAGATTGTCCAGTGCAAATGCGGTAGTATAACTGCCGCGTATGCCGAGTTTTTTCTCGTTCTTGAGTATTACCACCCCAGGGGACTGGAGGTCAACTATGAACGCCGATACCCCCTTGTGCTTCAGGCTCTTGTTGGAGGTGGCCAACAGAATGCCGGTCCCCAGGTAGCCGCCGTTGGTGATGAATATCTTACTGCCGTTGATGACGTAGTCGTCACCATCGCGTTTGAAGGTGGTGGAAATTCCGCCTGCATCACTCCCCGCATCCGGCTCAGTCAAGAGGAAACAGCCGATGCTCTGGCCGGATGCCATCTTTGGCAGCCATTTCTCCTTCTGCTCCTCCGAGCCGAACCGGTAGATCGGGTCACAGGCCAGCGAGGTGTGGGCGGATATGAGAACGCCGCTGGAGCCGCATGCCTTTGAAACCTCTTCCATTACAATGACATATGAAAGTATGTCAAGACCGGCCCCGCCATATTTCTCGGGGATATAACTGCCCATAAAGCCCATCTCAGCCATTTTACCGACCAGGCTGTCGGGAATCATGTGTTCTTCATCGATCTGCATGGCAATCGGTTTTATTTCCTTCTCTACGAAGTCACGAACGGCGTCCTGCAATACTTTGTGGTCCTGGCTCAATTCAAAATTCATGGCGCTCCTCTATCAAATATTTATTTCAGACTTCCAACCACTAGACAAGACTTTCTAATAAAATTTCAGCTATATCCTTTGTAACAACGTCCTCGCGATTTTCCGCCTTGACTCCGTCGCTTAACATTGTAAGGCAGTAAGGGCAAGCAGATGCGAGGCAATTGGCGCCGGTTTCAAGCCCTTCCCTGGTTCTGAGAAGATTGATTTTTTCGCCTTCAGTCTCTTCCATCCACATCCGACCGCCGCCCGCGCCACAACAGAAACTCCGGTCATGATTTCGCGGCATTTCCAGAACGGGATTGCCGGTGGCAGAGGCAATCAGCTCCCTTGGACTTTCATAAATATTGTTGTATCGGCCCAGATAACAGGAGTCGTGGAAAGCGACCCGCAAGGGCAAAGCATTCCTGGGTTTCAGCTTTCCTTCCATAACGAGTTTTGACAGTAATTCGGAGTGATGCATCACTTCGTATCGTCCGCCAAAGCCGGGGTATTCATTTTTAAAGGTATTGAAACAATGCGGGCAGAGGGTGATGATTTTTTGTACGTTCAATTCCCTGAATATCTCAACATTGGCCTCAACGGCGGATTGGAAGAGGCCTTCCTCACCCATGCGCCGCGCGGTTTCCCCGCAGCATTTTTCGTCTTTCCCCAGAATTCCGTAAGTTACACCGGCCATATCGAGCAAATCACATAACGCGGTCGTAACCTTCATATTTCTGGCGTCAAAGGAGCCGGCGCAACCGACATACAAGAGCCATTCAATATCGTCCGATTCTCCGAACATGCGGACCTTGCGATCCTTTGCCCAATCGGCGCGCTGCTGCCAGCCAATCCCCCAGGGATTGGAATTGCGCTGAACGTTTTTAAAGAAATTCTTCACCTGTGTCGGATAGGACTTCAACATCAGGGTGAGATAACGGCGCATTTCAAGAATTTTGCTGGTGTGCTCTATAAAGAACGGACAATGCTCTATGCAATAACCACAGGTTGTGCAATCCCAGATCGTTTCTTCCTTGATAGCGCCACCCGCCATCTCAACGGCTTCTCCGTCAGTGGTTTCAGGCGCCGGTAGCTCTCCGGTTTTCTCATCCGGTTTTATGAAGCCTTCCTTGGCAAGTAATTCCCTTTCATGCGCGGGAATCGGTATGGGCAATCCCTTTTGGACTACATATTGGAATAGCAGTGAGCTCTTGCTCTTTAGCAGTTCAGGGCCGCGTTCCAGGAGATGGTTTTTCAGGTCGGAGATCAGAAATTTTGGATTTAGTGTTTTTCCGGAGCGAGCGGTCGGACAGTTTTCCATGCAACGTCCGCACTCAACACAGGCAAACAGGTCCAGGAGTTGTTTCCAGGCCAAATCTTCGATTTTCTCGGCGCCGAAACTTTCGGCGTTCTCTATATCAACTTCCGACATGCGCCCTTTAGGTTGGAGATTGCGGAAGTACTCGTTAAAGGGGCAGGCGATCAGATGCATATGTTTTGATCGTGGGATATACACGATAAAAGTCAAAATCAGAAAAAGGTGAACCCACCACGTCGCCAGGTATAAAAATTCAAGAATGGAAGGGGATAATCCAACAAAGAAACGGGACAGGAAAGAAGCCACAACCGCCCATTTCTGATAGGCATAAACTTGCGGGGCAGCGGCAAATCTGAAGACATCGACAAAGAGAGCGCAGCTTACAATGCCGGTGATCAGGAGAATTATAATCGTGGCGTCCGATGATGAGCGCTCAAGCCGGTCGGGGCGAATAACATAGCGCCGGTAGGCGGCCATTGCAAGACCGGCGTAGACCAGAACGCAGAAAATGTCCTCGGCAAGTGAAACCACCCCGTAGAACGAGGAATCAATTGCGCCCCGGAAGAATGTCGGCGAGAGAGCCTCTCCAAAGAGAAAAAGGTTCCCTATGGCGAGGACCATGAAACCGTAGAAAATAAAAAGGTGGAGAACGCCTGGGTATGGTTCCCTGAGCAGGGACGAATGCATGACCACGTTGCGCAGAACACAGGCCGCGCGTTCCCACGGTCGGTCGAAACGTGAATCCGGCTTGCCCCTGGCGAGCAAATTGACGCGCCCATACAGAGCGGAGACAAAAAACCAGAGGGAAATGCCCCACAGGAAAATAAAGAACAAAAATCCTGCTATGCCGTTAATGGGGTGCATTGGTCAGGGTGTCCTTATCTTGCGAATTTCTTCCCCAAACACTGGAAGAACCTGGAAGAGGTCGCCTACGATGCCGTAATTCGCCAACTTGAAAATATTTGCATCCGGGTCTTTGTTGATCGCCACGATCACCTTGGACGACGACATGCCGGCGATATGCTGAATCGCGCCGGAAATACCGCAGGCGATATACAAGGTGGGGCTTACCGTTTTCCCGGTCTGGCCAACCTGATGCTCATGGCCGATCCATCCGGCGTCAACCGCCGCTCTCGAACCGCCAACCGCCGCCCCGAGGGTTTCCGCAAAGTCAAAAAGCAGCTTGAAATTTTCACCCTCTTTCATCCCGCGACCGCCGGAAATAATAATATCGGCTTCAGAGACGTCAATAATATCGTTGGCGGAAACGATAATTTCACTGCATATGGTTCTCAGATGGTCCTTGACTGCGGGGGCATCAACCGTTTCGATTTCGGGAGCGACCCCAGCGCTTTTTGCGGCAGGTGGAAAAACATTGGGGCGCAATGAAATAATCGGGATTGAATCAGAAGCCGGAACAACGTCGGCAAGCACTTTCCCCGCGTACATCGGGCGGATCGCCTTGATTTTATCGCCTTCAACGCTTAGTCCTGTAGCGTCGGCAATTAAGGCGCCCTTCACTCGCCCTGCAAGCCGCGCGGAAAGATCACGACCGGGAAACGTGGCGCCGAACAAAACCGCGAGTGGCTGTACTTTTTCAACAATTGCGGCAAAAACGCCGGTGTAAGGTTCAGTGGTGTAATTAGCCAGAGAGGGGTCATCCGCCAGGTAGATCTTTTGCACCCCGAGTTCTCCCAGTTCACCGGCCATCCCCGCAATATCCTTGCCTATCAGAACCGCAGAAAGTTTTGCTCCCAGAGCCTGAGTCAAACTCTTCCCTTCTCCGGCAAGTTCGGCAACCGTTTTGTGAAGTTTGCCATCACGAACTTGAGCCCAAATAAGAATCTCTTTACTCATGATTTTCCTCTTCCTTTTCTATTATTAAATTTAAATTATTTTAGCTTCTTCGTGCAAAAGCTTCGCGAGTTCTTTAGCGGTCGTATCCATGTCGCCCTCCAAAATTTTGCCGACCGACCGGGGTGGCGGAGGGGAAAATTTTTCGATTTGGACGCGCAAACCAGGAATGCCCTCGGAGAATCCCCTGGCTTCGACAGTTTCCACGGTTTTTTTATTCGCTCGCTTGATATCTATGATGCTCGGAAGGCGGGGTTCATTCAACCCCTTTTGACAGGAAATAAGAACGGGCATGGGGGTTTCAACCACCATTGTTCCACCTTCGATATCGCGGTGGCAAACAGCTTTTTTGCCGTCGGGGGCAAGTTCTATCCGGGTAACAACCAATACCTGCGGCAATCCCAGCATCTCCGCCAACATCGGCCCCACTCCGGCGGTATCATCATCAATGGCGGACTTTCCGCAAAGGATCAGGTCAAATCCTTTCCCTTCCAAAACTTTGCAGAGTAGGGAGGCGGTGCGCAAGGGATCGGTTTCCTCGATGTCAATCAGATGAATGGCGTTCTCCATCCCCATCGCAACGGCGGTGCGCAGGACGCCATCGGCTTCAGGAGGCCCGACGGTGATAACCGTCGTTTCGCCGTCTTTTTCTTCGGCGATTTTCAACGCCTCCTCGACGGCAAATTCGTCGTAGGGATTGATGATGAATGATATCTCACTTTCATCAATATGGTTCGGTTTATCAGCCATGATTTTAATTTTTGCTTCCGTGTCGGGAACACGTTTAACGATGACGCAGATTTTCACGACGTTCACTCCTCCATTTCAATTTTTTAAAAGCGTGCTGGAAATAACCATACGTTGAATTTCCGAAGCGCCCTCGTAGATGGTGGTCACGCGGGCGTCCCTGAAATGGCGTTCGACGTCATATTCGGCTATATACCCGTAACCACCATGAATTTGCACCGCCTCATATGTAACACGCTGAGCCATTTCGCTGGCAAAAAGCTTGGCCATGGATGCTTCCTGGGTAGGTTTTTTCCCCTGATCCCTGAGCCAGGCGGCGTGGAAGGTGAGATATTTGGCGGCCTGAATATTGACAAGCATGTCGGCCAGTTTAAAAGCGATGGCCTGGTTTTCACACAAAGGTTTCTTGAATTGAACACGCACCTTGGCGTAGCTCCTGGCAGCTTCATATGCGGCTTCGGCAATGCCGATTGCTTGTGACGCAATTCCGATCCGGCCCCCTTCAAGAGCGGAAAGCGCAATTTTTATTCCCTGGCCTTCTTCCCCAATGCGATTTACCACAGGAACCCTGGCATTTTCAAAGATAACTTCAGTTGTTGGCGAGGCTTTTAAGCCCATTTTCTTCTCATGCTTGCCTATGGTAAAGCCCGGAGCGTCTTTTTCCACAAGGAGACAGACGGTTCCCTTGGACCCCATCTCCTTGTTTACCGTAGCGAAAACAAAGTAGATTTCCGCCAGCCCGCCTTGTGATACAAAACACTTCGCGCCATTTAAAATATAGTGGTCGCCTTCGAGTTTGGCCTGGAGTTGAAGCCCGGAGGCATCCGATCCGGCATTTGGCTCGGTGAGGCAAAAAGCGGCTATTTTTTCTCCGCTCAACATGTCGCCCATATACTTTTTGCGATGGAAATCATTTGCAAATCCTTTCATAATTTCCAGGCAGGGGCAATTGTGAACAGAGAGAATAAGGCCTGTGGAAGCGCAAGCCTTGGAAAATTCAATCATGCAGTGGGCATAGGATATGTAATCCATCCCGGCCCCGCCTTCCTCTTCGGGAACAGTCATGCTGAAAAAACCCAATCTCCCCAATTCTTTCAGATTGCCACGGTCGATATATCCGGTTTCATCAGAAAGCGCGGCAACAGGCTTCAGTTTTTTCTGAGCAAAATTCCTGGCCGTTTTAATTATCATTTCCTGATCGGGAGTCAACGAAAAATCCACAACTGCTCCTTTTAGGAACTGTAAATGAATAACATGGTCAAAATTGCGCTCAGATTTAGGTCAGATTTGGCTGAACTGATTGAGCCAAACCGCAGACGTAGCAGAGCTACGTTGAGGATTTGGCGATTGAAGTTCGG
>JBAQKZ010000325.1:0-5396 GCA_049301475.1 Geobacteraceae bacterium | reverse complement strand
TCAATTGCCATGCCTGCATGCCCCCTGTCAACGCTTCGCCGCCACCCTCACGAGTGGCCGACGCATGACTCGGGGTCACGGCTGGTCGCTAACCTTTACCATGTAGGAGACTTGCACTCCCTACCCTTTGCCGACTTTTACCGGCGCTTTCAGAACGTCCCCATCGTCTCCCCTGCGCCAGATGTTCCAGAAATATCAAGGTGAGCCATATCTCTTACAGCTTGTTAGAGAAATTCCCCGAAAGTATATAGGTGAATTCTATTCGTAAATTATGACCACGTTTTGATGGACTTCAGCTTATGCACCCCCTGTTTTTATCAATGAACGCAGAAAATTATAGCCTTGACACTATATAGTGTATAGGCTATTTTGTAATTGCAAAGGAAATAATATGGTGTGGAAAGTCGTTACCGTTGAATACTTCGATGATTGGTTTCTTGGCTTGGATGCGTCGGAACAACAAGATGTGTTGGCGGCCATATTGGTACTGGAGCAATTCGGCCCTGCTCTGGGCAGGCCATATGTTGATAGCCTCAAAGGTACCGACAAGGTAAGGAACTTGAAAGAACTTCGTGTTCAACACAAAGGAAAACCCTTTCGAATATTTTTCGCCTTCGATCCTCTACGTCAGGCAGTAATGCTGTGTGGCGGTGACAAAACAGGGGATAAACATTTTTACGAAACCATGATTACCATTGCAGAACGAGAATTTCTGGACTACCTGCAAGGAATGGAGTGAGTGATGGCAAAACAACTTTCAGAATTAATGAAAAAAGTAAACCCGACTATGGTGGAGGCAGCTCGTGCTCAAGCTGATCAAGAGATTTTTGAACTCCGCCTGGCTCAATTACGGCAAACGGTTGAGATGTCGCAACATGATTTGGCGGTCGCGCTGGGGATATCCCAGCCTTCAGTTGCTAATCTGGAGAAACGAGGCCATGAAGTTAAACTCTCTTCTCTGAAGCGATATGTCGAGGCGCTTGGATGTAAGCTGTCTCTGGACGTTGAGTTGGCAGATGGCCGTCACATTGGCATAAACGTCTAACTAAAAAGCGGGACAGATTTATTTAATTTCATTGTTCATTAGAGAGTTATCTGGTATTGCCTTCTTATGCCAAGAACCGCACGTCTCGTAATCCCGAATCATCCCCACCACATTATCCATCGTGGACATAACCGCCAGCCGGTCTTCATGTCTGCCGATGATTACTTGTGTTACATTGATAACCTTTACGAATGGAAAATAAAGCTTCAGTGCCGATTGTATGCTTATTGCCTGATGACCAACCATGTTCATCTCATCCTTGATCCTGGTGACAATGAGGAAAATCTGGCAAAGCTCATGAAGCGGATAGCAGGTCGCCAGACCCGCTATGTCAATAAACTGGAAAACCGCAGCGGAACACTATGGGAAGGAAGATACAAGTCGAGTCCCATCAGTGCAGATAGCTATCTCATGGCCTGTTGCCGCTATATCGAACTGAACCCGGTGCGAGCTTGTCTGGTTGATCACCCTGGAAGTTATCAGTGGTCCAGTTATGGTGAGAAAGCAGGTGAAAACTTCAAGATCATAGATTCCGATCCGTTCTATCTTGGGTTAAGTGACGATCCTGAAAAAAGGAAAGAAAAATACGCAGAATGGGTATTATCGGCAATTCCGGAAGGGGAGTTGGAGCTAATTCGCGCTGCTACTCAGAGAGGGCAGTTAACAGGTGGCAGTAAATTTTATGATCTGGTAGCCGAGAGGCTTGGACAGCGAGTCGAAGCAAGGAAACCGGGGCGTCCGAGGAAGCTTGAAAAATAAATCTGTCCCGCATTTTGCGCATTTTGTGTCTATGCCGACCCGGCCGCTCGAAGTACTGCTGGGCAAGATCGTCCCCTATATTTTTGTCGGCTATATTCAGGTCGGGCTGATTATTGTTGCGGCGCGATTTCTGTTCCAGGTGCCGATGGTCGGCAGTATCCCGTTGTTGTTACTGACCGCATTGATATTCATCGCCGCAAATCTGGCTGTGGGAATCACATTTTCAACCCTGGCCAAAAACCAGCTTCAGGCCATGCAGATGACCTTTTTTTTCTTCCTTCCGTCACTGCTCCTCTCCGGGTTCATGTTTCCATTCCGGGGCATGCCCGAATGGGCACAAATCATCGGTGAAGTATTGCCACTAACTCATTTTCTCAGAATTGTACGGGGGATTCTTCTCAAAGGCAACGTTGCTGCAGAGGTGATCCAGCAGCTGTGGCAGATCATGCTGTTCGCAGTTATTGTTCTGATCATCGGCGTGAAGCGGTACCGGAAGACCCTGGATTAGACATCAGACAATGAACGGAATCCCTATCTTTGCTGCCGCCTCCTGGTAGACCTGTTATGCACCGGCACTGAACTAAACAAAGACAATCCGCTCCAGTTCAGGACACATCACACCTGCAGCATGAGCCGCAGAAAGGGGAGTAATACCGAGTTGCAATCAAAATGAGTACTAGGCGGCGAGGTGAGGGCGACGTAGGCGTAGATGGACAGTACATTGAGGAGCCCCCGACGAAGCCAACAACGTAATCGTTTGATTGCGACTCGGTATAAAGGGGGACGCGCATGGAATTATGCGTTTTTGTTCCGGTGAGGTAGCATATTCGCTGCCGAGAGAAAAAAGCGAGGCGACACAACCCACCATCACGGCCCTGCCCCAGAAAACGAGGCGCCGCTGCCAAAGGTGCAGAGAAACTTTAAACTTTCGAATCAGCTTTATCCTGCGTGTTGCCATGCGATGTTTGCCTTTGGTTATCTAAATTCGTGAAATACAAAAGGCTAGTATACAAATTTATGAAAATATAGTGGAATAAACGTCAACGCAACCTGATTTATACCAGTCTGCTGTTTCCGTGCTAGAAGGATCACCCCCTTTTCTGTTACACCGACCCTTCCCCCTGTTTTTCCTCTTTTCTCATTTGGTAAAACTCTTCGGGTGTGTTGATGTTGCGGAAGGAAGCAAAAACCGGATCGATGGCTGCAATATCAGCAACAGGTATCCGCATCGCCCCGATTCGTTCCAGAAACGAGATAATCCCTTTGTCCCCGCTTGCCAGCGCTTCCTCCATCGCGGCAAGGGATGACTTGCTGTAGACAGCGTGCAAAGGCTCCAACCCGCCGGGGGTTTCCGGAACGACGGCGTACCCCTCCTCCGACCGGGAGGCGATATACCGGATTACCTCGCTGTTGAGGGAGGGCATGTCACAGGCCACGGCAAAAATCAGCGGGTTTCCGCTGTGGTAGAGGCCGGAGTGCAGACCGACAAGGGGACCTGCGTCAGGAAAGAGATCAGGGACTTTACGGCAGGGAAGGAATGAAAACATCTCTGGGGTATTGGTTACCAGAATGACCTCATCAAAAAGGTCTGCGAACTGCCGATATATCGTTTCGATGAACCGGCCGTCCCGGCAGGTAAGTAGCGCCTTGTTGCTCCCCATTCGGGTGGAGGAGCCTCCGGCAAGGATAACCCCGGTAACACCCGGAATCCGCTGATGACCAGCATCAATGTTGAGCCCTTCGGGATGGGAATACACCGTGAATTTGCAGCCGCCTCGGACATAGCCTAACAAGGTAATCCCCGTCTCGTCACAAATCCTTATCGCCATGTCTGTTGGTGAAGTGCGTGAGGCAATGAGGGCGATGTCAAGCAGGGCCGCCTTGTATGCCATCTCCGCAGAAACCCGCCCTGACGTGACGACCGCCATTCCTGCAAGGTCGATCCCCTTGAGGAGCGCCTCTCCGGCAATCCGGTCAAGGGTATTGTGACGTCCTATATCCTCGGCAAAGAGAAGAAGGTTCCCGTTCGCATCACCTACTGCAGCGGAGTGGATGCCGCCGTGAACCCTGTACCCAGCCGACTTGTCGGCCAACTCCTCCATAAGGCGGAAAATAGCCACAGGAGCGGCTCTCACTCCTCCCGCAGCTCGTTTGTTTTCTTTTTTTATCTGAAGAAGATACGGGGCTTTTTTTTCTTTTCCCGGTATGCCAAGTGTAAAGGTGATGCCAGTCCCGCAGCCACTTGTCAGGACAGGCCTGAGCCGGTCAGACAGCTCTCTTTTCAGTTGGACGTTGGCAATGCCGAACCCCTCACAGACCGACAGCATATCGAAGTCGCAAACCGAATCCACAAACCCCTGAAGGCGTAGAAAACCGGCTACCAGAAATCGCAGATCGTGGGGAGAGGCTACAAGTGTGACGAGTTCCCTGCCGTTCACATGAAGAACAAGGGGAAACTCTCGGACCACCTCACATTCCTTTTGTTCCAGACGACCGTTGATGTAAGTATGGATAGTTTTCAATTACCAAAGCCCACCCACTGTGATCTGGAACTGGGTATAGGGCTCGGTCAGCTTACGAAGCTTTTCAATATGTTCATCCTGTTGCGTTTCCACTCCCTTGTAGCACCAGTTAAGCGAAAGGGCGTCGTATTTCATCACAGGGAACACATTGAACGGAAGCAGATCAACCCTCTTGACATTTTTCAACGTGGAAAGAAAGTCCAACGTTTTCTTAACATTGTCTTCGTCGTCGTTATAGCCTGGAACCAGAGGTATGCGTACAACAATATCAGTATTGAAATCCTGATTCAGTTTCCGCAGGTTTTCATGTATCAGTTCATTGGGCACGCCCGTTCCTTCCTTATGTTTGGCGCTGTCCATATGTTTAATGTCACACATGATCAGGGAACAATGTTGGGCCACCATATGAAGGTCGGAGTATTCAGCGTATAAACATGATTCAAGCGCCGTGTGTATGCCGCGAGCCTGACAAAGCCTCAGCACCTCAGCCGTGAATTCAGCCTGATGCAACGGCTCCCCTCCGGTAATGGTCACCCCTCCGCCGGAATGATCGTAGAAAAGCTGGTATTTCGCAACATGCTTAAAAAGGTCTTCTGCGGTGGTTTCATAGCCTACAACCTGCATGGCTCCATGAGGGCATACTTCAACGCATTTGGAGCAACCGACCCCCAGGCATTTCCCGGTATCAACCCTGTTTTCCCTGGCTATATCAATGGCGTTGGTAGGGCACACTTCAACACATTTGCCGCACCCTTTACACAAGAACTTGTAAACCCATATCTGAGGTTTATAATCCAAAAGTTCCGGGTTTTGACACCATTTGCATGACAATGAACATCCCTTCAAAAACACCAAGCTCCTCAGGCCGGGGCCATCCTGAACCGCTGATTCCTCTACAATCTTTATCCATCCTTTTACAGACATTACTATCCCCCTTTGACCCGTTATACCAATTCCAAATCAAAGCGCCCTCTTCGTTGGCTCGTCTTCGGCTCCTCAACATACTGGCTGTATGCCTTCGTCGCCTCAATCCTCGCCGCCTTGACTGCATCTTTGATTTGAAATTGGTA
>JBAQKZ010000324.1:0-4408 GCA_049301475.1 Geobacteraceae bacterium | reverse complement strand
TCACCGTAGAAACGCCCAAAATCGAATGACACAGAGATAAAACCGGGGACAACCACAAAAAACTGACGGTCACAGCCCTATAAAATGGCTTGTCAAAAACAAGTATTAATCATTTTGCAAGAGGCTCGGCTTGAGACTTTTTATTGATTGCCAGAAGATCGTTTACCACTACCCCCGCCATGGTAAGCCCGAATATGCCGGGAATGAAGGAAATGCTCCCCAGGATAATGCGGCGGTGTTTGCAGGAAAAGCGCTGGTCATCCTTGTTGGGGCAGATGCATTCCTCCTTGCAGCCGCCGTCCCGCGCCTCCTGCTCACGATGCTCTTCAGTTGAGAACACCACCTTGACGCCGCTTGCTATCCCCTGCCGTCTCAAAAGCTTGCGGACTGACCTGGCCATGCGGCATTTGTGGGTGTCGGAGATATCGGCCACCTGAATTTTGGTGGGATCGAGCTTTGCCGCAGCGCCCATGCTGGCGATAATGGGGATTTCACGTTCCCGGCAGCTTTTTATCAGGTGCAGCTTGCTTGTGATATGGTCTATGGCGTCCACCACATAATCATATTTTTCCGTAAGGAGGAAGTCGCTGTTTCCGGCGGAATAAAAATCATTGCAAGGGATGATCTCGGCTTCCGGGTTTATGAGCCGGAGCCGCTCAGCCATCACATGTACCTTGGCCTCCCCGATGGTGCCGTCCATGGCGTGGAGTTGGCGATTGACATTGGTAAGGCAGATTTCGTCGAAGTCGACGAGAGTGAGCCTGCCTACCCCTGCGCGGCATAGCGCTTCGGCTGCGAAACTGCCGACTCCTCCCAGTCCGAACAGGCCTACACTGGCGTTCTTCAGGGCCTTTTGTCCAGCCTGGCCGATCAGGAGCTCGTTACGGGAAAAACGGTGTAAATGCGACATGTGTGTGACTCCGGCAAATTTACGTGATACCCAAATAGCCTGCCGAAGAGGAGTGTTTAATTGTAGTGGAGCTCTTATTTCAATTTCAAATCAGGGTTAAGCTTCACAGGCAAGCCTGTGATATTGTCGGTTTGCAAATAACAACCAAATCTGGAGGACGCCTATGAAACTCAAGGGAAGAGTATCATGGTTGATGGGTACAATACAGCAAAGTTTATTTCCCATCCCGATGAATGCTTGCCTTCTCTGTTAACAGAGCAGGACAAGCGCCTAGTCAAGATCCTTGAGCTTATTCAGAAAACATAATCATGCGATTCCTTGATTGACCTTGTGAATCATGCGCTATATGATACTCATGGAACAGGACAACGTTTTGAACGTGAGTCTCGTCGGAGAAAGCTTCCGTTGCTTGGTCATGCTGTGATGTTTCAACTATTGTCTCTTCGTGATTGGCAACCTGGACGCCAATGCGACCATACGTGTGCATAAGGGCTGAAATGATCAAAAAAGCCATTACCAAAGTCGTCGAAATGGAGGACCTGACCGAGGCGGAAATGATAGAGGTCATGGATCAGATCATGTCCGGCGGGGCGACGTCTGCCCAGGTCGCCGCGTTCATCACTGCGCTCAGGATGAAGGGGGAGACGGTCGAGGAGATCACCGGCGCCGCCAGGGTAATGCGTGACCGTGTGACCCGCATCCGGACAGGCCGAAACGTCATTGACATAGATCGGGCCGAAATCAATCTGGATATGGAGACCGTTCTGGACACCTGCGGCACCGGCGGCAGCGGCACAAACACCTTCAATGTGTCCACTACGGCCGCCATTGTGGTTTCCGCCTGCGGGGTCAAGGTTGCAAAGCACGGCAACCGGTCGGTTTCCTCCTCCTGCGGCAGCGCGGACGTGCTTGAGGCGCTAGGCGTCAATCTGGAAGTGACCCCACAAGCCGTTGAACGCTGCATAAGTGAGATCGGTATCGGTTTCCTGTTCGCTCCGGCCCTCCACTGCGCCATGAAATACGCCGGCCCGCCTCGTCGGGAGATAGGTATTCGCACCATCTTCAACATACTCGGTCCCCTGACCAATCCGGCCGGAGCAGACTGCCAGGTGCTGGGCGTATACCGTGACGACCTGGTGGAGAAACTCGCCCGCGTTCTGAAAAACCTCGGCTGCCGGAGGGGATTCGTAGTGCATGGCAAGGACGGCATGGACGAGATCACCCTGACAACCGAGACCCGCATCGCCGAGGTTAGCCCGGCGGGGGTCAATGTCCGGATTTTCAGGCCCGAGGAACTGGGGCTGACCAGGTGCCGTATGGAAGAACTACGCGGTGGCCACGCGATCGACAACGCCGCGGTCGTGCGCGGCATCCTTGCGGGCGAGAGTGGGCCACGGCGCGATATCGTTCTTTTGAACGCAGCTTTTGCCCTGCTTGCGGCCGGAAAGGTGGCGGACCCGGCGGAAGGGCTCAAAATGGCCGCCGCCGCTATCAGTTCCGGCCGGGCGTTGGAGAAACTGGAACAATTGGTCAGACTGACCAACGAAGGACCTGTCATGGAATAAGTTATTCCATGCGGGTACTAATGACGCAGGGACTTCCCTGCACGGAAAATCACGCATGCCCGACATCCCTGACATACTGAAAAAAATCGTAGACTACAAGAAGGACGAACTGGCCTCAATCAAGGCTTCGCTGCCGCTCGCCGAACTTAAGCCCCGGCTGGCGGGTCTGCCGCCGACACGTGGCTTCGTGAATAGCTTGCGCAATGCGGCTCGTGGCGGAACGGCAATCATCGCAGAAGTTAAGAAGGGATCGCCCAGCAAGGGGGTGATCCGGCCTGATTTCGATCCTGTTTCCATTGCGGCCACCTATGCGGAGAACGGCGCCGCATGCCTTTCCGTATTGACAGACGAGCGCTTTTTCTTGGGCCATCTCCGGTATCTCTCCCTGATTCGCGAGCATGTGCAAGTGCCGCTGCTTCGCAAGGACTTTGTCTTCGATCCTTACCAGATATACGAGGCGCGGGCAGCCGGCGCCGACGCCATACTGCTGATCGCCGCCATTCTCGATCTGGCCCAGCTCCGGGAGTTTGCCGCCCTGGCCTCTGACCTCTCGCTGGATGTGCTCCTTGAGGTGCATGATGAAGTTGAACTGGAAACGGCCTTGAAGACCGACGTCGCGCTTATCGGCGTCAATAACCGCAACCTGCGTAGTTTTGTCACCGACCTTGGGACCACGGAGCGGCTGGCCCGACTGCTTCCTTCGGACCGCTTCCTTGTGGCCGAGAGCGGCATAGAGAGCCGCGCCGATATCCTCAGGCTCCGGCAGGTCGGCGCCGGAGCCTTTCTGGTAGGGGAAGCTCTCATGCGAGAGGCGGATATCGGGGCGAAACTCAGGGAATTACTGTCAGAAACCTGAAAAACAATAAATGTTTTGAGGCTTTGTTTTCCATATCTTGAATAAAAGGTTGTGATTTTATGGTCAAGGTTAAAATATGCGGCATCTCCAACATGGAGGACGCGCTGCTGGCAGCGCAAGCCGGAGCTGACGCATTAGGCTTCGTGTTTCACAACCAGTCTCCGCGCTCCGTTTTCCCCGAACAGGTGGCGGAGATCGTCCGGGCAATGCCCCCCTTTGTCCAGACAGTTGGGTTGTTTGTCAACGCGGATATGGATTTTGTCAACAAAATGGCCGACCTCTGCCGGTTGGATATTGTCCAGCTCCACGGCGACGAGGCGCCTGAATACTGCGCAAAGGTCAGGCGAAGGGTAATCAAGGCTTTCCGCGTTAAAGATGTCACAAGCCTTGATCACATGATGCTCTACCGTGTTGCCGGCTACCTCCTAGATGCCTGGTCTCCCAAGGCCTACGGCGGAACGGGGATCACCTTCAACTGGGAGATGGCGCAGGCAGCCGGAAAATATGGGCCGGTGATCCTTGCCGGCGGCCTTACCCCGGACAACGTACGCCAGGCAGTCAAGAGTGTTAACCCATATGGAGTTGACGTCTCCAGCGGGGTGGAGGCTGAATTGGGAAAGAAGGACCCTGAAAAGATGCGGGAGTTTATCAGAAGGGCGAAGCAAAGTTCCTAATGATGGTAACATTCTCCCATCGGCACGCCCTATTTTCTCGACACGAGCGTACCGGACTGGTTTAGTGTGCGGGTGTTAATGGTTGAATCCGAGAAAAAACATCCCTGTCCCGATTGCCATTTCTGCCAGTGGTGCAGTGACGATCGTTGCCGACTCTGCCGTGGGGAGCGTGTGTGTCGCCGCAAACTTTCACTTCAGGAGCAGATAGCGCTGTACGAGGCCGTGAACAGGGACGCAGGGGCTGGTAAAGGGTCTAGAACTACCGGTGACGGATGAGTTATACCAATTCCAAATCAAAGCGCCCTCTTCGTTGGCTCGTCTTCGGCTCCTCAACATACTGGCTGTATGCCTTCGTCGCCTCAATCCTCGCCGCCTTGACTGCATCTTTGATTTGAAATTGGTA
>JBAQKZ010000323.1:0-2123 GCA_049301475.1 Geobacteraceae bacterium | reverse complement strand
TCAGATTTGGCTGAACTGATTGAGGCAAACCGCAGACGTAGCAGAGCTACGTTGAGGATTTGGCGATTGAAGTTCGGCTAAAGATGGCCTGAAGATGAGATGCAAGATGCCCATGATATTTGTTTACAGTTTCTAAGCTGTCAAACCCACGCTCTGTCGTGTTAGCAGATCTGTCGTGTTAGCAGATTGACTTTCCCCGACCGGATGATTATAATGGTAAGGACCTCAAGAGAACCTGAGGAATCCACCGGAAAAGGAGTTATAAGCCTATGTGGACACTTCGCTTTAAGATTCGCCCGGTAACCCACTGCAAAGAAGGTTGCCCTAGTCAGCCCGCCGTGAATTGACGGTGGGCGACCTCAACAGGCCCCTCGCACCTCTGCGAGGGGCTTTTTTTGTAACCTTTTCAGTTCCATCTCAGTCTGATATAGTAATAATCTCAAAAAAGGCGATTATGAGGGAAAAGGCCGCCTGGCCGCGTCACGTCGCCACTCCAGCCAACTTTCATAGCAAAGGCCCATCATGAAACGACTCATAATTCCCGTAATAGCCATTCTTGCCATTACTACAGGCGGAATTTACTTTTTGAAAGAAAAGAAACCGGATACGACCTACAAAACCGCCAAGGTGGAGCGGGGAGACATTGTCTCCTCGGTCGCTGCCACCGGCAACCTTGCTGCGGTGGTTACGGTGCAGGTCGGGACTCAGGTCTCCGGGACCATACAGAAGCTATTCGCCGACTTCAACTCGCCTGTAAAGAAGGGGGAGGTTATCGCCCGGATCGATCCGGCCCTTTTTGCGGCCCAGGCAGATCAGACCCGGGGGAGTTATATGAGCGCCCAGGCCAACCTGTTGAAGGCGAAGGCCGACCTGACCGATGCCAAAAGGAACCTGGAGCGGAACCGGCAGCTTATCAAGGATGGCATAGTCGCTCAGAGCGATTTCGACACGGCGGGAAACCGCTACGAACAGGCTCTCGCCACTGTCAAGGCTGTCGAAGGGACTGTCTCCCAAACACGCGGCGCCTTGCGCCAGGCCGAGACCAACCTACGCTACGCCACCATCCGTTCGCCGGTGGACGGCATCGTGGTTTCCCGCAATGTGGACGTAGGGCAGACAGTTGCGGCCTCCTTCCAGACCCCGACCCTCTTCACTATCGCCCAGGATCTGACCAAGATGGAGATCGACACGAGCGTGGACGAGGCCGACATCAGCCGGATCAGGGTGGGCCAGCCGGTTACCTTCACTGTCGATTCCTACCCGGAGAGCCGTTTTACCGGGAAGGTGGTCCAGATCAGGAATGCGCCGATCATCACCCAGAATGTGGTTACTTATATAGTGGTGATCGGGGTCGAAAACAAGGAGATGAAGCTGAAGCCGGGGATGACCGCCAACGTCGGCATCGAGACCGCGCGCAAGGAGAATGTACTGAAAATCCCATCCGCAGCGCTCCGTTTTCGACCGAAGTATCAGAAGGAAACGAAGGGGAAACCGTCAACAACGGCGGAGCCGCGCCGGATAAAGAAGGAAGTCGGCCAGCAGATCTACATCCTGGGCCGGGACAATAAACCGGCGCCGGTACCTATCAAGACAGGTATCGGCAACGACGGGCAAGTGGAACTTGTGGAGGGGAACCTCAAGGAGAACGACGAGGTGATTATCGAGCAGGTCACGACCCGGAAAAAATCGGGTGGCATGGGTGGCGGACCGATGGGGCCAAGGTTCTAAATGGGAGAGGTAGTCAGGATCACAAACGTCACCAAGGTCTATGCCATGGGGGATCAGCGTGTGGAGGCACTGAAGGGGATATCCTTCAGCGTCCGTCCGGGCGAATTCTTAGCCATCATGGGCGCGTCGGGGAGCGGCAAGTCCACCTGCATGAACATGCTTGGATGCCTCGACGTGCCGACCAGCGGCGAGTACCGGCTTGAGGAGGTGAATGTCGGGGAACTGTCGCGCAATGAACTGGCCGGGATCAGGAACAGCAAGCTCGGCTTTGTCTTCCAGGGATTCAATCTGCTCGCCCGGACCACCGCCCGTGAAAACGTGGAACTGCCTCTCGTCTACGCCCGTATCCCGGCTGTGGCGCGGCGGGAAAAAGCCCTGGCCGCCCTGGAGCAGGT
>JBAQKZ010000322.1:0-2736 GCA_049301475.1 Geobacteraceae bacterium | reverse complement strand
TACCAATTTCAAATCAAAGATGCAGTCAAGGCGGCGAGGATTGAGGCGACGAAGGCATACAGCCAGTATGTTGAGGAGCCGAAGACGAGCCAACGAAGAGGGCGCTTTGATTTGGAATTGGTATTAGAGGTGAATAAACAGAGGAGTCATAACAATGGACAGTACACAAACTGTAGCAGCAGATAGTTCCGCCACCCCTGATCACACCCTGGTCGGCATACTGACCGGCAGCCCCAATGATCTGCCGACCGTTGTAAAGGTGCGTGACACCCTGACTGAGCTCGGCATTAAAAGCGAAATCGTAGTCGCGTCGGCCCATCGGACACCGGATAAAGTCTTTGCCTACCTTGATCGCGCCCATAGGGAGGGGGTACAGGTTCTTATCGGTTGCGCCGGTGTTGCCGCCCATCTGGCCGGCGTGATTGCCGGCCATACCCGTCTGCCGGTGATCGGGCTGCCGCTAGGCAACGGCCCCTTGACCGGCCTCGACAGCCTGCTGTCGACGGTTCAGATGCCTCCGGGAGTGCCGGTTGCCACAGTGGCCATTGATGGAGCCCGCAACGCAGCCATGCTGGCGGCACGGATACTGGCCCTCAAATACCCGGAGATCGATCGGGCTCTGGAAGAGGCCGCCAAACGTGAACGCTCCCGGTATGAACGGACTGCCGACGAAGCCCTGGCCGCTCTCAAAAAACCATAACATTACCTGGGGGTATCATCCATGCTGAAAGTACAATAAATGCGGGGCTATTATTCTTGCCATCAATTTTCTCTACATGAAGCTGGTCGCCTGCGGCAATATCCGCGATATCTATGATTTAAAATCAAGGAGTGAGAAAGTAACGCATATTCCATGAAAGAGATATTGGAAGAACAGTGGCATCATCTGCCGGAAGCGGAAGTCGTTGATTTCCTTGAGACAGCTTCGGATAAGGGACTGGATACCTTTGAAGTAGGACACCGGCAGGAGCAGTTCGGCCCGAACAGCATTACCCGGAAAAAAGGCAAAAGCCCGCTGGCGCTGTTTCTGTTGCAGTTCCACCAGCCGCTGGTCTACATCCTGCTGGCCGCCGCCGTTGTTACCAGCGTTCTCCGGGAATGGGTCGATGCAGGGGTCATCTACGGGGTGGTGCTGGTCAACGCCATCATCGGCCTCATTCAGGAGGCCAAGGCGGTCAAGGCCATTGAAGCCTTGTCACAGACACTGACCAGCACGGCAACCGTGCTGCGTGGCGGCGAGCGGCGGCAGATTCCGGCGTCCGAACTGGTCCCGGGAGATATCGTCCTCTTGCAGTCCGGCGACAAGGTGCCGGCCGATCTGCGGTTGCTCAGCAGCAGGGAACTGCGGATCGACGAATCAACCCTGACCGGGGAATCGGTCCCGGTGCAGAAGCAGAGCGGCACGCTCCCCCACGACACGCTGCTTGCCGACCGCCTAAACATGGCCTATTCCTCGACCATGGTCACCTACGGTATCGCCACCGGCGCTGTTGTAGCGACCGGTAACAGCACGGAAATCGGCCGCATCAACGAGCTGATCGCTTCCGCAGATATCCTGGCGACACCGCTCACCAAAAAGATCGCCCGCTTCAGCGGCCTGCTCTTGTATGTCATTCTCGGACTGGCGGCAGTGACCTTCATCGTCGGGGTGATGAGGGGCGAATCCTGGCTCGACATGTTCATGGCGGTGGTTGCCCTGGCAGTGGGGGCCATTCCCGAAGGTCTGCCGGCGGCGGTAACGATAACGCTGGCCATCGGTGTCGCCAAGATGGCCAAGCGTAACGCGATCATCCGCAAGCTCCCGGCGGTGGAAACACTGGGAAGCACTACGATCATCTGTTCCGACAAGACCGGCACCCTGACCCAGAACCAGATGACCGTTCAGGAGATTTTTGCCGGCGGCGATCTTTATCTGGTTTCCGCCGTCGGTTATGCGCCCAATGGGACTTTTACCCGCGATGCAGGGGAGGTTCTTCCACTGGATAGCCCGGCACTGCGTGAGTGTCTGATCGCAGGCCTGCTCTGCAACGATGCCGCCGTGATACAGGTTGATAACGAGTGGCGGGTGGAGGGGGACCCAACCGAAGCTGCCCTGGTTGTCGCCGCCCGGAAGGCGGGGCTTGAACGGGAGCAGCTTTCCGCAGAACTTCCCCGCATCGACGCCATTCCCTTCGAGTCTCAGTATCAGTACATGGCGACCCTGCATGGCGATGCCAAGGGGCGCGTCGTCTATCTCAAGGGGTCCGTTGAAAGTATAATGGCCCGTTGCAGTCAAGCCATCTCTCGCACAGGAGAACTGATGCCCCTGGCGATCGACGACTGCCACCGGGCGGTTGCACGGATGGCGGAGAAGGGGTTACGGGTTCTGGCGTTCGCCCGTGCCGGGCGGGACATTCCCACTGCGGCGCTGGAGCATGGCGATGTAGCCGGGGGGCTGACCTTTCTCGGACTGCAGGGGATGATAGATCCACCCAGGCCCGAAGCCGTTGCGGCGGTGCGGATATGCCAGGCCGCCGGTATCCGGGTAAAGATGATCACCGGCGACCACGTCATTACCGCCGCAGCCATTGCAAGGCAAGTCGGACTGATTGGTGAAACCGGCGAGCCGGGTCAACCATTGGCGTTGAACGGCAGGGATATTGCGGCTCTTAGCGACACGGAACTTATTGCTGCCGTCGAGCGTTGCGCTGTCTTTGCCCGCGTCGCACCCGAGCAGAAGCTGCGCCTGGTGGAGGC
>JBAQKZ010000321.1:0-6235 GCA_049301475.1 Geobacteraceae bacterium | reverse complement strand
GCGTAGGACCGGACGGCCCGCCAAACCCGCCGTCCGCGCGGCAGAAGGTAGTTGAGGTGAGCGTACAGAGCAATTCTCCGCTTGCCGCGTTCCTTACTTCACGGCCGGTATAGATCAGAGCGCCTTTCCCAGGCCCCTTATCGACGATGCCCGTGACCCGGGTAACGCCGACAACTTCACCTTCAGTGGGAGGAAGCCGGTGTATGCGGAGTCCCTGCTCGCCATGCACGAGCCGGACACAATCCACTCCGGTAGCCGGGTCATTGAGCCAGAATCCGGGATACCCCAGCACAACCGGGTAGGTCGGCAGTGTTTGCAGCTCTTTTTCATAGACAAAGCGTAACTGACGCTCGTCCAACGGATCGGCGCCAACTCCCACGCCAAGCGCGTAAAGCATGGTGTCTCGCTCGGTGTAGCGCTGACGCACCTCCGGGATACGCCACGCCATAAGCTTGTCATGGTCAATGGGCATGATCGGCTCCTTGTCAGACCGGATCCCAGGAGAATACCTGGCCGGAGGTTTCAAGCGGTACAAAATTGGCGCGAAATGCCGGCATGGCGTGTGTAGCGATAGTCTCGGGAGTCCAGCCTTCGTTGCGCTGCATGCCGCGAAGCGGCCTGGGCTGGCTCATAAGAAATATCTCGTTGGCGCGCACCGCAAATATCTGACCGGTAACCTCATGCGCCGCGTCACTCGCCAGGTACACGACAGGGGGGGCGATCTTTGCGGCTTCCATGGTCTTGATTTTCGCCACGCGCGCCTGCTGCTCGGGGGTGTCGGTCGGAATCGCGCCTATCATCCGGCTCCAGGCAAAGGGTGAAATACAGTTCGAGCGAACGTTGAAGCGTTTCATGTCGTGGGCGATCGACTTGGAGAGTGCCGCTATACCAAGCTTGGCAGCAGCGTAGTTGGCCTGGCCGACATTACCGATAAGCCCGGAAGTAGAGGTCATATGCACGTAGGAACCGGATTGCTGATCCTTGAAATGGTTGGCTGCGGCACGAGACACGTAGAAGGTCCCATTCAGATGCACATCGATGACCGCCTTCCACTCCTCGATGCTCATGTTGAAGAATAAACGGTCGCGCAGGATGCCGGCGTTGTTTACAACGCTGTCGATGCGCCCGAACGTATCCAGAGCGGCCTGGATGATGCGATTGGCCGATTCCCACTCAGCCACGCTGTCGGTGTTTGCAACGGCGATTCCCCCCGCAGCCTTGATCTCCTCGACCACCTGCTGCGCCGGTCCGGCGTCCAGACCTTCTCCATGCACGGAGGCGCCGACGTCGTTGACCACAACCTTCGCGCCATGCGCAGCCATCAGAAGCGCAATATCGCGACCGATGCTACGCCCCGCGCCTGTAACAACAACGACCTTGTCCTGCATCATCTTTTCGTTCGCCATTTGCTGCCTCCTTTAAAACCAATACTACTCCGACATTTAAACCTTTACCCCACCCTCACCCTAACCCTCTCCCTGAGGGAGAGGGGATTTTGTGGGGATTCCTCCCCTTTCAAGGGGGAGGTCAGGAGGGGGATGGGGTTATCTGTCGGAGTCGTACTGATAGATGTCCCGAAAATCGTTTTGCATTAATTCAGATTTGTTGCGGGCGAGGCATCAGCGGAACCGGCTGAAGTCAGGCTTGCGCTTCTGCAGAAAGGCGTCGGCCCCTTCCTGCTGTTCACCGGTGCTGAAGTAGCCGGGAGCCACTTCATCAATCATTTCAGGCATGTCGCGACCTAAGATCGGCTCCATATGGTGATAGAACGAGCGCTTGACAATCCTCAGGCATGTGGGGCTGAGCGACAGCAGTTCATCCGCCCATTTCCTGACTTCTTCGTCCAGGTTCGCCATGGGCACAACGGCATTGGCCAATCCCCATTCGAGCGCCTGCTGCGCAGTGTAACGGCGGCAGAGCATCCAGAGCTCACGCGCCCGCTTGTGGCCGATGACATTCGCCGCATGAGCCACGATGTAGCCGCCGGCGGGGGAGCCTACACGCGGCCCGTTCTGTCCAAAGATCGCATGGTCCGCCGCGATTGTGAAATCGCAGAAATACGCGATATGGTGGCCGCCGCCTATGGCGTAACCGTTGACACGGGCAATCACCGGCTTCGGGCACTCCGCTATCTGCTGATCAAAACTAAAGCGAATATCTTCCAGCCCGCTTTTCCCTGAAGAGCCTTTCTCCCAGTTGACATCTCCGCCGACGCAAAAAGCTCGTTCACCGGAGCCCGTAAGAACGATAACTCCGACGTTCCTGTCATTGGACGCCTTGGCAAGGGCCTGCTCCATTTCGACGATGTTGTCGCCGGTAAAGGCGTTGAGAGACTTCGGACGGTTAATGGTGATCGTGGCTACATTATCTTTCACATCGTAAAGAATTTCATTTTCAGCCATGGTTTATTCTCCCTTTGTTTTGATGGGTTTTTAATTCCAGTCAGATATTGCATCATTCCCGATTGTCAACCGGCCATGCTGTAGCCGCCCGAAACCGAAAGCACCTGGCCGGTCACATGCCCCGCGGCCTTGGAAGCCATAAACACAACCGCATTGGCGATGTCGCGTGGCCGCCCCAGCTTGCGTAGCGGCAGGGTTTTTGCGATCTGATCAAACTGCTCCTGGGTAAACATGGCGTTGGGATCGGACCACATGCTTGTCCCCCCTACTTCTTCGGTGCTTTCGGGGACCGTCACGCCGGGGCATACGATATTGCAGCGAATACCGAAACGCCCATTCTCCTTGGCAATCGTCTTCATGAAGCTGTTCACCGCCGCCTTGGTCCCGCCATAAACCGCTTCACGCGGCTCACCCTGTTTGCTTGCGTCGGAGCTGATGGCTACAATGGCCCCGCTGTTTTTGGGAACCATTATCTCCAGCGCCGCCTTAGTGCAATTCAGCAAACCGACATAGTTGATCTGGATGACCTTCTGCCAGAACTCCGGAGTGGTCTGGGCAAAAAACATCAGCTTGTCCCATCCCACGTTGTTAACCAGCACGTCCACCGTGCCGAACTTATCCACAGCCCCCTTGAACATCGCCTGCACCTGGGCAAAGTCCGTAACGTCGGTCTTGACCACCTGGGCACCGCTCGCGCCTTTCTTGAGCGCCAATTCAGCGACCTTTCCGGCCTGCTCCGGGTCGATATCGCCAATGGTGATGTTGGCCCCCTCCTCCGCGAAAGCCAGAACTATAGCCCGGCCTATATTGGAGCCCCCACCTGTCACTACCACCGATTTACCCTTCAGATCGAAATCCATTTGTATGCCTCCTCTATTTTAGTGGAACTGCGATTCAACAATGCTATAGGCCGTAACGACCTACAATAGCAACACTGACCACATTCTGGTGGGGAAAACCACCGAGATTATGTGTAAGGCCCAGCACTGGGTTCGACAACTGTCTGGCGCCAGCCCTGCCATGAAGCTGCAGATACATTTCATAGAGCATGCGCAACCCCGACGCGCCGATAGGATGGCCGAAACATTTCAAACCGCCGTCTATCTGGCAGGGAACCTCACCGTCGGCATCATAAACACCGTTCAACACGTCTTTGACTGCACAGCCGTTTTCGGACAGGTACAGGTCCTCCATGGTCACCAGTTCTGTTATCGAGAAACAGTCATGCACCTCCGTCATGCTGATTTCCTCGCGAGGGTTCTTGATTCCTGCTTCCTCGTAGGCTCGCTTGGCGGCGGTGCGCGTCGTATAAAGGGATGAACCGTCCCATTTATCGTACCCCCCCTCTTCACCATTGGAAACGCTAAGTTGCAGGGCCTTGACACTGACAAGGTCTTTTTTCCCAAGGCTTCTGGCGATTTCCGGGGTCGTGACAATGGTGCAGGCAGCGCCATCACTCACGCCGCAGCAGTCAAATAGACCGATCGGCTCGGCGATCATGGGCGCATTCAGCGCCTGTTCCTCGGTAATCGCTTTCTGCAAGTGAGCCTTGGGGTTTTTGGCGCCATTGGCGTGACTTTTCACCGACACGTGAGCCATTGCCCTCTTCAGTTCATGCTTGTCTATGCCGTATTTTGTCCCATAGCCTGTGGCGAGTTGCGCAAACATACCAGGCGCGGACAGGTTGGGATAAAACATATCATTGGTAACCCCACGGGTTCTTTGGGGTAGACCGCCATACCCCATGTCCTTCAGTTTTTCAAAACCGAGCGCCAGCGCGATATCGCAGGCGCCTGACGCAACGGCGTAAACGGCCCCCCTGAACGCTTCCGTACCGCTACAGCAATAGTTCTCCACGCGCGTTACCGGAATATAAGGGAGCCGCAATGCCATGCTCAACGGAATAGCGCCGGGTCCGACATTAAAGGTATCAACACCCGTTCCCTGCCACGCAGCGCCAATCTGCTTCTTTTCAATGCCGGCATCTTTCAGACACTCTTCAAACGCCTCGGCCATAAGGTCCGAGGGTTCACAGTCCCATCTTTCACCGAATTTACTGCATCCCGCGCCTATTATGACAACCTTGTCTCTTATTCCGCTGGCCATGATTAATACCTCTCCATATGTTGATTACGCCGGAACGGCCTTCCAGAAGTATTTACGGAAGCCGCGTTGAGTGTCGATCTGCTTGATACGGAAATGCATCGACACTTCAGCGCCGGTGTCGAATGTCTCCGGATTCACTTCGGTCATATCCATCATAAGCCGCCCGCCCCCCTCAAAAATTACCATGCCGAAATACGCGGGAGGGTTAAAGTCAAAGGTCAGCCTATCGGCGGTCCAGGTGGCTACACGCCCCTTGGCGCCGGACATGGGGTGATCCACCTGCGTCTCGTATGTTCCACAGGCCGGGTTGACGCAATATTTGTGCTTCGGCATCTGCACCGTGCCGCAAGCCGTGCACTTTCCTCCCATGAAGCTGTTCACTAACCCCCTGTTTCGGTAGATGGCGGACAGGTAAGCCTGCTTGTCCACCTCCGCGCGCTTGCCGAGATCCTTTTGCAGCAGGTCGTTAAAAGACTGAAACTTGTTGTAGTTCTTCTCCGGAACTCCCTTGCCGAGGTTCCCGGAAACGCCCAATGCCGGACGTTTCTTCTTTATGGCGTCGGTAGCCCGGAACAAAAGCGCGTCACAACCCTGTCCAAACCCGGTCAGAAGGACCAGATCACCGGGCGCCGCCTTTTCTAGACTATGGGCCAGGAGCAAGATCGGATGCGCGGCGCCGGTAATTCCCACGGAGTGCAACAGGTTGTCGGCGACGGCTTCGGCCTTGATGCCAAGCTTCTTGGCGACTGCCGCAGGCGCAGCCCCTTGATCGGTGGGCATGACAAAGTGTGCGATATCACCAGCGCTGATCCCCGTTTTTTTCAACAAGGCACCGACAGCGCCAGGGATAATTTTCGTCAGCCCCTCATCCCTTATCCAGCGCTCTTCCCATCCATAATCGAAATCGCTTCCCGCGCTACGATAGTGATCGATGAAATCAACCGCCTGACTGTGACTGGCCACAAGTTCCGCCAGCAGATTATCCGTGCCTACCGCAACCGCAGCAGCGCCGTCCCCATAGAGCATTTCCTCACGGGAAGCGCATTTGGTGCGGCGATGCTCAGAAGCCACCAGAACCGCCCCCCCTTTGCCTGCCGCAGCGACATCCAGCGCGGACAGAAGGCCCGATGTGGCGGCCCGCTGGGAAGAAGCAACATCCATAGTGCGGATATCTGAAACGTTCAAATTCAGTGCTTCCGCCACGACCACGGAATTCTGGCGGTCGAGAAAGGGCATGCTGGTGGACGCCATAATCAGCGCTGCTGGCGTTTGACGAGGCGCTTCACCCATGCAATCCGCACAGGCCTCAACCGCCATGGTTATGGCGTCCTCATCCCAGTTACAGATTGCTTTTTCACCCTTCGCCAACCCTTTCAGGCTGGAGTCAAACCACGCATTCGCCTCGGCGATCACCTGCTTCTGTAAACGCAGTCGCGGCAGATAGGCGCCATACGCTGTAATGCCAATCGGTTTCATGGCTGCAACTCCTTTCAAGCTTGTATTGGTTCCAGAATCTGACTTCCTTCTACAACGAGCGAGCGATTATTTCCTTCATAATCTCGTTTGTTCCTGCATATATTTTCTGAACGCGCGCATCTACATACATCTGGGCTATGGGATACTCCAGCATGTAGCCGTAGCCACCAAAAAACTGCAAGCATTCATCGATAATTTCGCATTGTTTCTGGGTGGTCCACCACTTCGCCATTGCGGCGGTGGGGTTATCA
>JBAQKZ010000320.1:0-10890 GCA_049301475.1 Geobacteraceae bacterium | reverse complement strand
CGCCTGCTGCATGCCTGCCGCGACGAGCGGCTGCGCAGCTACTGTCTCCAGGCCTTAGGCAGTATGGGGGAGGCCGGAGCCCTTTCCCTCCTGAACGCCTTCCCCACAGCAGATGAGGACGAACGCTGCTTTATTGCCTACGTATGCGGCGAATTGCGCTATGATGGTTGTGCCCCCTTTCTCAGTGTGGGGATGCGGGATGCCAGTCCGATGCTGCGTCGCGTCTCGGTGCTGGCAGTCGGCAAGATGGGGCTTGCTTCGCTTCTTGGAGAGATTGTTCCCCTATTGGACGACAGTGAGCCGGAGGTACGCAAGGGGGCGATTGAAGCCCTTTTCCTGCTGGCCGAGCATGAAAGGTCTGCCGTGCTGGCGTTGGCGCAAATGCTTGTAAATGATGAGCTTCCGGAAAAACGTCGTGACGCTGCTATCCTGCTGGCCGCCCTTAAGGATGTGGAAAAACTGTCTTTTCTCATCAAGGATGAGGACGCAGTGGTACGCACTGCTGCCGTTTCCTCCCTAGCAAGGCTGCGCGCCACGGCAAGCGTTGGCCACTTGGTCATGGCCCTGGTGGACGAGAATAATGATGTGAGGGTTGCTGCCGTCGCCGCCCTGGGGGAGATCGGAGGCCCCGAAGTGATCGAGCCGTTACTGTTGATTCTACAGGACGATGACCCATGGGTACAATGCGCCGGACTGAAGAGCCTTGGTAAACTTAAGGATGAAAGGGCGCTTCCGGCAATCGTTCGGGTGCAGGAGAATACAGAAGGCATGGTCAAGATTGCAGCGATTGAGGCCCTTGCGGAGATTGGCGGGGCCGTCGCTTATAGCATGGTGAAGCAGTCGCTAGATAATCCGGATGAGGAGGTGGTCAAGGCCGCCATCAATATTATGGCCGCCCACGGTGATGATTGGCTGGAGGAGTATGTCGACAAACTTATCGCCCATTACCACTGGGACGTGCGGAGCAGTTTTGTGAAGGTCATGGCCGACATGTGGGGCGATCGGGCACTTCCGTACCTCAAGGCTGCCCTCGTACAGGAAACCGACGATCTGGTCCGGGGCCGGATAATGGATGCTATGGACAGGCTGCAATGATTTTTAGCGGTGATGTCGAACTGCAAATGACTGAGGAGGAGTTCCGTCTTGTACGGGATATTGTCTACAGTTATTGTGGACTGTTCTTTGACAACGATGCCAAGTACCTGCTGGAGAAGCGGCTATCAAGGCGTCTGGCGCCGCATAATCTGAGCACCTTCAGGGATTACTACCACCTATTGAAGTACAGTCGCAATAAGGAACAGGAAATGTCCGAACTTATGGACATCCTGACCACAAATGAAACCTATTTCTTTCGTGAAGCGTTTCAACTCAGGGCGTTTTCCGATGAGATAGTCCCTGAGATCAAGGCGATAAAGGAGAAAAAGGGAGATCGCTCGCTACGGATATGGAGCGCCGGGTGCTCGACAGGAGAAGAGCCTTACACCATTGCCATGCTTCTTCTCGATATGGGCTGTTTCAAGGATTGGCGGATTGAGATAATCGGCACAGACATAAGCCACCGGGTGCTCCAGCAGGCGCGCAAGGCGGTGTATGGCAACTCTTCCTTCAGGAGCACCGATGAGACCTACATCAAGCGCTATTTCCAGGAGCAGAACGGCAGCTACCGGATTGCCGACCAGGTCCGGGAACTTGTCACAATTAGCCACCTGAACCTACTTGACCAGACCCGGATAGCCTTGCTCGGCAAGATGGACCTGATCTTTTGCCGTAACGTCATCATCTACTTCGATCAGATGGCGAAGAAGCGTGTAATGGAGGCCTTCCATCGCTCGCTCAACGAGGGAGGATATTTACTGCTCGGTCATTCCGAGTCGCTTATGAACATAACCACGGCCTTCACCCTTAAGCATCTGAAGAACGACATGGTCTACCAGAAGCCCGCCGGCGGCGCTGGAGGCGGATCATGAAGCATATCCGGGTGGTTGTTATCGATGATTCGGCGTACAACCGTAGGGCAATAACTAAGATGCTTGATGGGATGGAGGAAGTTGAGGTGGTCGGCTATGCGGCCGACGGCGAAGAAGGTATCCGCAAGATCATTGATCTGTCGCCCGACCTGATTACCCTCGACCTGGAAATGCCGAAGATGGACGGTTTTACTCTGCTGCGCATTGTGATGAACACCTGTCCGACGCCGGTCATAGTGATCAGCTCCCGGCGTGGAGACGAAGGGGTCTTCAAGGCGATGGAGTTGGGGGCGGTAGATTTCATTGTCAAGCCGAGCTCTACAATTTCCGATGAACTCCTGAAGATTCAGGACGACCTTCAAGCCAAGGTCAGGAACGTTTTTAGCATGAACATGGCGGGGATCAAGCGCAGGGGAATTATCCCCCCAGCCGACCCTCTGGCTAAACATAAAAAAAAGCAGCTTGAACCTGTGCCGACAAGACAGGATTCCGAGGTGGACATTGTGGCTATCGGCGCGTCCACCGGCGGACCACCGGCCTTGCAGAGCATATTTTCCGGTTTTACCGAGCCTCCCCCGTTTGCCGTGGTGGTCTCCCAGCATATGCCTTCTGGCTTTACACGTGCGTTTTCCGAGCGACTTAATCGTTCATCTGGCTTCGATATCAGGGAGGCCAGGGACGGAGACCCGCTTCGGCCAGGGATGGCTCTGATCGCCCCGGGTGGCCGGAACATGGTGTTCCAGGTTGTTAAGAGCGAGGTAGTTGCGCGGATCGTAGTGCCGTCGCCAGATGACCGTTACATACCATCCGTGGACGCCATGTTTGCCTCGCTTGCGCGGATATACGGCAGCCGACTGCTTGCGGTGGTGCTGACCGGTATGGGGAACGACGGCAGCCGCGGGGCGGAGACGGTTAAATCGGCTGGCGGCCAGATACTGGCTGAGGCGGAGGAGACGGCCGTGATCTTCGGCATGCCCCGTGCGCTTATTGCCACAGGTCTTGTAGACAAGGTTGTGCCGCTTGAACGGATCGCCAGCGAGATTTGCTTACGGTGCGGGATTTCGTAGCGTATCTAACGAACCATATTAGACAGGAGCGAAATATGTCAACTGAAGACGAAAAAGGGATATACGGCAGGGCCGAGGAGTTTCTGCAGGTATTCAAAAAAGGGGCCGAGTTCACCAATGAGTTGATGAAGGAGAATGAGAGGCTCCGTTACCGACTCCTTCAATTGGAGGAGTCAAGCCGCGTCGCTCAGGAGGGTATGACGCCTACGGATGAAAACAGGTTTCTCCTTAAACGGGTTGATGAACTGGAACGGGAAAAGGAGGAAATACTTTCGCACATAAGGCAGGTCGAGGCTGAGAATCAGAATTTTGCCGCCCGTTATGTCGAGATTGAGCATGAGAACAACAATCTGGCCAATCTCTACATTGCCAGCTATCAACTCCATTCAACGCTGGACTTCAAAGAGGTATTGCAAATCATCACCGAAATCGTCATCAACCTGATTGGCGCCGAAGAATTCGCCATATTGCTCTTGGACGAGAAGACCAACGAGCTTCAGGCGGTCGCGACCGAGGGGATTTCCCGGGAGGATGTCCCATCTGTGAAGTTCGGGCAGGGAATTATCGGCGAAGTTGCAAAGACCGGTGAAAGCCACTTTGTAAACGATGTGGATGCGTACATTTGCGACATGTTGAACCCAATGGTTTGCATACCTTTGAAGATTAAGGAGCATGTAATAGGTGTGCTTGTGATCTACAAGCTCCTGATGCAGAAAAGCCAATTCGCCGAGGTGGACTATGAGTTGTTCACCCTCCTGGCGGGACACGCCGCTACCGCTGTCTTCAGTTCCAGGCTCTATTCGGATTCGGAGCGCAAGCTCTCGACCATCCAGGGATTCCTCGATCTGCTGACCAAGTAGTCTCAACAATCTTTTGGAGGATACGCAAAGATGCCAGAATATAAGGTTTTAATCGTTGAAGATTCCCCCACCATGCGCCAGCTCATTTCCTTTGCCCTGAAGAGGATACGGGGAATTCGCATCGTTGAGGCTAGTGATGGTGTAGACGGGTTGAAGAAGCTATCCACGGAGAAGTTCGATCTGATCCTGACCGACATCAATATGCCGGTCATGGACGGACTGAAGCTGGTCAGCCTGGTTCGTAACGACGTCAACTACAAAAACACTCCCATTGTGGTGATCACAACGGAAGGAGCCCAGGAGGACCGTGAGCGGGCCCTCGCCCTGGGAGCCGATGATTACCTATCGAAGCCGATCCAGCCAAACCGTATACTGGAGCTGGCAAAGACTCTGCTTAAGATTCCATGAACTTAAGCTTACGCATGGGGGCTTGATTTCATTGGAAAACGAGGGTAATAACCGTGAAACGCTTCATGATGCCGCTGCTATTGCTGCTGCCGACGCTTCTCTACGCGCGGGAATTCAAGGTCATCACTTACTCGACGGAAAATGCCGGCAAGGTGAGATTTGACCATGAAACCCACCTGAAAAAACTGGGGGATAACTGCGCGGTCTGTCACAACTCCATCTTCAGCATGGGCGGTCCGAGCCGACACGTTACGATGTCAAAAATGCGGGAGGGAAAGTCGTGCGGCGCCTGTCACAACAACATCAAGGCGTTTGGCCTTTCAGAGTGCGGTCGCTGTCATGCGGTTCAGAAAGCTCCCGTGGATATTTACCGTGTTGGCTCCGTCGTCTTTAACCATGATTTCCACCTTGGCAAATTTGGTTGTGGCAAGTGCCACAATAAACTCTTCAAACCCAGTCCCGACAATCCCCGCGTGACCATGGCCGATATGGAAAAGGGACTGTCGTGCGGCGCCTGTCATGACGGCGCCAGCGGATTTTCAGTGAAGGACCCGGCAAATTGTGATCGCTGCCACAAACGACGGCCATCCTGATGAGCTGGTAAGGAAAACTTGAAACTATTCAGGCGGGGCGGACGAATGAGCGCCCTGCCTGATTATTTTGGAGGTAGTTTGTGGAAGAGAGATATGTAGCGAAAAACGTCGAAGCGAAATGGCAGGCCTACTGGGATGACAACAAGAGCTTCAAGGCGACCGAGGACAAAACCAGACGGAAATACTATCTGCTGGAGATGTTTCCATATCCGTCCGGCCGGATCCACATGGGGCATGTGCGGAATTATTCCATCGGTGATGTGGTGGCCCGCTTCAAGCGAATGAAAGGTTACAACGTCCTTCATCCCATGGGATGGGACGCCTTCGGCATGCCGGCGGAGAACGCCGCCATCCAGAACAACAGCCATCCGGCTAAATGGACCTACGAAAATATCGCCTACATGCGGGGGCAGTTGAAAAAGATGGGGCTTTCCTACGATTGGGACAGGGAGTTGGCCACATGCGATGTGAGCTACTACCAGTGGGAGCAAAAAATCTTTCTTCAGATGTACGAAAAGGGACTGGCCTACAAGAAGACCTCGTTCGTCAACTGGTGCCCGATGTGCGGGACTGTACTGGCAAATGAACAGGTGGAGGACGGCTGTTGCTGGCGTTGTGACAGCGTGGTGCAGCAGAAGGAACTGGAACAGTGGTTTTTCCGCATCACCGAATACGCCGAGGAACTCCTTGACTGGACTTTCAGGCTTACCGGCTGGCCGGAAAGGGTCCTTACCATGCAGCGGAACTGGATCGGCAAGAGCTTCGGCTGCGAGATCGACTTCCGGCTGGAAGGGGAGCTGGCCGCCATCAAGGTCTTCACGACCCGCCAGGACACGCTGTTCGGCGCGACCTTCATGTCCCTTGCGCCGGAGCATCCGCTGGCGCTGGAGATCACCACGCCGGACAGGAAAGAAGAAGTGGCGGCCTTCATCGAAAAGGTCAAGCGTACCGAGAAGGCCAAACGGAGCGCCGAGGATCTCGAAAAGGAAGGGGTCTTCACAGGCGCGTACTGCATCAATCCTGTGACCGGCCTGCGCATGCCGGTATATCTTGCCAACTTTGTCCTCACCGATTATGGCACCGGCGCGGTAATGGCCGTACCGGCCCATGACCAGCGCGACTTCGAGTTTGCACGCAAGTACGATCTTCCCATACTGGTGGTGATCCAGCCGGAAGGGATAACGTTAGACCCTAAGTCTATGGAGTCCGCCTTTACGGAAGAGGGAATCATGGTAAATTCCGGCAGATTTGACGGGATGCAAAACGGTGACGCCAAGGAGCAAATCGCAGACTACCTGGCAAAGGAGGGGATCGGCAAGAAGACCGTAAACTTCCGCCTGCGCGATTGGGGGATTTCCCGCCAGCGCTACTGGGGGAACCCGATTCCCCTCATCAACTGCGAGTTGTGCGGCGTGGTGCCGGTTCCGGTAAAGGACCTGCCGGTCGTGCTTCCCATGGACGCCACGTTCAGCGGCGAGGGAGGAAACCCGCTGGACAAGGTAGCCGGTTTTGTCAACGTAACCTGTCCAAGTTGCGGCGGGCTCGCCCGTCGGGAAACCGACACCATGGACACCTTTGTACAGTCGTCCTGGTACTTTATCCGGTATTGCTGTCCCGACTTATCCAGCGGACCGCTGGATAAGGAGCGAAGCGAGTACTGGATGCCCGTGGACCAGTATATAGGCGGGATCGAACATGCGGTAATGCATCTCCTCTATGCCCGTTTCTTTACCAAAGTACTGCGCGATATGGGATACATCGACATCGACGAGCCGTTCATCAATCTCCTGACCCAGGGGATGGTCATCAAGGACGGGGCGAAGATGAGCAAGTCCAAGGGGAACGTGGTGGACCCGAATGCCCTTATCGAAAGGTGCGGGGCCGATACGGCACGGCTTTTTTCCCTGTTTGCCGCACCGCCTGAAAAAGACCTGGAGTGGAGCGACCAAGGGGTTGAGGGAAGCCACCGGTTTCTGCACCGGCTTTGGAAGCTTGTCTATGAATCCCTGCCGCTTCTGCGGAGTAAGGGGGATGTAGTTACGGAAAGCCTCACGGACGAGGGAAAGGCGCTACGCCGCACCGTCCACAAAACCATCCGCAAGGTGACCGAAGATGTGGAAGACCGGTTCCACTTCAATACGGCCATTGCGGCAGTTATGGAGCTGGTCAACGCAATCCAATCCTTCGAGCCCAGGAACCTGCCGGACAACGCCCCGGTTCTCAGGGAGGCGCTGGAGAGCGTGGTCCTCATGCTGGCCCCTTTCGTGCCACATTTTGCGGAAGAACTCTGGGCAGGGCTCGGTCATACGAAGGGTGTGGAGCAGGCAGGCTGGCCTGCATTCGATCCCGCAGCCGCTATTGATGAAGAGTTGCTGGTCGTGGTGCAGGTGAACGGCAAATTGCGGGGCAAGATTACCGTGCCGGCCACGGCTGCCGAGGACGAAGTGCGGGAGGCCGCCCTGGCCGATGAACGGGTGCGGTCATTCATTGAAGGGCGTACAGTGCGCAAGCTGATCCATGTCCCCGGCAAACTGATCAACATCGTGGTGGGATAGGATGCCGCAAAGAGTTCTCCGATATCTGCTGTTTGCCTGCTGTCTACTTGTCGGCTGCGGCTATCAGCTTGCCGGTCAGGTCGGGGAGTCCCGGCTTGTCACCGGCAAGCGGATCACCATCCCGGTCTTTGCCAGCAAGAGCTATCGACCAAATCTGGAGGCAATTCTGACCGCCAGTCTGGTTGACGAAGCGGCGCGCCGCAGCGGCGGGCTGGTGGTGGACGAAGCGGAAGCGGAGTTGTCGTTGACCGGCACTATTCTCTCCTATAACACACTCCCCGTTTCATACAGCGCCGCCGATACCGTCCGTACCTACAGGACCACCATTGTGGTGGAGGCTGTTCTCATGGAGAGGGAGAGCCGGAAGACGCTCTGGAAGGGGGTGGAGAGCCAGAGCCAGGACTACCCAGTCAATCCTGCCATCGCCCTTCAGCAGAACAGCGAGGAAGCCGCCATCCGGGAAGTCTGCCGAAAACTCGCCGAACAGCTCTACCAGAAAATCACCCAGGACTTTTAACAACGTGCGGCCTTGTTTGCGAGAACTTACATGAAACCGGACGAATTCGACAAGTCGATCAAAAAGGGGGAGATCGGTCCCCTCTATTTCTTCCACGGTGAAGAGACCTATCTGCTGGAGCGGGGGGTCAAGCGTCTTATCGACCACGTGCTTGCCCCGGAGTTCCGCGACTTCAACCTGAACGTCTTCTACGGCAATGAGTGCAATGGATACGAGATTGCGGAGTCTGCGCAGACCTTCCCGATGTTTGCCGACCGGCGGGTGGTGCTGGTCAGAAAGGGGAGTGAGCTCTCTGCGGCGGCTATGGAGGTACTGACCGGTTATCTACAGGACCCCGCCCCGATGACCTGCCTCATTTTTCAGGGGGAGAAGATCGACCAGCGCAAGAAGTTTTTTCTGGAACTGAAGAAAAAGGGGGAACTGGTCGAGTACAAGCGCGCATATGAGAACCAGTTGGCCCCGTTTATCAGGGAGGAGACCGCCGGGCGCTCCAAGAGGATCGAACCTGCGGCCGCCGAGTTGCTGGTCTACCTGGTGGGAAACAACCTGCGTGAGCTGGCGGCCCAGGTGGAAAAGGTAGCCATTTATGCCGGTGATAGGGATACAATAACAATCGGCGACATACGGGCAACTGTCACCGACACACGCATAGACAGCGTATTCGAACTGGCAAACGCCCTGGGTGAAAAGCGCCTGGTGAATGCCATACGCGCACTCCAAACGATCCTTCGCGACGGAGAGTCGCCGCTCATGGTGCTGGCCATGCTCACTCGCCATTTTCGCCAACTCTGGAAGGTGCGCGAGCTTCTCGACAGGAAGCTTCCCACCCAGGAGATCAGCAAGGCATCCGGGATAAATCCATACTTTGTAAAGGGAGTTATCGAACAGGCCCGCAAATATCAGGTTCCTGAACTGAAGAAGGTATTTGAATGCCTCTTTGCCACCGACCTTGCACTAAAATCGGCGGGAGGAAAGCCCGTATATCTCATGGAACGCTTGGTGATGGACATCTGCGGGGGATTCCAAAAATGGTGAAGTCGGCTTCGGTGACGGTTGCCTCAATTCATGGCATTGACTACCTTGTGACTTGGAACTGCGCCCATATCGCCAATGGCGAAATAATCAAAAAGATCATCCGCATCAATCGGTAGCTTGGCTATGCGACACCGATAATCTGAGTTTATTCCGCTGGCTTGACAACGGTTATTCGCCGTTTACATTAGAAAAAGAACTTCCCCGCACAAAACGAGTCATGGGAGCATTCATATGAAGATTCTCCTCGTTTATCCCCACTATCCGGACACCTTTTGGAGCTTCCGGCACGCCCTGAAATTCATCGGCAGGAAGGCAAGCTTTCCCCCTTTGGGGCTTCTGACGGTGGCTGCCATGCTCCCCGGCGAATGGGAAAAGAGGCTTGTCGATATGAACGTCCGCTCTCTCTCCGACGAGGATCTGGCATGGGCCGATTACGTCTTCATCAGTGCCATGACTATCCAGCGGAAATCGGCACAGGAGGTGATCGCCCGCTGTCGGCGGATGGGAGTGAAAACCGTTGTCGGCGGTCCACTTTTTACCGCCTACCACGAGGATTTTCCCGAAGTGGAGCACATGGTGCTGGGAGAAGCGGAACTTACCCTACCTCCCTTCCTGGCGGACCTGCACAAAGGTGGGGCACGACATATCTATGCCGACGACCAATGGGCGGACCTGACGCACACCCCCATCCCGCTCTGGGACCTGATAGATGTCAGAAACTATGCCGCCATGAATATCCAGTTTTGCCGGGGATGCCCATTTGACTGCGAGTTCTGCGACATCACCGCGCTGTTCGGGAGAAGACCGAGGAGCAAGACGCGGGAGCAGTTGATCGCCGAGCTGGACAGCCTGCATATCCGGGGGTGGCGCGGGGCAATCTTTATCGTTGACGACAACTTCATCGGCGACAAGAGGAAACTGAGGGAGGATATCCTTCCCGCTATGATCGACTGGATGGACCGGAAAGGGCGTCCCTTCTACTTTTACACCGAGGCGTCCATCGATCTGGCAGACGACCCCCGACTCATGGAACTGATGGTCAGGGCCGGGTTCGAGGAGGTCTTTATCGGCATTGAGACCCCTTACGAGGAGAGCCACGCCGAAAGCGGCAAGGCGCCAAACAGGAACCGCGACCTGCTGGCGTCGGTCAAGCGCATCCAGCGGGCCGGTCTGCAGGTGCACGGAGGGTTCATCGTAGGCTTCGACAGTGATCCCCCCTCAATCTTCGACAGGCAGATCCGCTTTATCCAGGAGAGCGGCATCGTCACCGCCATGGTTGGGCTGCTTTCCGCCATCCGCGGGACCAGGCTCTACCAACGCATGTCACAGGAGGGGAGGCTGCTGGGGGAAGACACCGGCAACAATACGGCCATCGACCTCAACTTTGTCCCGCGAATGGAGCCCAGGGAGCTCATAGGCGGCTACCGAACCATCCTCGACACAATATACTCCCCCAAGAACTACTATCAGCGGGTGATGACGCTCCTCAGTGAGTACCGACCGCTGCATCTGGGGAAATGTCGGATCCAGCCGGGGTATGTGGGGGCGCTTTTCAAATCGATCCTGTTCCTGGGGGTGCTTGGCAGGGAGAGACTCTATTTCTGGAAACTCTTCCTCTGGTCTCTAGCAAGGCGCCCGCAACTCTTCCCGCTGGCCATAACCTATGCCGTCTACGGGTTTCACTTCAGGAAGGTCGCGGAAAAGATCAAAAGAAGCGGGATGTTCGATGGTAACGGTGTATGGTATGAAAAGAACGGCTAAGCTGAAGTTCCTTCAAAAAAAGGACACAATACTCCTTAAAATCAGCATGATACTCCAACATTGCCCTGCGTGCTGCTGTCTACATTCGTATTGCGGCGAGAAGATCAAAGGCACGTTGCTGTTCCTT
>JBAQKZ010000319.1:0-9286 GCA_049301475.1 Geobacteraceae bacterium | reverse complement strand
GTGCTGAAGGCCCCCGGCCGCGTGAAGGCGCTGGGAGTCATCGCCCCACATGCCGGCTATATCTACTCCGGGGCGGTCGCCGGCCAACTTTATGGCAGCGTGGAGGTGCCTTTAACCGTCATCATTCTCGGCCCAAACCATCACGGAGTAGGGGCCAAGGCAGCCCTCTATCCCGCCGGGGAGTGGCTTACTCCGCTCGGCCCGGTGGCGATAAATGAACGCTTGACCAAGTCCATTCTGCAACACGCTCCCATGACGGAGATTGACACCGCCGCTCATCACCTGGAACATTCCCTGGAAGTTCAACTCCCTTTTCTGCAGCATCTGCGGTCTGACGTGACCATTGCCCCCCTCTGTCTCGGCTTCGGCGACTTTGCCGCTTGCCGGGCGCTGGGGGAGGGAATTGCCCGGGCCATCCGCGAATATGGTGGTGAGGTGCTGATCGTCGCCAGCTCCGACATGACCCACTATGAGTCAGCGGCCACGGCGCGGGAAAAGGACGAACTCGCCATCAGGGAGGTGCTGGCGATGAACCCGTCAGGGCTCCTTCAGACCTGCCGGGAGCACGACATTACCATGTGCGGGGTTATCCCGGCGGTGACAATGCTGGTGGCGGCAAAGGAGCTTGGCGCTAGCAGTGCGCAACTGGTGCGCTACGCCACCAGCGGCGACATTACGGGCGATAACCGGCAGGTGGTGGCCTACGCCGCCTTCACGGTCGTCTGATACCAATCATACCAATTCCAAATCAAAGCGCCCTCTTCGTTGGCTCGTCTTCGGCTCCTCAACATACTGGCTGTATGCCTTCGTCGCCTCAAGCCTCGCCGCCTTGACTGCATCTTTGATTTGAAATTGGTATTAGCCTGAAGTTCCTTCCGAAAACAGCCTATATACGCAGTAAAAGCTTAACCCTTACGCAGTACGTAGTCGTCTTCAGTGTACTTCACTCCGATTTGCTGGACCGTTCAATGGCGCCGATTTCCATATCCCAACCTACCCCTGTCCATCCATTGCCGTTGTTGCTCCGATAGCTTAAAGAAAGCTCGGGGGTCATCCCATTTCGGCCTGACGGCAGCTCGATCTGGAATTTGTAGCTGGATACGCCGCTAAAGAGATCGGGCAACGTCGCATCACTGCCGTCACGAAGGGTCCCATCCCCATTCGTACCCTCGGCATACACGAGAGACCCGAATATTAAAAATGCAAGCAAACATGTCACGACATACGCAAAATATCGAGTGATAGCAGGCATTTTAAACCTCCAGGCATTCATAGTAAAAACCCATTACAAGCAACTAATGCCTCCCTTTGAAATATTTCCAAACGGAAAGTCAAGGGAAAAAACAGGAAAAAAACAAAAATGTCCCGGCCCGCCCTGTTATTATTAAATGCCTTGACCTCGACCTGCAAGCGCAGTATATGAAAAGCGCGGCCTGTTCTTCATTTTAATGGGTGCGAAAGTCGGCAGGCAATATATTCCAGGGGATGGGAGTAAGGAAATGAGCATTCTGGTTGTAGGTTCCGTGGCGTTTGATTCAGTGGAGACGCCGTTTTGCAAAATGGATAATCTGCTGGGGGGCTCTGCCACCTATTTTTCCACATCCGCCAGTTTTTTCACCGATGTCAATCTGGTTGCCGTGGTTGGCGAGGATTTTCCACAGGAGTACCTGGACTTTCTTACCTCCAGGAACATAGACCTGCGTGGACTCTCCCGCGAGACCGGGAAGACATTCCACTGGAAGGGACGTTACGGTTATGATCTTAATGAAGCCGAGACCCTGGAGACTCACCTGAATGTGTTTCAGACCTTCCATCCACACATCCCGGAGGAGTACAAGGACGCTGAGTATCTCATCCTTGCCAACATCGACCCGGAGTTGCAGATGGAGGTGCTGAGACAGGTAAGAAACCCGCGGATCGTCGCCTGCGACACCATGAACTTCTGGATATCATCCAAGCCTGAAGCCTTGAAAAAGGTGATCGAGCGAGTGGACTTTTTCATTATAAACGAAGGTGAGGCCCGCCAACTCTCCGGAGAGGCGAACCTCGTAAAAGCCGCAAGGAAGATACTCGGGTTCGGCGCAAAAAACCTGATCGTCAAACGGGGAGAGTACGGAGTGCTGATGTTTACGGGAAGTTCGATCTTCGCGGTGCCGGCCTACCCCCTTGAGGAGGTATTCGACCCGACCGGAGCGGGCGATACCTTTGCGGGCGGATTCATGGGCTATCTGGCCAATACCGGCGACACTTCAGAGGAGGGAATCCGGCAGGCCATCATTTTCGGCAGTGTAATGGCCTCCTTTAATGTTGAGGATTTCAGCCTCAACCGGTTGAAAAGACTTGGGCACGAAGAGATCAAAGCCCGCTACCGGGGCTTCAAGGCCATGACCCACTTTCAGGGTCTTCCCGCCCCCACACCAGATCAGTGAGGAAACTGCAGGTTGCCGTCGTTGACAATGCTTGGCAAATCTGCTAGTTATTGCTTAAAAAAGGGGGCACCATGCGACATTTCCTGATGGGAACGGTTCTGGCGCTGACTTTGATTGTTTCTGCCTGTGGGCTCAGTCAAAACGCAAAAAAACAGGCCTCCTACCACTATCAGATGGGGCAATCCTATCTGGCCGAGAACAATGTACCCAGAGCGCTTTTGGAACTGACCGAAGCAGAGAAAATTGACCCAGACAACCCCTGGTTGCTCTGCAACCTGGGACTCGCCTATTTCCGCAAGAACAAGTTCGATCTGGCCGAGCAGAAATACCAAAAGGCTATTGACCTTAAGCCGGACTACTCCGAGGCAAGAAACAGGCTCGGTGTCAACTATATGGAGATGAAGCGATGGGATGACGCTATATACCAGTTCAAGTTTGTGACGGAAGACATCTTCTTTCCGGATCAGGAAGCGGCCAGCATGAACCTGGGTCTTGCCTATTTCGGCAAGGGGGATTATCCGAAGGCGCTCTCCGTACTCCGTTCCGTGGTCAACACCTATTCCGGCAACCCGCGGGGGAGGCTGCATCTTGGCAGGGTCTATTTCGCCCTCGACAAGGTGGACATTGCAATTGCGGAGTACAGGAAGGCAATTGATATCTATGGCGACTATGCCAGCGCCTACTATAATCTGGGGATCGCCTATCTGAAACTGAAAGATTATCAAAAGGCCAACTCCGCATTCCGCGAAGTGTTGCGCATAGCTCCGGATTCTGAACTGGGGCAGCTTTCACGGGAATATCTCAATTCGCTCAAATGAGGGACGGTTTGCCCGATTCAGCGGCAGCAAACAAGCACGTTCAACAGCTTGGCGCCTATCTGCGGGAGACACGGGAGACAAGGATGGTGACCCTTGATGAGGCCGCCCAGGTTACCCGCATCGGGAAAAATTATCTGGCGGCCATTGAGGGGGGGATGTTTGATAAGCTCCCCAATGTAGCCTATACAAAGGGCTTCCTACGGAACTATGCCAGATACCTGGGGTTGTCGGGTGACGAGATAGTTGCCCGATATGTTCAGACCCTGTCCATGGGGGGCGCAGACGCGGCGGAACGGACAAGTCCGGGCGATAAGGCGCTGGTTGCCGATGGCAGACCGGACCACGGACCAGGCGGAAGGGGAAGGTGGTATCTCTCCCTGTTTCTATTGACCTTGGTGATGGCAACCGGGTATTTATTTCAGAAAGAGCAGGAAGTATCGATCCTTCCGCCGCCGTCTCCCCAATCCGTGCAACCAGCGATTTCAACGCCGGTGCTGCCTAACCATTCGTCCGCCCGATTGCCCGGAGGAGTGGTAGCATCCGATGTGGTGGCCGGGAAGCAGGATGAACCGGTTAAGGCAATTGTAGATAAGCCGTCCATGGGGATTGTGCTACGGCTGAAGGTGAATCAGGACAGTCGGCTCAATATCAACATTGATGGTAATATCTCACAGCAGTACGATCTGAAGGTCGGCGACCTGATCGAGTGGAAGGGAGAAAAGTTCTTCACCCTTGATTTTGATAACGCTGGTAGTATTGAGGCGGAGTTCAACGGCAGGCCCCTTAAGTCGTTGGGGGAACCTGGCAGCTCCGTCCACCTGGTATTGAGGGGCGAAAGTCCGGGCCAACCGGAAAATGCCAGGGAGGAACCGATTCGGTAGCCTTTTCGGATGGAAACCTCGCAGCCTGATCTGTTCCGCGTATTGTGATCATCCTGATTCCGGAATTTATTTTTGATATATAGTATACAGGAGAAGCAGGTTATGCAACTTGTGGCGCGTTGTCGTAAATGCGGCAGGGCAATGAAGAGCGAGAGGATAGATCCCTATCGGGTAAAAATGACTTGCAGTTGCGGGTTTTGCGATTTCCGCACCATTACAGAAAAGGTCAAGACGTTGAACCCCTTCTATCACAAGGCCAGTTTTACCCCCTTCGTGGAAAGCGAAAAGGGGAAGATGGTGTTAACCATGCAAAAGGCAAACCGTGAACACCTGGAGATTATTTCTCTGGAAGAGATCAGCATGCTGGTCTCCTCGGATTTCGAACTGCCGCAGATACTGCGTCTGATGGCTGAAAAGGTGGCTGTACAGCTCAAGGTGAAAGTTTGCAGCATTTATCTCGTGGAGGGGAAAGAACTGGCGCTTGCAGCCACCTTCGGCTTTGACCCTTCTTTCGTAGGTAAAATCAGGATCAAAATCGGTGAAGGGATAACCGGCGCGGTTGCAAGAGACAGGCAGCACATATCCCTGAACAGGGCATCCCAGGACCCCCGCTACAAGGATTTTCCAGAACTTCAGGAAGAAAAATACAATGCCATGCTTTCCTTTCCCATAGCCGACAAGAACGACCTGTATGGAGTCATCAATCTCAACTCCACCTCCATAAAGACCTTTTCAAATGACGAGATATACTTTATCTCAATTATTGCCAACCTGATTCTGACCGCAGTCAAACTCCGCCGCAAGATGGCTTCCACTAAACATATTCCGTCAGCCTAGCTTGACATGCGGGCACTCCATGCTACTGTTACCAGGTATATTATACTGTTGACACATGGGGTTCCCCGTTGGCAAAACATCTGAAAAAAATCCTGGTAGTGGATGATGAAGAGAATGTCCGCATAGGTCTCTCCCGGCTCCTGTCCAAGGAGGGGTTTCTGGTAGACAGCGCTTCCAACGGCTTTGAGGCCCTCAACTATCTTCGCCAGCATGAGGTCAACCTGATCGTAGCGGACATCAGCATGCCGGAGATGAACGGCATCACCTTTCTTAAGGAACTGAAGAAGGACTTTAACAAGAGCAACGTGATAATGATTACCGCCCATGGCGGTGTGGAGTCCTATATCGAAGCCATGAACCTGGGGGCATTCGAGTATATCAACAAACCGGTGAAGATAGAGGAACTGAAATCAATCATCAATAAAATCTTCAGGGAGTCGGATAATTAAGAGTTAACCCAAGAGGGAGGTTGTTATGAAAAATTTCACCAAGATTCTCTTCGCGACCGATTTTTCCGAGAACTCGGAGCATGCCTTTGATTATGCCTTTTCCCTGGTCAGGAAGTATGGCGCCCGGCTGCTGATAATGCATGTAATTAACGAACCAGTCGATCTGCGTGGTTTCTATGTGCCGCACATCTCCTTCGAGAATCTGGAGAAGGAGATCGAAGAGGGGGCCTTTAAGATGATGGAGAAATTCTGCCGTGACAATGTCAAGGATTATACTAACTATGAAACAATCATCATTGCAGGCACTCCGGACAAGGAAATAGTGAATAAGGCCATCAGCGAAGAAGTGTCGCTTATTGTAATGGGAACCCATGGGCGCAGCGGGATCGATCACTTCCTGTTCGGCAGCACAGCGGAAAGAGTTGTGGGTAACGCCTCATGCCCTGTGATGACGGTCCGTCTCCCATAATCCTCCATGACAATACAGACTATAGAGCCCAAAAACAGGATACTGATCATAGACGATGAGAAAATCATCCTCGACCTTACTTCCGTCATCCTCCGCAGCCGCGGCTATGAAATTGAAACGGCCGCTGACGCCATTAACGGCCTGGAGCTGATTAAAACCACAAAGCCGCAACTGGCGCTCCTGGATTACATGATGCCCGGCATGGACGGGCTTGCAACGCTTAAGGAGATCAAGCGGCGCTTCCCCGGCACATATGTAGTAATGTTCACCGGCAAGGGGAGCGAAGAGATAGCCGTTGAACTTATGAAGGCAGGCGCCTCGGACTATGTGCTTAAACCTTTCAACAACCAGGATCTGGCGGATCGCATCGAGAGAGTTCTGCATGTACGCGAGGTGGAAATCAAGAACCGGGAACTTCTGCAGGAGAGAGATGTTTTGTTAAGCGAGATCGCTGCCTGGAACCAGGAGCTGGAAGCGAGGGTACGGGAAAAGAGCGAAGCCTTGCAGCAGGCGCGGACGGAAAACATCCAGTCGGAAAAACTGGCGACCTTGGGGTACCTGGCAGCAGGGATGGCCCATGAGATAAGGAATCCGCTCAATTCCATCGCCCTCTTTGTCCAGTTGATCAAAAGCGGTGTTGAGGGGCCGGAAAAGCTCGAATACATCGACAGGATGCTCAAGGAGATTGATCGGATCGACGGGATTCTCCACAAGCTTCTGAATGCGTCAAAGCGCCCGAAGTATGAAATCGACGATGTTCTGATTCATAAGGTGATCGACCAAACACTGGAGCAGTTCCAGTCACAGATCGAACTGCAAAATATTTCCGTGACGCGGGATTACCGGAATATCCCGCCAGCAATCCGGGCCGATCCCTCGGAGATAGAGCAGATATTCACCAACCTGTTCCTTAATTCCATACATGAGATGCCCGACAAAGGGACACTGGGGGTAGAGCTGGACCATGACGGGGGCACGGTTTTTATTCGCATATCCGATACCGGCAAAGGGATTCCACTTCAGAACCTCTCCAATATTTTCGACCCCTTTTTCACAACCAAGAGTAGCGGTACAGGCATGGGGCTCTCTGTGGTGCTGCGGATTGTTAAAACCTATCATGGAAAGATCGAGGCGGAAAAGACCGATGAACACGGCACCACCTTTTGTGTGCAACTTCCGATGACTACGGCACTTTAACGCACTCCAAATCAAGGCGCTATCTTCGTTGGCGCGTCTTCGGCCCCTCAAAATACTGGCTGTATGCCTTCGTCGCCTCAATCCTCGCCGCCTTGACTGCATCTTTGATTTGAAATTGGCATAAGGCATTCGATCCATATCCGTACATCAAGGAGGAATTATGAAACCCGCCTGTACAAGGGGGAAACTCGCATAGGAGGTATCATTTATGTCCAGGAAAGTATGCAAGGTTTTTAGTTTGGGGGTGGCCTTCTTACTGGCGGCCCTGGCGATTGCCCAACTGTCGGGGTGCAGTGGCGGCGGAGGCGGTGGAGGTGCGACGCCTACCGGCACGCTTCGGGTCGGTCTGACCGACAAGCAGAGCGACGCGTTTGACAAGGTTTTCATCACCATCAAGGAAGTGCGGGTCGTGCCGACCGGTCTGGAGAACGCAGCAGACAACGACTCTCGCCTGCCGATCATCGTTACCTACAACACTCCGCACACCGTGGATATTCTCACGCTACGCTTCCAGCAGGAGATCCTCGGCTCGATCCCGCTCCTCGCCGGTACTTACAACCAGGTGCGTCTCATCCTGGAGCCGAACCCCACCGGTCAGGGGAGCGAGCCGGTCAATTACCTCACCATGAAGACGGCCCCAACTGTAAAGATTCCTCTCAAAACGCCCAGTGCACAGCAATCCGGGCTTAAGGTGCTCGGACGTTTCGAGGTGAAGCCGGGGGTCATCAACGCCATCCTGCTCGACTTCGACCCGAACACGGCCATTGTGGCCCGTGGCAACGGCGACTTCAATCTGAAGCCGACAGGTATCCGCATCGTCCAGCCGACCGACCCCCTCACCAGCTTTGGTTCCCTGTCGGGTATGGTTGTTTCCACCTTCAAGGATTGGTCCAGCGCAACAGTGGCGGTGGTTCCCCAGGCGGGAGTAAACATCATAGCTGTCGGCACCATCTTCAGCAACTTCTCCAGCAGCCGCTGGGGGGGGGAGTTCAGTGCATTTGTCCCTGGTGGAGCCTACCGGCTATACGTGGTGGCTAAAGGCTTTGCCCCATATTCCTCGCCGACTAAAACGGTATCTGCGGGGAGCGATACCCCACTGGGAGAAATATTCCTGAGCCACTGATCGCCAGCCGAAAGAGGGATGTGCGGTCATGTAGGCTCTGCTTAACGCCCGCTACGCCGTATATGGACCTATCATCCCTCAGCTTGAGCCATATCCTGCACCACGAATCTGCCGCAGATGAAACAGAAGAGGCCGGCCAGCACCATGGCAAGAGGGGTGATCAGGAGGGCGCTGCGCAAGCCCCACTGGTCGGACAGCCAGCCGAGGATAGAGGGAATCCACTGGGCGAGTCCCCCGATGGCGAAGGGCATCGCCGCCATGGCGAGGGTATTGCAAACAAACGAGCGGTTCCTGAACAAGGCAGCATATCCTGCGGTTGCACTTTTTCCCTCTCCCTTGTGGAGCATAAGCGCTAACTTTGAGTTTTTTGTCCCTCCCCCTTCAAGGGGGTGGTCTGGAGTTTGGACATTTGAGTGCGTTATGGCGTGGTTCTTCGGAAGAAGATGAACCACATGAAAAGAGTATGTCGCAGATAGATATTACTTTCAACATACTTACTAAGGCCGGGAAGCCGCTCCATGTTTCCCAGATCATTGCGGACGCAGAAAAGATGTTCGGCATAAAACTGGAGAGGGAGTCTCTCGTTTCTGCTCTTTCAAAAAAGGTGATGAAGGAAGACCGTTTCGTTCGAACCGGCAAAAACACCTTTGCCCTGAAAGCGAGGTGATCGATATGCTGAGCGACCAAATGACCTCTCTTTTGCAAGAAGCCTGCTCTGGGGCCTTTGTTCAGGAACGGAGTCGTGTTCGTGCTATGGAACTTTCTTTCGGGAGCCTGTGTTCGTTGGAACGACGTACTGTACTGTCTCCCGGTCTATCTGTGCAGTCGGACGACAGCATCAGGATTGGAGCGCTGATTATAAAGTTTTCTCCCGCAGTCAATGGGAACCGAATCAACTGTTCGCTCCGGTGTTGAAAGATTATTGTGTGCGGTATCCGGCTGATCAACCTGTTTGCGTGGCATTTGACGACACCAAGCTTTCCAAGAGCGGTCGAAAAATCAAGTCGGCCTTTTGGCAACGGGATCCGCTCTCTCCTCCGTTTCATGTAAACTTCTTGTACGGTTTGCGCTTCATGCACGCAT
>JBAQKZ010000318.1:0-8334 GCA_049301475.1 Geobacteraceae bacterium | reverse complement strand
CCGGCAACGGCGCCCCAGGATACGGTGACCTGGCCGTTACCTGCCGCTGCGGTAACTCCGGCTGGTGCTGCCGGGACTCCTCCGGGTGTCGTAACCGACGGCGAATCGTCACCACAGGCCGCAAGGGCCATCGTAGCGACCAAACCAAACATTACCAGCTTAATACGATTCACAAATTGTCTCATGTTTGTCTTCTCCTTACTCTGTGCGTTATACCAATTCAAAATCAAGGTGTTATCTTAGTCGCTTCAACCCTCGCCGCCTTGATTTCATACTTGATTTGAAATTGGAACTGAATACACTGGAATATGCCCCCCCGATGTTTCCGAATAATTCTCGTCCCTCCCCCCTTTCTCTGTAAATTCTTAGTCAACTACCCGTTCAAACCTTGACGGCTTTCCAACTATCCGATCTCTGAACAGAAATCCGGCAAACATTGGTCACTGCTCCTTCTGAGGAATACTCGATTCATTACCGGACTCCATTCTGCAAAACTCCATTTGAACATTTAATAACAGGCTGCTCGATATGAAAAGTCATCTATCTGTTCAGTTAACATAATTTGTTTTGTTATTTTTGTCAACTTTTTAGTAAACCATTGTTTTATTTAATTAGATGGAGTGCCATATGCTCCCAAATTCCGTACTTAATACTTATATAGCGGTTTTGCGATCCTCAATTTAATTCCCCAGCTCCTTTGATCTTGCGGTAGCCGCATCCACTGCGTTGATGACCGTGCCCCTGAACCCTCCCTGCTCAAGGGCGTGCAGCCCAGCTATAGTGGTGCCGCCGGGAGAGGTCACTTTCTCCCGCAGAATTGCCGGGTACTCATCTGTTTCCAGAAGCAGCCGGGATGTGCCGTATACGGTCTGTACGGCCAGGCTGGTAGCCACTTCGCGAGATAGACCGTTCTTCACCCCGGCATCGGAGAGCGCTTCGATAAAGGTCAGCACGTAGGCCGGCCCACTGCCGGAGAGTCCTGTTACGGCGTCCATCAGCCTCTCTTCAACGACGCAGACCTTTCCTACCAATGCGAAGATGCGGCGCACGAGTGAAAGGTCTTCCGCCTTTGCATGGATGCCGGCGCAGAGGGCCGATGCCGACTCCAGGACGAGGGCCGGCGTGTTGGGCATTACCCTTACCACGCGGGGGTCGCCGGAAATAAGGGCTTCAATGGCAGCGGTTGTGATTCCCGCCATAATGGAAATAATGGTGGCTGCAGGAGGTATGACGTTGCAGATATCCTCAAGCGCCGAAGGAGCGACCTGCGGTTTTATGGCCAGGACCAGCACGTCGTTTGCAGCGGCCACCTTACGGTTATCTATTTCTACAGCAACGCGGTAACGCTCTCTCAAGACTGCGCGACGTTCCGGATCAGGCTCCGCCACACTGATCTTTGCTGCCTGTGTCCCGCCTGCCAAAAGCCCCTTTATCAGGGCCTCAGCCATGTTTCCCCCGCCGATGAACCCGATCTTGATGTCGTGCAACATCTGATATCTCCCTTGTTCATCCTCGCTGGTTATGGTTCGCTTTTTGTAGATAGGTAATCAAACCATGCGCAAAAGTCAATACTAATTGCTCCGTTTAGCGCCACGTTATCCGGTAACCCTGTATTGACATAACACTGTCATTGACATAACATTGACATAGCATTTGACAAAATGTGGTTCTTTCGTAGATTAGTCAAAGCGTAAATTTATAACGAAAGAGGACAACAATAATGAGTAAAGTACTGATAATCGGGGCAGGGGGAGTCGGCCAGGTTGTAACGCACAAGTGCGCGCAGGCTGCCGACGTTTTTACCGCCATCACCCTTGCGTCACGCACGGAGTCAAAGTGCCGGAATATAGCGGCGCGGATTGATTATCCGGTGAAGACAGCCCAGGTAGATGCCGACAACGTCATGGACCTGATAGCCTTGATCAACCGCGAAAAACCGGGGCTTATAATCAATGTGGCCTTGCCGTACCAGGATCTGACCATCATGGACGCCTGTCTGGCAACGGGTGTCGATTATCTGGACACCGCCAACTTCGAGCCCCGCGACACAGCAAAATTCGAATACGGCTGGCAGTGGGCCTACCACGACCGGTTCCGGGAGAAAGGGATCATGGCGCTTCTCGGGAGCGGTTTTGATCCGGGCGTTACCAACGTCTTCACTGCACTGCTTGCCAGTAACTATCTGGACGAAGTGCGGGAGATCGATATCATAGACGCCAACGCAGGTAGCCACGGCCAGCCGTTTGCCACCAACTTCAACCCGGAGATCAACATCCGCGAGGTTACTGCGCCCTGCCGCCACTGGGAAAACGGCCTGTGGGTCGAGACCTCTCCGCTATCCACCAGGCGTTTCTTCGACTTCCCGGACGGCATCGGCTCGATGAACATCTACCGGATGTACCACGAAGAGATGGAATCGCTCGTCAAGCACTTTCCGTCCATCAAGAAGGCGCAGTTCTGGATGACCTTCTCCGACAACTACCTGAAGCACCTGGAGGTGCTACAGAATGTCGGCATGACCCGGATCGACGAGGTGGAGTTTGGCGGCCAGAAGATCGTACCCTTGCAGTTTCTTAAAGCAGTCCTGCCGGATCCGGCGAGCCTCGGACCCCTGACCAAGGGGCGCACCTGCATCGGTGTTGTCGCCCGCGGCCTCAAGGAAGGGAAGCGGAAACAGGTCTACATCTACAATATCTGTGACCACGAAGAGTGCTATAAAGAGGTCGGGTCACAGGCAATCAGCTACACCACGGGGGTACCGGCGGTGGTCGGCGCGATCATGATGCTCACCGGGAAATGGCATAAACCCGGGGTCTGGAACATGGAGCAGTTCGCCCCTGAGCCGTTCCTGGCAAAGCTTTCCACTATGGGGCTGCCGCACGTTGTGGTGGTGGGGGAGTGGCCGGAGTTGTAGATTGAGCGTAATACAGCGTCTCGCGGTAGACAAAGCATCGGAAATAGCCGAATATATTACCCAAGACAAAATGCATGGTTTTTCAAATAAAAAACGGAGGGTAGCTATGAAAAGGACGATCCTTGCGGCACTAATGGTGTTCATAACCCTGGCGCTTACAGGGTGTGGCGATGGCAGCAGCAGTCCACCGCCGACATTTGTAACACAGATATCAAGTGACCCCGTGTTTGACGGTGATATCGTGCAATATTTCACCACGGGGGCTTTCACGGTAACACGGGGCATGTCTCCAACCGTACAAAGTGTATTTGCCGGCGTCGATCCTGTCACCGGAGATGAATTCCGTGCGTTCCTGAACTTCCCCTTGGCTACTGTCCCGACAAACGCCGTCATTGTCTCGGCAACCCTTGATATAGTGATCAAAAACATCCAACCGCTGGTCGGCACTATTCCAATTCGTATCGAGCTTGTTTCCTTTCAACCGCCAACGTTGCTAGCGTCGGATTTTGACCGTGCTATCCTGCTGCCGCTGGCATTCACCGCAATCACACCCCCGATTTCCCCGGCGGACGTAGGTAACCACGTATTACTTGATGTCACACAATTAATGGCGGAAGCGCAATTCAGAGGCCTGGCTAACTTCCAGATTCGGATATTGGAGGATTTTGGGTTTGTTTCTCCTGGGGTGATCGAAATTAACGACACTACCGGAGCGAATCGGGATCTTTTGGCGCCTTTGCTGCGAGTAACATATTTCTGACACGGTCAATCGTTAATGTGAGTTAAGAAAATGAAATGGGATGTTTGACTGAAAGGGCTGTTTGATTTGCCATCATGTAACATGTGTGACAAACTCTCTCCAATGGCGGAACGTCCATTCAGACCCCACTATTTCCTGTAGGAGTAAATAATCATCTTGTTTCCCCATTTGTCCTCGTTTCTCAATAAAACACTATATCCCGTCAACTTGGGCATTTTCCTTGTTCTGACCCTGATCTCTTCTGTCCGGGCAGAGGAAAACTTTGCCACGTATCCCCTCCTGCCGTCCGGTTACACTTCCATCAAAGTCTTTGACAACCAGGGGCGGTTCGCAGGCCGGATACTTCCGGAGAAAAGATACTGGGCGCCCATCAACCGCATTCCCGCTTTCCTGCAAAAGGCTGTGGTGGCCGTTGAAGACTCCCGTTTTTATGAACATGGCGGGATTGATATCAGGGGGATCGCCCGGGCACTGGTTAAGGACGTTGTCAAGGGAAAACTGGCCGAAGGTGGTTCGACCATCACCCAGCAGCTTGTCAAAAATAAATATCTGTCCGGGGAAAAGTCAATTGAACGGAAGATCGAAGAAGCCCAAATAGCAATGGAGTATGAGCGTAAATACAGCAAGAAGCAGATACTAGAGATGTATTTCAACGAAATATACTATGGGAATGGCGCCTGGGGGATTGCCCAGGCCGCCCGTCTCTATTTTGACAAAAACCCGGAGGAGCTGACCGACGCCGAATGCGCCCTGTTGGCCGGAGTGCCCAAAAATCCGGGCCGCTACAATCCGTTAGGTAAACCAGCCAGGGTATCGGGGCGCAGGGACGTGGTGCTCAAGCGGATGGTAGAGCTCAAGATGATCACCTCCCAGCAGAAACAGAACCTGAGAGCCAGGCGTGTTACCTTTACGCAACCCGGGCAGGCCCCTTATTATCTGGCCCATATACGGAATATACTGATCGAACGCTATGGTCCGCAGATCATCGATCAAGGCGGACTGGATGTGACTGCGGCAATGGATTTGAACCTGCAAAGGCTGGCGGAAAAGGCCTTGCGTGAAGGGGTGAAGCGGGTTTCCACCCAGTTGCAGGGGGCATTGGTCTGTCTGGACCCCACGACGGGTGATCTGTTGGCGGCAGTGGGGGGAGTTGACTTCAAGCAGAGCCCATATGACCGCGCCTTCCATGCCAGGCGTCAGCCCGGCTCGGCTATCAAGCCACTTATATATGCCGCAGCACTGGAAAAGGGTGTTACTGCCGGCAGCATCTGGGACGATACGCCGGTGGCCTACAATCGAGGGAATAATGAAATCTGGAAACCGCTGAACTATGGGAGAGAGCAGTTTGGGAAGCTTACCCTGCGGCAGGCGTTGGCATATTCCAATAACGTCATTACGGTAAAGGTGCTGGAGGCGATTGGGGTCCCATATTTTGTTGATTTCGCCGGGAAGATGGGGCTTTCATTACGCGCACCCAACGATCTCTCCCTGGCTCTTGGGACTGAGGAAGTCACCCTGCATGGCCTGGTACAGGCATACACACCACTGGCCAACGGGGGCTTCAGGCCCGTATCGAGAAGCATACTCCGTGTTTATGACCGCAATCGTGGCACGTGGACGGAAGATCCCCCGGCAGTCACTCCAGTCCTTTCCCCGGCTGCCGCCTTTGTCGCAACCCAGATGCTGAAAGACGTCATGGTGTACGGCACCGCCAAATCTCTGAAAAAATTCAGCCAGGAACGTCCATCCGCCGGAAAGACCGGCACCACCGATGATTACCGGGATGCATGGTTCGTCGGATATACCCCCCAGGTGATAACCGGTGTCTGGGTAGGGTACGACAAGCCCCGGCCGGGGGGGAAAGGTTTTACCGGTGGGTCTGTCGCCGCCCCTATATGGGCAGGGTTCATGCGCCCGGCTCTGGCCGCAAAACCGGTCGTCGATTTCCCGAACACGGATACGGTCGTTTCCGTTGCCATTGACCCTGTCGGCTACCTGGCGAATTCGGACTGTCCTGAAAGACGGGATGAGTTCTATATCGTGGGGACAGAGCCGACCGAGTACTGTCCCAAACATGGGGGAGCCACCCTCAACTCGCTATCGCCTGTTCTTCCATTGCCGAGTGCCAATGGGCAGCAGCCCGACACAATTATGCCTTGAATTTGTTTTCCGTGCCGCTTCTCAACCGGTGGATGTTGTCCCTGTGCTTGTAGATGACGAGCGCCGCGATCAGAACGGAGATGACAATCATGTGTGATTTCTGGTAAAGGAATGCTACGAGTAGAGGCATTGCTACGGCGGCGGAAATGGAAGCGAGTGACACGTAACGCCACTTCCAGAGCGTCAGTGCGAACAGTCCCACTGCGACCGGGACCGCCAGGGGGGAAATACCCAGGAAGACCCCGAGGGCGGTGGCTACCCCCTTTCCCCCCTTGAACCCGAGAAAGACCGAGTATAGATGACCGAGAAACGCCGCGCATCCGGTTGCTGCGATCCATACGTCGGGAAGGCCGAGCCATTTCGCCGCCAGGACCGGCAAGAGCCCCTTCAGACAGTCACCTGCCAGCGTCATTACCCCCACGCCACGCCCCACAGTCCGGTATACATTGGTGGCGCCAATATTGCCGCTGCCGGCCATACGGATATCCATACCGAAGAGCTTTGCCAGCAGCAGCCCCGTAGGCACTGAGCCAAGCAGGTAAGCCCCAGCTATCAGGGTTAATTCCAATTCTTTCAGCAATCGGGTTCTCCCAACTTATTTCTTACGCATATCGCTTATGCCGACGCAGATGAAAACCACCAGCAAGACACCGGCAATGAATATGCAGTCTGCGATGCTGAATCCGAACATGTCGCCTCTTATTTTAACGGCTGAAATTGACAGGGATGGCAATAATAGGGCAACTGTGAAAATACAATGATCGACAGGGGGCGTCAACCGGATATTTCTATGCCGCAGCCCGGATATTAGGCAACGCCGATTAAATGTTAGGCAACTTCTCTCCCTGCCGGAGTTGCTTCGTGTCGGACATAGCCTTATTTCAACAGGTTAGCATCTTGGCAAAGAGGTTGCTATCTGATTGGGATGCCTGCCGCAACGACAGCGGCAACGGCGCGGATACCAACGGAGGTATGTATGGACGTAATGTCAACGGTGACGAATCTGGGAAATAGCGGCGACGTTTTGTTCCTCATGCTGGGCGCGGTCATGGTCTTTGCCATGCACGCTGGTTTTGCCTTTCTCGAAGTCGGCACGGTCAGGAAAAAGAACCAGGTGAACGCCCTGGTCAAAATTCTTACCGATTGGTCATCTTCAACCATTGCCTACTTTCTCGTCGGCTTTCCCATCGCATATGGAATATCTTTTTTGAGGCCTGCCGGGGAGCTTCTCACAGGCAACCAGGGGTATGACCTTGTGCACTTTTTTTTCCTCCTCTGCTTCGCCGCCTGCATTCCGGCCATCATATCAGGGGGGATCGCCGAGCGGGCCAAATTCTGGCCTCAGGTGGCCGCAGGCGTCATCTTTACCGCCATCACCTACCCACTCTTTGAGTCGTTCATATGGGGCAAAAACGCCTCCATGCTGCAGGAGCTCTTTAAACGCATCGGAGGGGCAGAGTTTCACGATTATGCCGGCTCCGTAGTGGTTCATTCAATAGGCGGCTGGCTGGCGCTTCCCGCCGTGCTGATTCTCGGCCCACGTATGGGACGATATATACGCGGCAAGTCACACCCGATCCCTGTCAGCAATATTCCATTTCTAGCGCTCGGCTCCTGGACACTCGCCATCGGATGGTTCGGTTTCAACGTCATGAGCGCCGGCCATCTGGACAAGATATCGGGACTGGTGGCGGTTAACTCGCTACTCGCCATGGTCGGCGGTGTCCTGGCGGCGCTGGTGGCGGGAAAGAACGACCCCGGTTTTATCCATAACGGAGCGCTGGCGGGATTGATCGCCATTTGCGCCGGGAGTGACATTATGCATCCGCTCGCCGCCTTTGTCACAGGCTGCGCCGCATCCGTGATTTTCGTATACGGTTTTCACATCGAGCAGGAAAAGCTCCGCATCGACGATGTACTGGGCGTCTGGCCGCTTCACGGGATCATAGGCTCGTGGGGAGGGATCGCCGCTGGCATATTTGGCATGAAGGAGATGGGAGGTCTGGGAGGGGTCTCCTTTGTCTCCCAGTTGCTGGGAAGCCTCAGCGCCATTGTGTTCGCCCTGCTCAGCGGGTTCCTGGTATACGGCATTCTTTCCAAAACTGTCGGCATAAGGTTAACCGACGAGCAGGAGTACGCCGGCGCCGATCTCTCTATCCACAGCATTGGCGCATATCCTGAAGATCATATCCGTTGATTCATTCCGGAACTAAGAGCCTGTCGGACTTAGGGTAAATCTGCTGCAAATCCGTCTGGACGGTACATATTTCGCCGCTTTCTTGGTCAATAGAACAACTATTGACCTTCAAAATCGACAAAGTCTGTCCTCGCCCAGCCGAATTTTCGCTTCGATTTCCTAAGTCCGACAAACTCCTAGTATATCATTCTGTAAATAACATGTAAATTCACTATGCGGGGGCAACACGGTGAATATGTTCTATCATCTTTTTTGAGCAATAACATTGAGTTTCATTATTTACTGGTCAAACACCTTCAATAC
>JBAQKZ010000317.1:0-3257 GCA_049301475.1 Geobacteraceae bacterium | reverse complement strand
TATTTAAACGGCGGCTATCAGTAGCTTTGAGTAAAGAGACTCATACTGCGACATATTATACCAATTTCAAATCAAAGATGCAGTCAAGGCGGCGAGGATTGAGGCGACGAAGGCATACAACCAGTATATTGAGGAGCCGAAGACGAGCCAACGAAGAGGGCGCTTTGATTTGGAATTGGTATTAGGGCCTCTTGGAGCTTTGGCAAAGGCGGATTCAGGGGGATTTGATTGAGTGGTACTGAGGGAAAGAAAAAAAGGTTATTGTTTATGAGAAGGTAAGCACATCCGCCATGAGTTTGGTTTCCGCTTCATATGCATAATGGAAACAATGAAAAGTATGTCATTTTCGGTATAATAAATCACGGAGTAGGGAAATCGTTTGGCTCGGCAACGGTGGCAATATGTGGAAAGCTTTGTCCACGCTTCAGGATGGCTGATTATGCGTTCGATTGTTTGCTGTATTTCTGCCGCAAACTCGAAGCCAATGCCTTCGCATTGGCTATTGTAGTAGCTGATGGCGTCCTGAAGTTCAACTTCCGCCGATGGGAAAAAGCTGATTCTCATTGATTGGTTCATCGGTTAATTTTGGCGAATACTTTTTCCATAGGTATCGCTTCAAATTTACCCTGTTTGAATGCCTCTACTCGGTCCTCCGCCTCTGCGGCCCAGAGCCGGTCGAGTCGGTCGCGGTCGGGGGACTCGAAGCTGGTCAGAAGGTCCTCAATCAGTTGAGCCCGCTCTATTGGCGGGAGATTCAGGGCTTCGGCCAAAACTTCATTTTTTGTGTGCATGTGATTGGCTCCTTTTTGTTCAACACAATGCTGAACACACTCTAGCACATTGGTAATTGTCTGTCAAAGCGGGGGGGGCGGATGGTTCGGAATGGCGTAGGGGCGCTGCTTGCCGCGCCCGGTTTGTAGGGACGAATCTTGTGTTCGCCAGGATTATGGTCGGTTATGGGGGATTTGATGGGGGGTATTGGAGGTATTGGGGAAAAGCGGAGCGGGGTGATGATGGTATCGGGAATAATGGCTGAGAATTTTGCTGCGCTTAAAACATTGGCTTCCCTTACTGATATCCTTGCGGAAAGCGGGGAAATGAAGTATTTTTAGCCAGTTTTAAACATGGCGGCTCCAACCGAATTCAAGAGGTTTTTCATTACTGAGCAACCCCACTCGTTTTCCTCAATCTTCCGCGACGGCAAGATAACCCGCACCCTTACCCAGTTTACCGAAACGGCCCTTCAAGAGCTTGAAAAATTCCTGTTCGACAAGAACGGCAAGCCGTTCATCAAGTGTCTCGCCACCGGCAAGGAGCGACAGGCGAAACCGGAGGAGATCGTCCGCCAACTCTGGATTCATCGGCTCCTTATGCATTACAACTATCCCTCGTCGCGCCTGGCGATTGAGTACCCCATCACCTTCGGCCGCGACACCAGCAAGCGGGCCGATATCGTGGTGTTCGACAAGGACCGCCCGACCGTTCCCTACCTGATTGTCGAAGTGAAGAAGACCAAGCAGAAGGAAGGGAAGGAGCAACTAAAATCCTACTGTCACGCCACCGGAGCGCCCCTGGCGCTTTGGTCCAATGGTATCGACGCGGTCATCTGGCACCGCAAGAACCCCAACTACTTCGTGGACATCCCCGACATCCCCACAGCCCTCCAGACCATCGAGGAGATTGCCGACCAGCCCTGGACCATCGAGACGCTGCTCGAATTCGAAAAGGCCCGCGAGGAGGAGGGGACCAACGCCCGGACCCTGAAGCAACTGGTTCTCGACATGGAAGACGAGGTGCTTGCCAACGCCGGAGTGGACGTGTTCGAGGAGCTGTTCAAGCTGATCTTTACCAAGCTCTATGACGAGCTTTCCATCTATTCCGGCTGCTACAAGCATATCCGTTTCCGCAACACCAATACCGCCAGTGAGCTGCGCAACCGCATCCAGTCCCTGTTCGAGGAGGCGTGCAAGAAATGGGAAGGGGTCTTTCCCGACGGCGATCGGATCAAGCTGACCCCCGACCATTTGCAGGTCTGCATCGGCGCCCTGGAAAAGTACAAGCTCTTCAACTCCAATCTGGACGTGATCGACGAGGCCTTCGAATACCTGGTCAACAAGTCGTCCAAGGGGGGAAAGGGGCAGTACTTCACCCCCCGCTGGGTGATCGACATGTGCGTGCGGATGCTCAACCCGAGGGAAAATGAGACACTCATCGACACCGCCTGCGGATCGGCCGGGTTTACCGTGCACGCCATTTTCAAGGTGTGGCGGGATATCCTCGACGCCGAAGGGTTGCAAGCGTCCCACCTCTTCACCCTGGAGCAGAAGCCGCCGCGTTGTCATGACTACGTGCGTGAAAAGGTCTTTGCCATCGACTTTGACGAAAAGTCGGTGCGGGTAGCCCGCTGCCTGAACCTCATTGCCGGCGACGGCCAGACCAACGTGCTCCACCTCAACACCCTGGACTGGAAGAAGTGGGATGAAACCATCAAGGACCAGGCATGGCAGGATGTCTATTACGAAGGGTGGAAGAAGCTCCGCAAGCTCCTGGCCGACGGCAAGGGGAAGGAGTACCGCGCCTTCGGCTTTGACATCCTCATGGCCAATCCCCCCTTTGCCGGAGACATCAAGCAGACCGACCTCCTTTCCCTCTATGAACTCGGCCACAAGGCCAACGGCAAGCAGGAAAACAAGGTGGGGCGCGATCTCCTCTTCATCGAGCGGAACCTGGATTTCCTCAAGCCGGGGGGCCGGATGGCAATCGTCCTGCCGCAAGGCCGCTTCAACAACGCCTCGGACAAGCGGGTGCGGGAGTTCATCGCAGAGCATTGCCGCATTCTGGCCGTGGTCGGCCTCCATCCCAGCACCTTCAAGCCCCACACTGGCAACAAAACCAGCGTGCTTTTCGTTCAGAAATGGAACGATAACCCGAAGGCCGGGCCGCTCTGCAGGAAGGTGGATGATTACAACGAATTAAAGTTTATGCGGTGGCTCCGCTTCGCTACGCACCGCATAAACTTTAATTCGTTGTATCGTCAAGGTCAACCATTGTGGCAGCGCAATTATTACGAGAGGATTATTCGCAATGATGTGGAACTCTCAGCCGTTCGGGAATATATCCAATTTAATCCCAGCGTTGTCCGGTTAGGTTTTTGCACGTCGGCGTTTAGATTTTAACCGTTTGTTTTTGCATGAACGTTGATCATTTCGTTTTCGTTGTATCTGTAGTTCCTCTGCTGCTTCATTTGCAATCCGATT
>JBAQKZ010000316.1:0-5178 GCA_049301475.1 Geobacteraceae bacterium | reverse complement strand
GGCCGGTGATCTCCCCTTTGCCCGGCGGTTCGACATGGTCCGGCTGGCGATTGCCGACAATCCCGCTTTTGCGGTTTCGGACGTCGAGGGAAAACGGGGCGGCGCTTCTTACTCCATCGATACGCTCCTGAGCCTGCGGGAGGCGAGCCCCGACGACGAGTTTTTCTTTATCATCGGCAGCGATTCTTTCCTCGACATCGGCTCGTGGCATGAGTACGCCGATATATTCGGCTGCTGCAACATTGTCGTGGCAGAGCGCCCCGGCGCAACAGTCACGGCCCTCGACACGGCCCTGCCGGCCGCCATAGCCGATGACTTCCAATATTATCCTGCGGAAAAACGCCTGGCGCACCGCTCAGGCTATTCAGTTTACTATCTGGAGGGGATGCCGCTCGACATCTCCTCCACCGCGATTCGGGACCTGGTGCGGCTTGGCCGCTCAATCAGGTACCTGACGCCTCCCTCGGTCGAGCAGTACATAAAGGAACAGAGGTTATATACGGATGCCCGTTAAAAAGGTTTTGGATTCAGAGGAGCGGGCCGTCAAGTGCGCCGCCCTGGCGCTGGACAAACAGGCCCTCAATGTCCGGATACTGGAAATAGGAAAGCTCTCCTCCATAGCCGACTACCTGGTTCTGGCCAGTAGCCGCTCGGACAAGCAGGCCCAGGCTATTGCGGATTCGGTGAGGCTTGGGATGAAGAAGTTCGGCAAGGCTATCGACATAGAAGGGCTTGCAGAAGGGCGATGGATCGTAATTGACTACGGTGACGTGATCGTCCATGTATTCCAGGAGGATGTGCGGCGCTATTACAACCTGGATGATCTCTGGTCCCAAGCGCCGCTGGTGGAGATACCGGAAGAACTCCCCAGGGAAGGAAAGCCCGCGTGAAGCTCAAGGTTCTCTGGGTCGGCAAAACCCAGGAAGAGTGGATGCGGGTCGGCATTGAAGAGTACTCGCAACGAATCCGGCGGTACATGTCGCTGGAGCTTTCCGAGGTGAAGGAAGAAAGGGGGGCCGACAGCGACAGGGGACGCGCCGCTGAATCCGCCCGCATGAAGAAGCTCCTGCCGAAGAACGCCTTTCTTGTCCTTTGTGACGAGCGGGGAGAAGAGTTGACATCCCCGCAATTTGCCACGTTTATCAATGCAGAGCGGGACCGTGGCGTCGGCGAGATGGTCTTTGCCGTGGGGGGCGCCTACGGTTTCAGCGACGATTTCCGCAGCCTGGCGCAACGGACCGTCGCCCTCTCCCGGATGACCTTTACCCACCAGATGGTGCGGCTGTTTCTCCTGGAGCAGATCTACCGGGCATTCACCATAATCAATAACGAACCTTACCATCACTGACGCCAAGTTGCATGAAAGGCAATAAGTATGAAAAAACCGCTGCTCCTCATGATCCTGGACGGCTGGGGGATCAATCCCCGGTACGAGCATAACGCCATCGCCCAGGCCCGTACCCCGAACATGACCAGGCTCTGCGCCGAGTATCCCTGCACCGACATCGGCGCCTACGGTATGTCCGTCGGATTGCCCGATGGGCAGATGGGAAATTCGGAGGTGGGGCACCTGAACATCGGCGCCGGCCGCGTCGTCTACCAGGATCTGACCCGGATAACCAAGGCGATCTCCGACGGCGACTTCTTCACCAATCCGGTGTTGCTGGAATGCATGGCGAAGACCAGGGCGGCTGGCGGACGGCTCCATCTGGCCGGGCTTCTCTCCGACGGCGGGGTACACTCACACAATACCCACCTCTATGCGCTCCTGGAAATGGCCAAAAAGGAAGGGCTCCGGGAGGTCTTTGTACACTGCCTGCTGGATGGTCGGGATACCCTGCCGAAGAGCGGGGCCGGATATCTGGCGGAGCTGGAAGCGGAGATCATTCGGATAGGGGTGGGAAGGATAGCCACAGTAATCGGCCGTTACTACGCCATGGACAGGGACAACCGCTGGGAGAGGGTCGAGAAGGCCTACGCCGCAATGGTCTGCGGCGAGGGACGGGCGTTCATATCGGCCTCCGAGGCAATAGAGCATAGCTACCTCGAAGGTGTCACAGACGAGTTCGTGCTTCCCGCGGTCATTATGGAAAACGGTGCGCCGGTGGGACAAATCCGGGACAACGACAGCCTTATATTTTTCAATTTCCGCTCGGACCGCGCCAGGGAAATCACACGCTGCCTGGCGCTGTCCGGCTTCACCGGCTTCCAGCGACCGGTCCGACCGCAGCTTGCCTCATACGTCTGCATGACTGTCTACGACGAGACCTTCGGCCTGCCGACGGCCTTTGGTCCCGAGCATTTGACGAACATCCTGGGGGAGGCGCTGGGCAAGGCGGGGCTTACCCAGCTCCGGATTGCGGAGACCGAGAAATACGCCCACGTCACCTTTTTCTTCAACGGCGGCAACGAGACCCCTTTCCCCGGAGAGGAGCGTTGCCTCATTCCATCGCCCAAGGAGGTTGCAACATACGACCAGAAGCCCGAGATGAGCGCTTGCCTGGTGACGGAGGAGCTTATGCGAAGGCTAGACGAGGAGCGCTATGACGTAATCGTGCTGAATTTCGCCAACGCCGACATGGTGGGACATACAGGCATAATGGAGGCCGCGATCAAGGCCATAGAAGTGGTGGACGACTGCGTTGGCCGACTCACGGCGAAGGTGTTGGCAAAGGGGGGAAGGGCGATTATCACCGCCGACCACGGCAATGCCGAGGTGATGGCGGATGAGGGAGGAGGGGCATACACGGCGCACACCACTTGCCGGGTCCCGCTGATCCTTGTGGACGAGAGCCGGAGGGGGATAAGGCTTCGTCCCGGCATACTGGCCGACATCGCCCCTACTATCCTGGAATTGCTCGGCCTTACCCAGCCAAAGGAGATGACCGGCAAGAGTCTGCTGGTGAAATGACCGACCGGCAGGGTGGGTTAGGGTATTCAACAGGGGTTGTCGGTAAGCGGGATGACAGTTGACAGGGCATGGCTCAAGTCCGTGAGTTTGTAAGGTTTAGCCAGGACTGCGGCGAAGCCGAATTCACCGTATTCCGACATTATGGGGTCGTTGGAATATCCGCTTGAGACAATAGCCTTTACTTCCGGATAAAGTTCCCGAAGCTGCCGGATCGCCTCCTTGCCCCCCATGCCGCCGGGGATGGTCAGGTCCATGATCACGGCTACAAAGGGATCCCCCATTTCAGCGCGCTTCCGGTATATCTCTATCGCCTCGACGCCGTCCTTCACCCCCTCGACCTCGTAACCGAGCCTCTTCAGCATTTCCGTAATAATCTCACGGACGATATCCTCGTCGTCCATCACCAGTATCTTTCCCCTCCCGGATACCAGGCTGACTTCTTCTCCTTCATGTTGCTCATTCGCTCTTTCCAGAGTTGCGGGGAGGAATATGTCAAAGATGGTTCCCTTTCCCATCTCCGACTCAACGGTTATAAGGCCGTTGTGCTTCTTTACGATGGAGTATGAGGTGGCGAGCCCCAGGCCGCTCCCCTTCTGCTTGGTCGTAAAATAAGGGTCGAAGATGCTCGCAAGAAGCTCTTTCGGTATGCCGGTACCTTGATCCTGTATGGAAATTTTCACATAGTCCCCTTTGTCAAGCGGCAAGGGGTCCGCAGAACCTATCCTGACATTCTTGCAGGAAATCCGCAGGACGCCGCCCGCGGGCATGGCCTGGACGGCATTTATGACCAGATTGTTGATGACCTGGCTTATCTGCCCTTCGTCCACTTCACAAAGCCAAAGAGCGGAGGGAATGGAAAAATCAGATCGGACATTGGATCCCCTTACGGCAAAACCTGCGGATTCCGTTATCAGCTTCTCCAGGGAGGCTATTTTCTTGATCGGCGCTCCCCCCTTGGCGAAGGTCAGAAGTTGCCTGGTCAGCTCTCCCGCCCGGCAGGAAGCCCTTTCGGCGTCTGTCATGAACTTTAACATTTTTTCCTTATCTCCTGCGGACATCTTTGCCATGGAGATGTTTCCCATGATACCGGTCAGGAGGTTGTTGAAATCGTGTGCGATCCCGCCGGCAAGAAGACCTACGGATTCGAGTTTCTCCGCTTTTAGCAACTCCTCCTCAAGCCGTTTGCTGTCGGTGATGTCGCGGATGATGCAGTGGGCAAGGGGGCTGGCGCCATGTTCGAAAAACTGGACAGTTACCAGGACATCGCGAACCTTCCCCTCTTTGGTTTTATAGCTGGTCTCAATGGTTTCCAACCCTTTGTCCCGTATCACTTCGTTGACCGCGCGCATACCTGCCCGCGACTCCTGGGGTTCAAGCTCATACATCAGGAGAGAGCTGAACTCCTCACAGGAATAACCGAGCATGCTATGGGCCGAGGTGTTGAACTGCTCAATCTTCGCAGTGACCGGGTCTACGATCAGAATACCGTCGGGCGACTGCTCAAAAAGGGCGCGGTAACGCTCTTCCAAATACCTCCGTGTGGTAATTTCCTCCTGCAACTCCCGGTTCTTCATCATCAGTTCCTGGTTTGCTGCGGCAAGAGCGCTGTAGTTTGATATCTCGTTGTCCAGCATAATGGCGGCATAGACAAAAAACGGAAGAAGGTCGGCAACAATGGTGTCGCTCGTTAGCTGCATACCTTCCATTTTAACGGCGCCTACTGTCCGGCCTTTCGCCGTCAACGGAAACACCCAGATTTCACCGGTCAGGCCGACAGCAGAGGTGTCTTTGACAAAGCTGTTTTTCTCGACCGCTTTTGAGACGAGCCGGTCAGCCATAAGGTTGAAATCTCCCTTCGCGCCGTAAATGTCGTTATAGAACCACTTTCCTTCAATGGTATGGTAGACGGCCAGGTTTGACCCGCCGACAGTTTCCATGAGAATGGAGAGAATATGGGCGATCAGGGTCTCCAGCCCCGCAACGGAACTGAGATTGACCAGCATCCTGTTGATGAGTTCAAGGTAGGCGGTTCTCTTTGACAGGTCGGCGACGCGGTTGCGCAACTCTTCCAGTTCAGTTTTTGAAATGGCGCCTGAATCGGTCATGGGCATCCTCAAAACTTTCGATTTTTAATTTCAGCTATCCCGTTACTGCTATCACTTCCTCGTAGGTGGTGACCCCTTCGAGCATCTTGCGGATGGCCACCTGGCGCAGGTTTATCATGCCGTCGGCGCGGGCAGCCTCCTGGAGGGTGGACAGGTCTACCC
>JBAQKZ010000315.1:0-9437 GCA_049301475.1 Geobacteraceae bacterium | reverse complement strand
GTTTCATAAATATATTTACGTTTTCCCGTTCGGGCCAAGCCCGTCTGAGGCCAGTATTCCCGGGGTTCTCACGGTTCGACAATCTCACCATGAGTAGTAATTGTTTTAACGAAACGCACTACTAGCTCGTTTCAATCCTCAAATTTCTCCACGCGGAAACCAGCTTGATAAGACGATAGGAAATATGCTATTGATGAAAGCGCCCTTCCATGCATGGTGGGCGCATAGCCAAATTGACCAGGAGGCCACGTGATGCTGGAAAGAGAGAAGGCGATAGACTTGGCGTTGAGCCAGATTGAGAAACAGTTCGGAAAAGGGGCGATCATGAGGCTGGGCAATGATGAGCCGTTGCCGGATGTCGCCGCCATTCCGACAGGGGCCATCTCCCTTGATCTGGCGCTCGGCGTCGGCGGGGTCCCCCGAGGGAGGGTCACTGAGATATTCGGCCCCGAATCGTCCGGCAAGACCACCCTGGCCCTCCATATCATCGCCGAGGCCCAGAAATTGGGGGGGATAGCGGCTTTTATAGACGCAGAGCACGCCCTTGACATCGGCTATGCGCGCAAGCTGGGGGTAAAGACGGACGATCTGCTGGTCTCCCAGCCTGATACAGGCGAGCAAGCGCTGGAGATCACCGAGACGCTGGTGCGAAGCGGCGCCATTGACGTGCTGGTGGTTGACTCGGTGGCTGCTCTGGTACCAAAGGCCGAGATCGAGGGAGATATGGGGGATTCCCATATGGGGTTGCAGGCTAGGCTCATGTCACAGGCGCTGCGCAAGCTGACCGGTATCATATCCAAGTCCAACTGCTGCGTGATATTCATCAACCAGATACGGATGAAGATCGGAGTTATGTTCGGCAATCCGGAGACCACCACCGGCGGCAATGCCCTCAAGTTTTACGCTTCGGTCCGGATGGACATCCGCAAGATCGCTGCGCTCAAGCAGGGGAACGACGTCATAGGCTCCCGCACGCGGGTCAAGGTGGTGAAGAACAAGGTGGCCCCTCCGTTTAAGGAGGTGGAATTCGATATCCTCTATGGTGAGGGGATATCCCGTGAAGGGGACATCCTTGATCTGGCGGTTGAGAAGAATATCATCGAAAAGAGCGGCGCCTGGTTTTCCTACGGCAAAGAGCGAATAGGCCAGGGGAGGGAGAACTCAAGGATTTTCCTCAGGGAACACCCGGAGATCACCGGCGAGGTGAAAGCTAAACTTCTGGAAGAGCTTGGGTTCGTTCCCCCTCCGGCGTTACAGGGAAAGGCGTAAGACATGGAACTTAACGAGATTCTGACAATCGCTGTTAAGGCCAGGGGATCCGATATCCATATAAAGACCGGTCTGCCGCCGGTGGTTCGCATAGACGGAAAGCTGCGGCAGATTCCCAATGCCGAGCGGTTGTCGCCGGATGCAGTGGGCGCCATGGCTAACTCCATGATGAACGAGCGGCAGAAGAAGCAGTTCGAGGATAACTATGAGTGCGATCTCTCTTATGGAGTGCCCGGACTTGGCCGCTTCAGGGTAAGTGTTTACGCCCAGAGGGGGACGGTCGCTATCGTGTTCCGCGCAATTCCTTTTGCCATCCCTTCCCTGGATAGCCTCAACCTCCCTTCGATTTTGCAGAAGATTGCCATGGAAGAGCGCGGTCTGGTACTTGTAACAGGCACAACGGGAAGCGGTAAGTCCACGACCCTGGCGTCAATGATAGACTTTATCAACGAACAACGCACCCGAAACATCATAACCATTGAAGACCCGGTGGAGTACCTCCACAGGGACAAGAAGAGCATCATCAGCCAGCGTGAGGTGGGATTCGATACACTCTCTTTCGCCAGCGCCCTGAAGGGCGCTCTGCGCCAGGATCCAGATGTTATCCTTGTTGGCGAGATGCGCGACTACGAAACCATCGAAACAGCCATGACTGCGGCCGAAACCGGCCATCTTGTCATGTCCACCCTGCATACCCTGGATGCCGCCGAAACGGTGAACCGGATCATCTCCGTATTCCCTCCATATCACCAGCGACAGGTGAGGATGCAGCTTTCCGGCGTGATCAAGGGGGTCATTTCCCAGCGCCTGGTTCCTCGGGCGGACGGCAAGGGCAGGGTTCCCGCTGTTGAGGTGATGATAGGCACCGCGCGGGTTCGCGAGTGCATCGATGACAAGGAAAAGACAAAGCAGATTCCCGATGCCATTGCCCAGGGATTCACCACCTACGGGATGCAGTCCTTCGACCAGTCGCTCATGCAGCTCTATTCCCGCAAGCTCATAACCTATGAAGAGGCGCTCCGCCAATCCTCAAATCCAGACGATTTCGCACTCAAGATTTCCGGTATATCTTCCACGTCCGATTCAACCTGGGACCAGTTTTCCGCGGAAGAGGGTGCGGGCGCAAAGCTCGACGTAGAAAAATACTGAGATGGAAGATGCCCGTAAAGCCTTCGACTGCGCCATAGGCTTACTGGCTCGCCGTGATCACGGAGTCGCCGAGATAGAGCGCAAGCTCGTGGTGCGTGGTTTCTCAGAGCCCGTGGTGGCGGAGGTCATTGGTCGGCTCACCGTAGCGGGCTACCTGGACGACCGGCGCTTTGCCGGGCAATGGGCGGAGTGGGCGGTCCGAAACGGCAAAGGCTATGGCCCCCGTCTCTCCCTTGAGCTCGCTCGACGCGGGGTGAAGGTAGAGATCATCGCCGAGGTTCTGGCTGATATCCGGGCAAACCACGATGAAGAAGAGACCCTGGCGGAGCTGGCGGCGAGGAAGTTTGCCGGTTTCGATTTTAGTCAGGCCTCGGACCGGGAGCGGCGCCGGGTTGTAAATTACCTCGTCAGGCGTGGTTTCTCCACCAGCATTATTCTTGACTATCTTCGCAACAAAGCAAATTCGTAAAGGGCGGCGACCCGGTATTTCACAATTAATATTCCACGTTTTGAGGTTTCTTAATGACAGGAAATGAGATAAGGAGACGGTTCTTAAGCTATTTTCAGGAGCGAGGGCATGCGGTTGTCCCGAGCTCAAGTCTCATTCCCCATGATGATCCGACCCTCTTGTTCGCCAATGCCGGGATGAACCAGTTCAAGGACCTTTTCCTCGGACTGGAAAAGCGTGATTATTCCAAGGCATGCAGTTCCCAGAAATGTGTCCGGGCGGGAGGCAAGCACAACGATCTGGAGCAGGTCGGTCGCACAGCCCGACATCACACCTTCTTCGAGATGCTGGGTAATTTCTCCTTCGGCGACTATTTCAAGCCGAAGGCGATTGCTTTTGCCTGGGAATTCCTGACTTGCGAACTGCGGCTGGACAAGAACCGTCTATACGTAACGGTATACCAGGATGACGACGAGGCGGCGGATATCTGGCACGGTCAGGAAGGGGTTCCCTTCGAGCGTATCTTTCGCTTCGGCGAGAAAGACAACTTCTGGTCCATGGGGGAGACCGGTCCATGCGGACCGTGCACTGAGATATTCTGGGACCACGGGCCGGGTGTAGGCTGCGGCAAGCCGGAATGCGCCGTTGGTTGCGACTGCGACCGTTACATGGAGATATGGAACAATGTCTTCATGCAGTTCAACCGGGATGAGAGGGGGGTGCTCACCCCCCTGCCCAAGCCGTCCGTGGATACCGGCATGGGACTGGAGCGCATAGCGTCAGTGCTCCAGGGAGTGAAGTCCAACTATGACACCGACCTCTTGCAGGGGATTATCCGGTATGTGGCCAAGCTGTCGGGAAAGCGCTATGGCGAGGAGATAAGGGACGACGTCTCCATGCGGATCATTGCCGATCATGCGCGGGCCGCCACCTTTCTTATATGCGACGGTGTGCTTCCCAGCAACGAAGGACGCGGATACGTGCTTCGCCGCATCATGCGCCGGGCTGCCCGCCATGCCAAGATGCTCGGCTTTGCCGAAACGGTGCTTTTTCGAACCGTAGATGCGGTCACAGCCATCATGGGGGAGGCTTATCCCGATCTCCTGGAACGCGGAGAGTACATCAGGAAGGTCATCCGGTCCGAGGAGGAACGCTTTGCGGAGACCCTCGACCGCGGGCTTGCCATGCTCAATGAGGCGGTTTCCGTCTTAAGGGAACGGGGTGACACAGTGGTACCGGGTGACATAGTGTTCAAACTATACGATACCTACGGTTTCCCAGTTGATCTTACCGCTGACATTGTCGAGGGGGAGGGGTTCACGGTCGATGAGGTCGGCTTTAATGTTTGCATGGAGCGCCAGCGAGAGCAGGCGCGGGAGCACTGGAAGGGGTCGGGGGAGGAGGGGGTTGCTGTGATCTACAAGACCCTTCACAACCGTGGGATACGGAGCAGGTTCGTTGGTTATAATGAACAGGCAGCCTACAGTGTTATCAGCGCACTTTTGCGTGACGGCAAGGAGGTGGACGAGGCCCACGCCGATGAGGAGATTGAGATGATAACCGAGGCTACTCCTTTCTACGGCGAGTCCGGCGGACAGGTCGGCGACCGGGGAGCCATTTCCACCGGCGCCGCACATCTCCAGGTTACCGCCAGCTTGCAACCGTTTCCCGATCTCATAGTGCACCGGGCGAAGGTAAAGGAAGGGATCGTGAGAGTCGGCGATGCGGTCGATCTCACGGTGGACACCAATGAGCGAAGCGCCACAACGCGCAACCACACCGCCACTCATCTTCTCCAGTCGGCGCTCAGGGAGGTGCTGGGAGACCATGTCAAGCAGGCGGGGTCGCTAGTGACCGCCGACCGGCTTCGTTTCGACTTTATCCATTTTTCCGCAATGACAATGGAGGAGTTGCGCCGGGTTGAGGAGATCGTTAACTGCTTTATAATGGCGAATGCTGAAGTGCAAACACGGGAGATGGAGATAAACGAAGCGGTCAAGGGGGGCGTTACAGCCCTGTTTGGCGAGAAATACGGCGATCTTGTCAGGGTAGTCAGGGTAGGCGAGGTGAGTAGTGAGCTCTGCGGTGGCACCCATGTGCGGGCTGCGGGCGACATCGGTTTTTTCAAGATCGTCATGGAAACCGGGATTGCCGCCGGGGTTCGCCGGATCGAGGCGTTCACCGGCAGTGGGGCAGTCAGGTACGTTCAAAAGATGGAAGACGAGCAGCGGCGGATTGCGATACTCGTCAAAGCCGATGGAAACGGTCCGGTGGAGAAGCTGGAGAAGCTCCTGACAAGGCAGAAGGACTTGCAGCGGGAGGTAGAAACGCTTCAGGCAAGGATCAATGCCTCCAGTTCGGTTGATCTGCTGGCCGGGATACGGGATGTGGATGGGACCAGGGTTCTGTCGGCGCGTGTAGAGCTGGCTGAACCGAAAGGACTGCGGGAGCTGGCCGATACCCTGAAGGAGAGAATCGGTTCCGGGGTTGTTGTGCTAGGCTGTGAGCATGAGGGGAAGGCTGGCCTTTTGGTGGCGGTAACAGATGACCTGCTTTCCCGGTTTAAGGCCGGGGAGTTGATCCGGCCGCTGGCGGCCATAGTAGGTGGCAGAGGCGGCGGCAAGCCGGAGCTTGCACAGGCCGGCGGGAACTGTCCGGAAAGGCTGGATGAGGCCCTGGAGGCGGTTTATGGCCTGATTTGCTGATGAATATATTGAAATATAGTACAATCTCTATGTGTAAACAGTGCCAACCGTAGCATTTGGATACCGCCATGCCAGGAATGAGTCAGCAACCGACAATGGAACTACGCCAGGAGCAGCATGACAGATCGATCCTAATCGTTGATGATGAGGCGATCATTAGGGACCTCTGCAAAAAGGCGCTCAAGGGGTACCGGGTACTGGAGGCCGGGGACGGAGAGGAGGCGTTGCAACTCTTCGAAAAAGGGGGGGTAGACGTAATACTTACCGACGTGATGATGCCGAGGATGGACGGTATTGAGCTGCTCAAGCGGATCAAGGAGAAGGACCCGACTCTTGTGGTAGTCGTAATGACCGGTTTTGCCGAGAAGGACATAATACTCAACGCGCTGAAGGCGGATGCCGACGACTTCATTACCAAGCCGCTTAACCTCCTTCAGTTGAAGACAGCGGTCGACAGGGCAATCGCCAAGAAGGCGCTGAAGGAGGAGATTGCCAACCTGAAGAACCTGGACCGCCTCAAGTCCGGTTTTCTCTCCATTATTTCCCACAAGTTCCGCACCCCCATTACGGCCATTTCGCTCTTCCTGCAGAACCTAGCCGGCGGGGTTTCCGACCCGACCGATCCGGGCTTCCGTGAGACCCTTCGGCTGATTCACGAGGAGGCAGGCTATCTGGAGCGACTGGTGGCGGACCTTCTCGTATTCAGCTCTGTCATGGACAAAGGGGACCTGAAGCTTGAGCTGTGCAATCTCAACACCATTATTCTCCATCTCCTATCCGGGTCGAAGGAGGTGACAGGCAAGTCCGGGGTGGAAACCAGCTTTGATCTGGATCCGATTTCTCCCCTCTCACTTGACAGGAAGAAGATATCGTTCGCCATCAAACAGGTGCTCGACAATGCCTACAAATTTTCCGGGGATAAGGGGAAGGTCGCCATTGCTCTGAAGCGGGACGCCGACACCATTAAAATTATTGTAAGCGACGCTGGCAGCGGCATTGCGAAGGACGATATTCCCAAACTCTTCGAGAAGTTTTACCAGGTTGATCCCTCACGGACCGGGCAGATCCGGGGATTCGGCCTTGGTCTCTACTATGCCCGCGAGTTCTTCAGGCTCCATGGCGGCACAATAAGCATCGAAAGCGAACAGGGAAAGGGAACAGTCGTTACCATCACCTTACCCGCCCACTAACTAGGTGTGGCAAGCAGCGCCCCTACGACATGGGTTGTGATGTTCAATCGCCGGAATAATATTAACAATTTCTCAACCGGGGTTTCCGGAAATAAACAACTCCAAGGAGTAAACAAATGCCAAAGATCACCCGTGTGCTCATCAGTGTGTCGGACAAGGGGGGAATCGTCGAATTTTCCAGGGAACTTGCCTCCTTCGGCGTGGAGATACTCTCCACGGGCGGCACCGCCAAATTGCTTAGAGACGAGGGACTTGCCGTAAAGGACGTATCCGAGTTTACAGGTTACCCGGAGATGCTTGACGGGCGGGTCAAGACCCTCCATCCGAAGGTCCATGGTGGAATTCTAGGCATGCGGGGAAACCCCGGGCACCTGGCGACCATGCAACTGCACGGCATCGAAGCTATCGACATGGTGGTGGTGAACCTCTATCCTTTCGAGTCAACCGTGGCAAAGCCTGGATGCACACTTGAGGACGCCATCGAGAACATCGACATCGGCGGCCCGGCCATGCTCCGCTCTGCAGCCAAGAACAACGCCGATGTGACAGTCATCGTCAATTGCGATGACTACCGCACGGTTCTCGATGAAATGCGGGCGAATGGCGGGGCGGTTTCCGTGTCAACAAACTTTCGGCTGGCAGTGAAGGCCTATCAGCACACCGCCGCTTATGACGGCGCTATCTCCAACTGGCTTGGGTCAAGGACGGGAGAGGGAATTGCCGACTATCCCGACACCCTGACGTTGCAGTTCAGAAAGGCCCAAGGGATGCGTTATGGAGAGAATCCTCACCAGAGTGCTGCATTTTATTTGGAGCGCGACGTTACGGAGGCCTCGATAGCCACAGCCCGCCAGCTCCAGGGGAAAGAGCTCTCCTACAACAATATATCCGACACCGATGCGGCCCTGGAGTGCATCAAGCAGTTCGCCGAGGGACCGACCTGCGTTATAGTGAAGCACGCAAATCCTTGCGGCGTGGCCATCGGCGGAAATCTTTCGGAAGCATATGAACGCGCCTACCAGACCGACCCGGAGTCGGCCTTCGGCGGCATTATCGCCGTTAACAGGGAGCTGGACGAGGCCACAGCCCGCTCCATAACCGACCGCCAGTTCGTGGAGGTGATCGTGGCTCCGCAGGTGTCGTCGGCTGCCGCCCAAGTGGTGGCGGAGAAGAAGAACGTCCGCCTGCTCGTCTGCGGACAGTGGCCGGAGAAGCCTGCCAAGCGTATGGAGATAAAGCGCGTTAATGGCGGGGTACTTGTACAGGAGGCTGACCTCGACCTCTATAGCGAGCTGCGGGTTGTGACGAAGCGGGCGCCTACCGGTAGAGAGATGGAGGACCTTATATTTGCCTGGCGTGTGGCGAAGTTCGTCAAGTCAAACGCCATCGTTTACGGTAAGGACGGCATGACCATCGGCGTGGGGGCCGGACAGATGAGCCGGGTCAACTCCGCCCGGATCGCCGGTATAAAGGCTGAGCAGGCAGGCCTCAAGGTGGCCGGGGCGGTAATGGCCTCCGATGCCTTCTTTCCGTTTCGGGACGGCATAGACAACGCGGCCCGGGCCGGGATAACGGCGACCATCCAGCCTGGCGGCAGCATGCGTGACGCGGAGGTAATCGCCGCAGCCGACGAGCAGGGAATGGCGATGGTGTTTACCGGCATGCGGCACTTCCGTCACTGACTGGGAAACAGCGATCTTTTAATATGACTCCGGCAGATAACCCCATCCCTTCCCCGGCCCTCCCCTTGAAGGGGCGGGAGAAAAACCTCTGACTTTGAAAGGGGAGGAACCCCCACAAAATCCCCTCTCCCTCAGGGAGAGGGTTAGGGTGAGGGTGGGGTAAAGGTTGAAATGTCGGAGTAGTATTAAGCGTGATTATTTTTGATTATTCGAGAGAGAGTAACCTATGAAAGTTCTGGTAATCGGCGGTGGCGGCAGGGAGCACGCCCTGGTCTGGAAGATTGCGCAATCTCCACTGGTGGCAAAAGTGTTCTGTGCGCCCGGAAACCCCGGCATTGCCGCTATTGCCGAGAACGCGGCCATTGCGGTCGATGATCTGCCGGGGCTTTTGGCCTTCGCTGTCAGGGAGAGAATTGACCTCACCGTGGTCGGGCCTGAGCTTCCGCTATCCCTGGGGATCGTGGACCTGTTCGAGGAACATGGGCTGAAGATATTCGGCGCTCGTCGGAATGCGGCCGTCATAGAGGGGAGCAAGGCCTTCGCCAAGGAACTGATGCGGAAGTACGGGGTGCCGACTGCGGCATATGAAGTCTTCACCGAGCTGGAGCCGGCCATTGCCTTTATCGGGAAGGTTGGAGCGCCTATCGTAATAAAGGCAGACGGACTGGCGGCCGGCAAGGGGGTCGTCATCGCCCGGACCAGGGATGAAGCCGTTTCCGCTGTGACCGGGATGCTGTCGGGCAATGCATTCGGCCAGGCAGGCTCCAGGGTGGTGATAGAGGAGTTTCTGACCGGCGAGGAGGTGTCGTTTCTTGCCTTTACGGACGGTAAAAACATAATCCCCCTGGCCGCCGCTCAAGACCACAAGCCGGTTTTTGACGGAGACTGCGGCCCTAACACCGGCGGCATGGGGGCCTATTCACCCGCGCCGGTGCTGACCCCCGCCATTCATGAGAAGGCGATGGCCGAGGTGCTGCGCCGCACGGTTGACGGG
>JBAQKZ010000314.1:0-12712 GCA_049301475.1 Geobacteraceae bacterium | reverse complement strand
GGCCCGGGCGGTGCGGCCGATGCGGTGGACGTAGTCCTCGCAGTCCTGCGGGAGGTCGTAGTTGATCACATGAGAGACCCCTTCGATATGCAGGCCGCGGGAAGCAACGTCAGTGGCAATCATTATCGGAAGTTTGCCGATCTTGAAGTCCTCGAGTATCTTGATCCGCTTCCTCTGCTCCACGTCGCCGGAGATTACCCGGCATGGAAAGTCGTTTACGTTCAGGCGATCAAAGAGAAACTCGGCCTCCCGTTTGGTGTTTACAAAGATCATGGTCCGCTCCATACCCTCCTTGCGCAGGAGTCCCAGCAAGAGCGGGAATTTTTCCTTGCGGGAAACGTGGTACAGGAGCTGCTCTACCCGTTCGGCGGTCATCTGCTCCGGCGTCACGGAGACCTTTACAGGCGCATTCATGAACTCGTAGGCGAGCTCCATCACCCTTGCGTTGAGTGTGGCTGAAAACATCAGGTTCTGACGCTTGTCAAATGGAGGGAGGCGGCGGAGGATGAACCGGAGGTCGGCGATGAATCCCATGTCGAACATCCGGTCCGCTTCGTCTATAACCAGCACCTCAATGCTCTTGAGGGAGTAGACCTTCTGTTTCAGGTAGTCGATGAGTCTGCCGGGTGTGCCGATTACCACGTCCACCCCTTCCTTGAGGGCGTTTCGCTGTAGCATGTAGTCCACGCCACCATAAATGGCCTGGATGTTGAGACCGGTGTGGCCGCCTAAAAGCTGAGCATCTTTTTCGATCTGCACCACCAACTCACGTGTGGGGGCAAGGATCAGCGCCCGTGGATCCTTCTCACTCGCAGGGGCGGGGTTTTCGAGGAGTTTCTTGAAGAGGGCGATGAGAAAAGCGGCTGTCTTGCCTGTCCCTGTCTGGGCCTGACCCGCCACGTCATCCCCTTTCAGTGCTAATGGCAGGGTCTGCTCCTGGATTGGGGTGCATTCGACAAAGCCGGCATCAGTAACCCCTTTCTGTATCTGCTCGGGGATGTTGAGATCGGTGAATTTCATATGTTGTCCTTTTTTATTACGTTATTTCAACTAGATACCATAACACAGCATATGGCGGATGACAAGCTTTCCCCACTCCACTCATGCCAAGTCGCAATCAACCGATTAAGTTGTCTTCGTCAGGGGCTCTATCGGCACTGTCGAAATCGCTCTGGTGCGGCCTGATTACCTCTTTGTGTGAGCAGCATTGAAGCTTACTTCCCCGCCTTTGCCCTCTCTATCTCTTCCTTTACCCTCTCCAGAGCGGTTCCTCCGGTGGCACGGCGGGCATTTACGGATGCATCCAGGGTGATGGCGGCGGCGATGTCCTCCTCTACCCTGTCCGAAAAAACCCGCCATTCCTCGATGGTCAGCTCCGGCATATCCTTTCCCCTATCTATGCAGTAACGGACCGCCTTCCCGACCACCTCATGGGCATCGCGAAACGGCATTCCCTTGCGGACAAGGTAGTCGGCCACGTCGGTGGCGGTGGAAAATCCCTTGGCTGCCGCCGTTTTCATGATTTCGGCGTTGACCCGCATCTCCCGGATCATGTCGGCGAATATCTTGAGCGATCCCTTGACCGTGTCGATGGTGTCGAAGAGCGGCTCCTTGTCTTCCTGCATGTCCTTGTTGTAGGCAAGCGGCAGCGATTTCATCACCGTAAGGAGCGCCATCAGGTTTCCGTACACCCGGCCTGTCTTTCCCCGCACCAGTTCGGGGACGTCGGGGTTCTTCTTTTGCGGCATGATGGATGAGCCGGTGCAGAAGCCGTCGGAGAGGTCGATGAACCTGAACTCGCTGGTGGACCAGAGTATTAACTCCTCGGAGAAGCGGGAGAGGTGCATCATGATGATTGACGCCGCGCCGAGGAATTCGATAGCGAAATCCCGGTCTGAGACAGAATCTAGGGAATTCCGGGTCACCGCCGGAAATTCGAGCAGCTCCGCCACGTACTCGCGGTCAATGGGAAAGGTTGTCCCGGCCAGCGCCCCGGCCCCGAGCGGCAGGACGTTCGTCCGTTTCAGACAGTCTTCCATACGCCCCTTGTCACGCTTGAACATCTCCACGTAGGCAAGCATGTGGTGGGAGTATAAGATAGGCTGGGCGGTCTGGAGATGGGTATAGCCGGGCATTATAACCCCCAGATTCTTTTCCGCTTGGGACAGCAGCGCGTCTATAAGGAGGTCCAGATAGGCGCTTATCTCTACCAGTTCATCACGCATGTAAAGACGGAGATCGAGCGCCACCTGGTCGTTCCTTGAGCGCCCGGTATGGAGGCGTTTTCCAGCCTCACCTATCTTTGCGGAGAGTTTCGACTCGATATTCATGTGGATATCTTCCAAAGAAACCGAGAAGTCAAATTTCCCTGCCTCGATCTGGCCCAGAATCTCCTGGAGGCCGTGGACAATCTGTTCCACATCCGCATGGGGGATTATCCCCTGCTTGCCCAGCATCTTCGCATGAGCGATGGATCCCCGGATATCCTGGTGGTAGAGCCGTTTGTCGAAGTTTATCGAAGACGTGAACTCTTCCACGAATTTATCCGTGGGCTGCGTAAAGCGTCCCCCCCAGAGTTTGGCGGCGTTCTTATTGTCGTGGCATTCCTTGGACATGTTTTATCTCCTTGAAACTATGAATAAACAGTGCATAACTTGCAATGGTAGGGTGACCAGCCGGTTTCCGCAGCCAGGATGCGCCGGTATTTTTCGATGATTTTCCAGGAGATGGGGGCGACAAACTTCTTACCGATACACCTCGTCATGACGGCCGACATCGAGCAGGATGATTTCCTTGTCGGAAACCAGAATCGTAAGGGTGATTCGATAGCTGTAGGTTATGCTGACGGCCTGAACGCCTTTGAAATTCCCTCTGAGTTGGTGATATTTCAGGTGTGGCTGGAATGGATCTTTTTCCAATTCACGCAGGATGGCGGCAAACTTTCCCCGCAAATCCGGATGGCTTTTTATAAATTTTTCGGCTGATCGCGTAAAACCGGTACTCCAGACAATGGTATACACGCTAACCTTCCAGCTTCAGTTCTTTAATCAGATCATCTGCCGTGCCGCGCTTCACTCTTCCTTCCTTGATATCCTCCAGTGATGCGCGAACACGGGCATAATAGGCCTCCTGCTCCGCCACTATCAGCTCCTGATAGCGCCCCTCGGAAAGCACTACGTACTGCGGCTGATTGTTGCGAATAACATGTAGATCACCCTTGGCTATAAGGTCATCCACAGCAGCAATACCACGTCGCTTGATTTCCTGGGCAGGTATGGCGTTCATGTTTTGACTCCTTTTGATGCTTGATTAGATGCTTGAATTGTACCACATCAAGCACCGGATGGCAAATCCATTTTCGCACTGCGCCCCCTTTTTCTCCGGGAGAGGGTGACCGCAGGCCGGTTACGCTCGTGGATGGGGGATTTGCGGCAGGCGAGGAGGGTGGAGATTTGCTGGTATATCTGATTAGGGGGCGATCCTAATTCTGCGCGTCTTCAGGTAGCGAAGTAATGGTTCGTAGCCTTTGTGCGCTCTGATGGTCATTGTTTCCCCTCCACCACGGCGATTTCGTCTTCAGTCAGGCCATAGAGCTGGTAAACAAGCCTGTCTATCCGGTTTTCGAGGGCGGAGGTGTCGGCCTTTGGATCGGCCTTTTTGCCGGCAAGGATCTGGTCGGCAAGAGAATAGTAAATTACCCCTCCCACAGGGCAGGGTAATTTATTTCACAGCTTTAATTATATCAGTCAATAACGCTCGGAATTCCTTAGATTCCTTCGTCTGCATTAAAAGGTCAACGAGAGTTGCAGGGCTTTTCGTATCTATTCCCCCATGAACTCCATTACCGTGGCCAAAAGATCTCTCACCAATTGTCATGCGGAATTCTTCTTGCTTCTCCGTGGGGAGAGGCGCAATGAAAGGACCAATTGCCTCTAACTCCAATGCCAGACGCCGGTTCTGCTGTTCAACCTTCTGGTACTTATCTGCTTGACTGGCTGCGTATGCCGCTAAGACGCCAAATGTTAGAGAGATAAAAACACGTCCTGCAAAACTGCCCCAAGAAAAACTACCTCCTATAGCTGGTAGGAAAGCCACAACTGCGATTACGATCAATCCGATCAGCGCGCCCACAGTTATCCCCTGCCATACGATGAGGGTAGTCTTTGCCTTATTTGCAGTTATGAGATAACCCGAGGTCACACCGAGATTCCCAATCACACCGACGAGTTTCTCAACTTCTGCTTTTCGTTCTGTAATTTCGTCACGGAGCTTGGTTGCTGCCTCTACGAATTCTTCCTTAAGAGCTTCCAATTCCTCTTCATGGGTGCGCACTATCTCAGCACCCTGTTTGGTAAAATCAGAATTTTGAGTACTGAGTTTTTCCTTGAATTCCGAGATGAGTGCGGAGTATTGCTCTTGTTGTTCTTTTTTATTTTTTATGAATTCCGTGGATATTGATTCTTGGTCAGCCAAAAACTTTGTCTGTAAGTCGGCAGAAACCTGCTTGAATTCTGTACGGAGAGCGGAGTCTTGATCTTGCTGGTCCTTCTGAGCAGCTGCGAATTCCTTGCTCCTTGATTCCTGGTCTGCCACAAATTTTGTTTGAAAGTCAGTCGAAACAGTACCAAGCCTTGCCTTCTCGCTATTGATTTCTGCTGTAAGTTCGCTGCTTCGGGCTTTCAGAGCATCTAAATCCTTTTGCAATTGCCCAGAAGAGTTCCTCAGTTCAGATAAGACATTATCTAAACCTATGCGATATGCCTCTGCTGCTTCCTTGGCTGAGATAAAGTCCTCTGTTGTCAACAGGACATTTAGCTGGGCAAGGATGTTGAGGGCGGTGTCAGCATTCGTATTGGCGTTAGTGATGTGACCTACATTGCCATTCGCTGTGAAATTCTGTATTTCCTGTACAATCGATTGAAACTGATTGCCAAGGTTGTCAAGAGTCCCGAAGTTGATAATGAAAGGGTCAGCGCCTGCAAGTCGTTGTCCCGTAAAAGCAAGAACGGCCTTTAATCTTGCAAGGCCTTCTATTGACTGTGGCTCTGTGCCTTCTCGTTTCAGGGCGTCATCTATTGCAGGTCCAAGGTTTTGAAGGTAATTCCAGATCGGATGATTTTTGAATCTGTCTGTCCACTGTGCCATGATGTCCCCTTTAATTGCCCAACATTCTGCGTGTGCCGAAGCGGTTCGGCCCCTGCTGGTCGGCTAGGATTTCGCGTAGCGCCATTGTTGGTTATCGTACCAGACAAGAAGGTTGCGCCAACCGTCGCCATGCGGCCGGTCCTTGACAAAGCGGCGCACAAGCTGCCACGGTGCGACCGGTGTCTCGGCCAGTACCTGCTCCCGTTTCATCTCCCCCGCATGTTCCAGCCGGTATTCCTTGTCGATCTCTACATTATGCGATCCACCTGGGAACAGCTTCCCGCGCCGGTGCACGGGCACCTGCTCGCTCACCTAGAGGAGGCGGATTAGTTCGTTTCGGTCTTCATTGGTGAGTATAGACATAAAGGCGTTATCCTGGGTTAAGTGTTATCCATGTTGAATGAATTCCGATGAGACCCTTATGCCTCAAATAGAAAGAGACAGGTGTCTTTTGTGGCATGCAATGGCGCAAAAAGAGCGAAAAGCCAAGTGGGTTACCTGCCTCAGGCGGCCATAAGCTCTTTAAGAAAATTGCTAATTCTTGGACGGTTGGCGCCGATACTGGAGTACTGTTTCTCGCATACGTCGCTGAAGCGCGCCAGAACCCTACGGTTTATGTTTTCTTGATCCTCGAATATGGCCAAACTGCGACAAGGAGTACCCCATTTCTCGAACTGAAGAAGGGAGATCGTAGCATCCCGCGTACGATCGTCGGAAGGCAAAGCATAGACGAATACCGGTCGTGGCATGCCGTTGATACGACAGTCAACTGAATACATCCCCTGGGGGTCAAGGGCTGTATCGTGCCAGTCAAATGAGTATCGACCTTCTGGAACGGATTCGGCCATGAGGGTTCTGAAATCGTCCATGAAGGTAGAACGGACCCGCTCGCGGGTCAGATAAGACACATCGGTTATCTTCAGGATCGCCTGGGAGAAGGAAAAAAGAGCATCGCCATACTGTTCTTCCCGAATTGGGATGAGGAGTTCTCCCTCCCGGTCTTCCACCGAAAAGGTTGACAATGCGTTACTGATGATCTTTTGTCTGGTTCCCTTCTGAAGATCCTTTTCATCGAGATCATAGGTCAGGTGCATATAGGTATGCCCTTCATCCGAAAGGAGCCAATTCCCGCTTTCCTGTTTCAGAACGATAGAGAGATGATCACCATCTTCAAAAAGAAACGGGGTGAACACGCGGAACCGGTTTACTCCCTCATGAGTCAGTCGTACCATGGCACAAACCTTTTCCCTAAAATCACGTTCAATGGTTTCAAGGCTCATGGCCAAATCTCCTTAAACAGGTTCTGCTGCGGGTTTTCAGGTGTTTCAAAACTACAGTCTGTAATAGCACAGCGAATTGCTCCGTGGAAATTAGCATATCTATCAGTAGGTTCGGCATACGTATCTTCGCGGGGGCCAAGATCCTGATACCGCTCGGTTGCCGTATGAATGTGGAAATCATAGAAGGTGTTGCCTTCCAGTTGGTTGGTATGTTCATGGCTTTTGCCGTTGTAGCGACGCAGACGGACACTCTGATTACTTTTAGGGGGTGTGTAGGAAAGAATTACAGAAAAATCAAGGGGATTAGAATTGCTTTGCCGCAGGATCAACCGGAATTCACTGCCACTTTTCCCTTTGACTTCAAGTTCCCCTTCCTTGTGCCCGCGTTTGTCACGTAAGCGAAGTCGAGCCCAGTATTCTGACGGGAGAGGTTTGCTTTCGGAAATCAGCTTTTCTATATCTTGGTCAGAAAACTTTGCCGCCATTGATTGCCCTTTCCGTTCCTCAATCAGTACGTCATCATAATAATGAATAAACTGCTTTCTTTCAATGATTTATCAGGAAGGCCTTGCACCCATTTCTGCATTATATCTCGTCTTTGTGATTCCTTGGCGTGAATCAGGTTTTATTGTGAAATCAGGCTACCCAATCGATACTATTGAGCGCCGGAATACGAACAAATTCACGACGGTTATTGGTGACCAGCGGGATTCCCAGCGATAGAGCATGAGCAGCAATAAGCATCTCCATGGCGCCGATCGGCGTGCCTGTCTTTTCCAGCGTGGCGCGAATCTCCCCGTAAACATGAGCCGCCGCTTCATCGAAACAGACAATCTCCAAAGGCAGTATGAATTCGTCAAGGGCTTTGGCGTTTTTCTCCTGGTGGGCGCTCTTGGCGACGCCATGCCTCAACTCTGCCAGGGTGATGGAAGAAACACAGATGTCGCCAATCTGGTACTCCAGAAAACGCTTGAAGAGTGCATGTATAGGCAGATATTGGCATCAAGCATCAGCTTCATCAGAAACTCTCCCGCTTGTCCGGATTAGCAAGGGGTAAATGTGCCGAGCGTCAGGAACAAATGATATGTCCGGTCTTGTAGCACATAACGGTACGGAACACAACATGGGGTAATGTCATTTGACACCATACAATTCCACACAATTTGGTAGTCACATAACTGCTGACGCCAAAATCAGACAGGAAGTGTAGAAGAAAAGCAATGGTCATTTTGCTCCGGCTCTGATATATAGAAACTAACGACCCCGCCAGACACCATGAATACCCTACAAGGAGGCCAGACAGTGAAATTACTATTGAAGCTCGTATTCCTCTGCATCGTCATCATCCTCACCTTCGGCTGCGCCCGGAACTACTACAACATCCCCCGCGAGGATTACAAAAAACAGGTCCGCAACATCGGGATAGCGCCCATCTTCGTTGACGCCGATTCCGACATCCGCCATCCCGACAAGGAACCGCTCGTCACCCTGGTCAAGGATGCCAACCGGAAGAATGAGAAAGAACTTATTGCCCTCCTGAAGGATACCGGGGTCTATTTTACGGTCAAACTGATAGAGGGGGACCCTGATCAACTCTTCAGCAATCTCTTCTTTCGCCGTGAGAGGCGTGACGACGCCGGAGTGATCTACAACAAGTACTTTTTCAAGGGGGAGGAACTGCGTGACCTGATTACCAAAAACCAGCTCGATGCGGTGATGGTCTTGGTGGTGAGCGGCCTGACCCGGAAGGATACGGTACATTCCCGCAACCTCCTTACCTATCTGGAAAGCGACTACAACTACCTGGTCATATCCGCGCAGGTACTCAACGCGGACGGAAATATCCTCTGGGAATTCCCCAATTTCCGCGAGCGACTCAACTCCTTTCCGCCCCTCTTGGCCCTACAGTACCCCGACTTCGATGAGGCGGATGCAAACGTAACCGACAAGGTGGATGTGAAGTTCAAGACCATCCCCGGAATCACACGGGCCTTTGCCAAGTCTGACGACTCGTCGGTGCAGAAGGATGCCAAGGTATCCAAGCTGTACGCCGCCATCTTCGACAATATGATCTCCCTCCTCAAGCCGGAATGGACACTGTTCGGCGATAACGGCAAAGAGGAGAAGCCTGCGACATTCAAGCCGGAGGCGTCGCAGCCAATGCCCAAGTAGGTTTCGCCATCTCAATTACTCAAAGGGACCGCAATAGATTTTATATCGAGGGCGCATGCCTTACACCGCATATCAGACAACGAGCGTTGCTTCCCCGTTTCCAGGCGAGTTCCTTGCGCTTGCGATATATACTGCCGTGGCGGTACTGATCATAGCATTCCTGCTCCTCGCGGCCTGGTGGCTTGGGGCAAAAAGCCACTCTGAAAACAAGGCGATGGCATATGAATCAGGCATCATGCCAACGGGAAACGCCAGACTTGCCTATTCGGCCCCCTTTTATCTGATCGCAATCTTTTTTATCGTCTTCGACGTGGAGGCGATGTTCATCTTCACATGGGCCGTCGCCTGGGACTTGTTGGGCATTACCGGTCTGGTCCATATAACGCTTTTCATCGGAGTCCTCCTGACAGGCCTTGTCTGGCTGTGGATCAAGGGGGGGCTGGAGTGGGGGCCGTCACGCAAGCATTGATGAGAAACGCGGCTTTCCCGCAATATCTGCGTAAGTCTTCGGGATTTCATGTGCGGCGTAGCGCTGCTACGCCTCCGCGCAATCCCTCGACAGCCTTGATCTTGCGAGAAATCCACGTTTCTCGGCTGGCCCTGGTACATCTATGACGGAAATTGAAACCCCCGACAATATCCTGCTGACCCGCCTGGACGATCTCATAAACTGGGGCCGGGCCAATTCTCTCTGGCCTATGTTCTTCGGCCTTTCATGCTGCTTTGTCGAAATGATGACCTCCTTCACCTCCCGTTACGACATATCCCGTTTCGGCGCCGAGGTGCTGCGCGGCACCCCCCGCGAGGCCGACCTGATGGTGATTGCGGGGACGGTATTCAAGAAGATGGCCCCCTCTATTCTCCGGCTCTACGAGCAGATGGCAGAACCTAAATGGGTCATATCCATGGGAAGCTGCGCCAACTCCGGCGGCATGTATGACGTCTACAGCGTGGTGCAGGGGGTGAACCAGATCATCCCTGTCGATGTCTACGTGCCCGGCTGCCCTCCCCGCCCCGAGGCATTCCTTCAGGGGCTCATGCTCCTCCAGGAAAAGATCATGAATTGCGAGCGACCGGCTCGCCCGGTGCTTCATATGCAAGGGGGCACACAGGGAACCGTAGCGCCGGTTTTGATTGACGGTGTGACGAAATCCCGCGACCCACGTGGTCCCGGAATGGAAGGGTGCGCGATTCGCGGTGCCTCGGTGCGGCACCCCAAACCCTGGCTCCCCCGTGCCGACGCTATGTGGCGTCCCCCGGCAGCGCGGTGCACGTTTCCGGACTTCGGCCTCTTGGGAGAGTTGGAGTCGGTTTTCGGCAGCCAGGTGACGCCGGATCCTCACGCCACCGACATGCCCACCTATCGGGTGCCACCGGAACTCGTCCCCGACGTCCTGAAACACCTGAAAAACCGCCAGGCCGCCCCGTTCCGCCGCCTGGAGGACATCGCCTGCGTTGACGACTCCTGTCGGCAGGAGCGCGACAAATTCAAGGATTTCACCGTCAACTACCACCTCCTCAATTTCGACGTTCCGGGCTACCTGCGGATCAAGACAGAGCTTACGGGGGGATACCCGGAGCTGCCGAGCGTGACCTCCGTTTTCCCCTCCGCCAACTGGTACGAGCGGGAAGCGTTCGACATGTACGGCATCCGTTTCAGCGGACATCCGGCCTTGCGCCGCATCCTCATGCCACACGACTGGGAGGGACACCCGCTTAGGAAGGAGCACCCGTTCCGGGCAACCGAAATGCCCCCCTATGGCACGGAGGATGCCCGCCGTCATCAGCCTCTTCCGGCGGGCGATTTCTTTGACCGGGTGGACGATAAGACCCTGCTCCTCAATCTCGGACCGCAGCACCCCGGCGCCCACGGCATCCTGCGGGTGATCCTCAAACTGGAGGGGGAAGAGATCGTCGATCTCGACACCGACATAGGCTACCACCACCGGGGAGCCGAGAAGATTGGCGAGAGACAGCAGTGGAACCAGTTCATCCCCTACACCGACCGGATCGACTATCTCTCCGGGGTGCAGAACAATCTGGCCTATCTGAACAGCGTGGAGCAACTCTGCGGCGTCACCGTGCCGGAGCGGGCGCTCTACATCCGGGTCATGCTGGCTGAGCTGTTCAGAATCGCCAGCCACCTGGTCTGGCTGGGGACCTTCGCCGCCGACTTAGGGGCGATGACCCCGGTCTTCTACACCTTCACCGACCGGGAGAAAATATTCGACATCGTAGAAATGATTACCGGAGGGAGGATGCACCCCTCCTGGTTTCGTATCGGAGGTGTGGCCGAAGACCTCCCGGATGGGTGGGAAGCGCCGGTAGAGGCGTTCCTCCGCTGGTTTCCCCCGCGACTGAAAGAGTACGAAGCGCTCCTCTCCGGCAACCCGATCTTCAAGGCCCGGCTCCAGGGAGTGGGACGGATATCCCTGGATGAGGCCATGGAATGGGGGATTTCCGGCCCAAACCTGCGCGCCTGCGGCCTTGCCTGGGACCTCCGGCGGAAGATACCCTACGCGGGCTACGACCGCTTCGACTTCGAGATTGCGACCGCCTCCGGGGGGGACTGTTACGCCCGATACCTGGTCAGGCTGGAGGAGATGCGCCAGTCGTGCCGGATTGTAGAGCAGGCGCTGAAGGGAATGCCAGGCGGCCGCTGGACAACCTCGGAATACCGTTACACGTTGCCGCAGAAACAGGACACGCTCCACGATATCGAGTCGTTAATCCATCACTTCATAAACTCCACCCGCGGCATGACCCCCCCAAAGGGTGAGTGCTACACGGCTATCGAGGCGCCGAAGGGGGAAAACGGCTATTTTGTGGTCTCCGACGGGCTCAATATCCCGTACAGGCTTCGCATAAAAACCCCAAGCTTTCCCCACATGCAGGCGCTGCCGCTCATGGCCAAGGGGTGGCTTGTGGCGGATCTGCTGGCCATTTTGGGTTCCATAGATTTTGTGCTGGCCGATCTGGACAGGTAGGATTTCTTAAACGGAGAAATGGATGCCGACATTCACCCCCGCCGATTACGACGCCATTCTGCTCTCCGTCAAGGTGGCAGTCACCGCTACAATCGTGTCGCTTCCCTTCGGCTTTGCGGCCTCATACATCCTTACCTACGGTAAGTTTCGCGGGAAACTCCTGCTGGAAGCGCTCGTAAACCTCCCCCTGACACTCCCTCCAGTTGTAGTCGGCTACCTCCTCCTGCTCCTTCTGGGGAACAAGGGCTGGCTTGCCCCGCTCCTCAAGGCTTGCGGCGTACAGATCCTCTTTACCTGGAAGGCAGCGGTCATCGCTTCCGTAATCGTGGGGTTCCCCCTGCTGGTCCGCTCCATCAGGATCGGAATGGAGGGGATCGAAAGGGAGCTCTTACTGGCCTCACGTACTCTTGGCGCCGGTCGTCTGGATACACTTCTGACAATCGTGGTTCCGCTTTCAATGAGGGGGGTGGCGGCCGGTTCGTCGCTCATCTTCGCCCGCAGCCTCGGTGAGTTCGGCGCTACCATCATTGTGGCGGGCAATATTCCGGGCGTAACCCAGACCATTCCGCTTGCCATCTACGACTATGTCGGGGCGCCGGGCGGCGAGCCGCTGGCCCTCTCCCTCTGTCTCGTCTCCGTAGTCATCTCCCTTGCGGTGCTTATCTTCCATGAAGCGTTGGCCCGTCGCCTGACGAGGAGGGACTGAGGTGGAGATCAAGGTAGCGGTCACCAAAAACTTCGGCGCGTTCCGCGTCACTGCCGACTTTGCCGTTTCCGGCAGCAGGCTGGGAATTTACGGCCCTTCGGGGAGCGGCAAGTCTTCCCTGGTCAACATGCTGGCAGGCGTACTGATTCCAGATGAAGGATTCATAAGCCTTGACGGCGACTGCCTGTATGCAAGCGATCTTCGCATCTGTCTCCCGCCGGAACAGCGGCGTATCGCCATTGTCTTCCAGCGTCCACACCTGTTCCCCCATATGAGCGTAAGGGGTAATCTCCTGTACGGCTACAAGCGGTGCCCGGCAAAGGAGCGGCGGGTCGAACTCGATCCGCTGGTGGCGATCTTGAAGCTGGATGGATTGCTCGATCGGGGGGTGAACAACCTCTCCGGCGGGGAGCGGCAGCGGG
>JBAQKZ010000313.1:0-8528 GCA_049301475.1 Geobacteraceae bacterium | reverse complement strand
GGCCGGCGCCGGGGGGAAGGCCATCTCGCTCGCGGACGAGGACGGCGCCTTCTATCTCGAGGCGATAGAAGAATATGCCAAGCAGAAGGTGCCGGTCATATGGGCCGAAGACGACATGTTCATCCATAACTACAAACGCTCAAAGCCAAGGACCAAGTCCGAGTTATCCCCACACGGCAAGCCAACTCATGGCAGGCAGCCCGGCAAGCCGCAACATTTATCTGCTCCGGATCGTAGCCGTTTGGCACAACGCAGGCCGACAGGGGGGAAGAAGGGTGGAAAGTAGCGACTGCCCCGGCTCTGCTGAGAATAGCAAATTTGCCATCGTCTCAGCAGGATACAAACGTAAGAAGGAGGGTATTGCGTGCAGATAAAATTCGGCACCGACGGTTGGCGAGGGGTGATCGCACGGGAGTTCACTTTTGACAACCTTAGCCTGGTGGCGCAGGCCACAATGGACTATCTGCAACAGGAAGGGTTGGCGGCGCGCGGCCTCGTGATCGGCTATGACCGGCGCTTCCTCTCGCGGGAATTCGCAGAGCGTGTGGCTGAGGTGGCCTGCGGCAACGGGATAAAGGTTTGGCTGGGGGATGGTTATGCTCCGACTCCTGCGGTATCCTGGGGAGTGCATGAGCTGAAAGCGGGGGGCGGGGTAATTATCACCGCAAGCCATAACCCTCCCATATACAACGGCTTCAAATTCAAGGAGTCGTTTGGAGGCTCGGCGCGACCTTCAACAACCATGCGGCTGGAAGAGCTGGTAAGCGTCGGCATCAGGTCCGGCAGACCTGTGCAGGCGGTTCCACTTTCAGAAGCGATCTCGAAAGGGCAAGTGGAGCCGATTGACTTTCGGGACGGATATATTCGCCAGCTTGCGCGTTATGTGGATTTGGAACTGATCAGGCAGGCGGCCATCCAGGTGGTGGTGGATCCTATGTACGGCGCGGGCGCAGGCTTCTTCTCCCAGCTTCTTCCAGGGGCGGACGAAATCCACACCATTGACAACCCGGGTTTTGGCGGCCGACCTCCGGAACCGATTGACGAACACTTGAAGGAGCTTGAGCTTCTCGTCAAGGAAGGGCCTTACCGGGTCGGGCTGGCGCTGGACGGTGACGCCGACCGGATCGGCGCGATTGATGAAACCGGAGAGTTTTTCTCCTCCCACCGTATTTTCACGGTGCTCATGCGTCATCTCTACGAGCGCAAGGGTCTTAAGGGGGGTATTGCGAAGACCGTCTCCACCACCAGGATGATCGACCTTCTGGCGGAAAAATTCGGCCTTCCTCTTTTTGAAACCCCCATAGGCTTCAAACACATCTGCGAACTGATGCTGGAGCATGATATCCTAATCGGTGGGGAGGAATCGGGCGGACTCGGCGTCAAGGGGCACATCCCGGAACGGGACGGTATACTCATGGGGCTGCTGCTGCTTGAGGCGATGGCCATGTCAGGCAAGGGACTCCGCCAACTCCTGGACGAGACCATGTCCGAAATTGGCCATTTCGCCTATCACCGTCTTGACTTTTCCATCGACAACGTGGCAAAGGAGCGGCTCATCGCCAGGCTTACGACCGAGAGAATCGCCACCATTGCGGGTCGTCCGGTGGCAAAGGAAAATTTCAGGGACGGCTTCAAGTTCATCTTTGGTGACGACTCCTGGCTCCTCATCCGCCCCTCCGGGACAGAGCCTGTGATCAGACTCTACAGCGAGGCGTTCGATACCGACACAGTTGCGAAACTGCTCAAGGCCGGGCGGGAAATCGCGGGAGTATAGCGACCGCCTCTAACCAAACGAATGCCGCAACAGAGAGATAATGCCAATTCCAAATTTAAAGTAGCCTCAACCAGTTCCTCTTAAGCCGCGGGACTCCTTTTCGGCAATGCCGGAAACTCCGAAGCGGTTTCGTAGTTCGACGTATACCTCGTCTGGGTTAATATCATAATAGCCAAGCAAGACAAGTAGATGGTACAGAAGATCAGCAGATTCGCTGACAACCTCCCGATAACTCCCAGACTTCCCGGCAATGACAAGTCCGGTTGCCTCTTCCCCTAGCTTTTTGAGAATCCTGTCGATTCCATCGGTCATGAGGGATGCCGTGTACGACTGAGCCGAAGGGCTCGCCTTGCGCTCCCGGATGACCTGGTAGATCGCCTGGAGGATGTCGCTGTTATCAGTATTCATAGGCTTTTTTCTCAGGAGGAGAGAAGAATGGAAGATATAGGCAGGAGGGTTTGGTCAAATTCGTACGGGCACCCCTCTTGCCTTGAGGAACTCTTTTGCCTCGGCGACGGTGTGTTCCCGGTAGTGGAAGATGGACGCGGCCAGACATGCACTCGCCCCGGCGGTGGTGAAGCCGTCGTACAGGTGCTCCAGCTTGCCAACCCCGCCGGAGGCGATTACCGGAATGCTTACCGCATCGCTCACGGAACGGGTAAGCCGCAGATCGTAACCATCCTTGGTTCCGTCCCGGTCCATACTGGTCAGTAGTATCTCTCCGGCGCCGAAAGCCTCCATCCGTCGTGACCACTCCAACACGTCGATGTCTGCGTTATTGCGACCACCGTGGGTATATACTTCCCAACGGTTCTCGTTCAGAACCTGACGCGCATCAATGGCGACAACTATGCACTGGGAGCCAAACCGGTTGGCTGCTTCTCTTACAAACTCCGGACGGTGGACCGCAGCGGTGTTGATGGAGACCTTGTCAGCACCGGCATTGAGGAGACGGCGGATGTCCTCCACCGTCCTTACCCCGCCACCCACGGTGAGTGGCATAAATACACGCTCAGCGGTGCGGCGCACCACATTGATGATAATGTCCCTCTGATCGGAGGAAGCGGTGATGTCCAGGAAGGCCAACTCGTCAGCCCCCTGTCGGTCGTACATTTCGGCAATTTCCACCGGATCGCCGGCATCACGCAGTTCGAGGAACTGCACTCCTTTCACGACCCGACCCCCTTTGACATCCAGACAGGGTATGATCCGTTTGGTCAGCATGGCCGAGCTTCCCGCTTCCGCCTGGTAAGTTCAACCGCCTCCGCAAGCTTTATTGCGCCGGTGTAGATCGCTCTGCCGGTTATTACTCCCGCCACACCCGAAGGCTCCAAGAGCATTAGTGCGTCGATGTCCGGCAAGGTTGAAACTCCGCCGGAGGCGAATACCGGCGCATCGATGCCGATAGCCAAATCACGCGTAGCGTCAATGTTCGGCCCGCTCAACATGCCATCGCGGGCGATGTCGGTATAGATAATCGCCGAAACGCCATAACCCACAAACTTCCTGGCAAGGTCAATAGCGCGTTCAGCCGTCACCTCCGCCCAGCCGTTAATCGCAACCATGCCGTTCTTTGCGTCTATGCCGACAATGATCCGCCCCTGAAATTTCTTACAGGCCGCTTGCACGAGTTCCGGTTTTTTTTGCGCGGCAGTCCCCAGTATCACCCAGTTAACCCCCATATCAATGTACGCCTCTATTGTTTCCATATCGCGGATTCCGCCTCCTACCTGGACCGGTATGGAAACAGAGCTGACAATCGCTTCAATGGCAGCCCTGTTTCGAGGTGTGCCGGCAAAGGCGCCGTCCAGATCAACAATGTGGAGGCGTTCCGCCCCCTGCCGTTCCCATTTCCTGGACTGGGCGGACGGATTGTCGGAAAAGACGGTATCCTTCTCCATCATCCCCTGTTCGAGGCGGACGCAGTTTCCTTCCTTCAGGTCAATGGCGGGAATAACGATAAAACTCATCTCATTTCTCCAAAACTTTTAAGCATGGCAAGACCGGCTTCCTGGGACTTTTCAGGATGGAATTGGGTAGCGACTATGTTTTCCTTCCGGATCGATGAGCAGAATTCGATGCCATAGCCGGTCGTGGTGGTGATGACCGACCCGTCGTCGGGCTTAACGTAATAGGAGTGGACGAAATAGACATTTGTCCCCTCATTTATGCCGGTAAAGAGTGGCGACCGGCTCTTGAAGGAGAGCTGATTCCACCCCATGTGCGGGATCTTCAACTCCTCCCCACCCTCCTTAAGCCCGGCAGGAAAGCGCATTACCCGGCCGGGTATGACATTCAACCCCTTGTGCAAGCCGAACTCCTCGCTCTCGGTAAAGAGAAGCTGTAGCCCAAGGCATATGCCGAGGAACGGTCGCCCATCGCGGATGACCTTGAGAATAGGCTCCACGAAACCGCCTGTCTCCAGGTTTCGCATACAGTCGTAAAACGCCCCGACGCCTGGAAGCACCACCTTGTCCGCCTCCAATACCACCTTCGGATCGTCTGTAACCCGCGCATCGCAGCCTACCTTCTCGAACCCCTTGTGCACTGAGCGGAGATTCCCCATTCCGTAGTCGATAATTGCTATCATTACCCTCAAACCTTGGTATAACTGTCCGGAAATTTCCCGGACGCCGGGAGTTCAACGTTAATCAGCGTCCCCTTGCCACTCTTGCTCGTAACGGAAATCCTGCCATTGTGCCGGGTTATGAGCTGATGGCAGATAGCCAGGCCGAGCCCGGTCCCCTGCGCCTTGGTGGTAAAGAAGGGGGTAAATATCTTATCGAGTATCGGTGAAGGTATCCCAGGGCCAGTGTCCTTAATACCTATTCTCACCCGATCTCCTCCATCCTCCTTGACAAGGGCGCTGGTGATGGTGAGCAAGCCCCCGTCCGGCATGGCCTGCACCGCATTCAGAATGAGGTTCAGAAAAACCTGCTGAATCTGTTTTGGGTCCACGTAGACCGGCGGCAGATCTTCCTGCAGTTCCAGCTGCTTCTCTATGTTCTTGCCGCCCCTGTGCTGGGATGCGAACATAAGGGTCTTTTCCAGGACATGGTTTATGTTGATATAGGTCGGCTCAGGTTGGGTCGGTTTGCCGAAAAAGAGAAGATCGTTTACGGTCTTGTCCAGGCGCTTGATCTGTTCCAGAACCTCGTTGACTATTTCCGTCCGGGGGTCCGTCGGCAGGAAATCATCCTTAAGAATGGTAATCGCTGCGGCAATGCCGGTTAACGGGTTTTTTATCTCGTGGGCAATTCCGGCCGCCATCTCTCCCACCGACGCGAGCCGGTCCGCCCGCTCCATCTGGTGAAAGTGGAGTCTTTCCAGTTCCTGCTTGGCGGAGTCGAGCCGGTCCACCATGGAATCAAAGGTGGCCACCAGCTTCCCTACCTCGTCCTTTCCTTCCGGTTTCATCCGCACCGACAGGTCTCCCTGTTCCACCTTCATCATGTTTTCCGCCAGTTGATTCAGCGGTTTCCTGACGAATTTGAGCATAACCAGCGAAATGGTCACGGAGAGGAAGCAGATAATCGCAACGGTCGAGACAATATACAGTTTGGTTGCTTCCAGCATTCTGCCGCGGGTCTCAAGCAGCGAATAGTCGATACTCAGCACCCCGATAATCCTGCTCTTATGGCCGTGGCAGATATGGCAGGGCTCGTCGTTGTAAATCGGCTTGACCATCTTGAGCACCTCGCCATACCCGGCAACATTGAATATCCCTTCCTTCCGGTTATTCATGAACAACTGGTAGTTTTTGATATCCACCAGCTTGCCGGCCTCGTCAGGCGAGGATGATTTCAGGATGACCCCGTGGGGGTGGAATATACGCACCCCCAGCAATCTGCGACTCTGACCGACCATCTCAAGGATAACCTTGACGTCTTCTGTGTTGCCGATCCGCATCGAGTTGTAGATACTGCTTTCAATGGTATTGAGGAGGAGGTCGGTGCTCTCTCGGGCAGCGTTGATGAGTTGGGTCTGTTCCCGTCTCAGATTAAGGAAGGTCAAGGCTGTAATGCTGAACGTCAGCAGGCTGATTGATATTACGATTACCCTGGTTGTCAGGCTCTTGAACTTCAACCGGTCTCCGTGAAAGTAAGAGTTATTTTGTTACCCCTGACGGCTGAGGAGGGGGCTGTGGCATGTAGACGAACCGCCAGTCGCTGTATTTGGTCTTCCCTTCTAAATCTCTAAATTCATTGGGGAAATTGGCTTGTTTGAGCGGCGCTTCCTCGCTGGAGCTGGCGACACCTATGATCCCTTTGATCGGATCCGTTATCAGCACCCACTCCTTGTTGGTGAGTGGGTCGGTGTACAGCCGCCGCAGATACCTGACGTTGGTCATGGAACGCGGGTCACTGAGAAGATGTTCCATATCTTTTAGAGGGGTCGCCTGATGCTGTCCCGGCCTCGGCTTGTTCCAGCGAGCTATGGCGTCCCGGATCTGGTTGCCGCGAAAGAGGAGTTCTTCCTCCCGCTCCCTTTTCATCACCCTCTGCCAGCTCTGCCCGATACCCCCAAGCATGATCCCCATGATAACAACGATCACCAGCGCCATTAGATAGGTGAAGCCGTCTGATGATTTCAGCGGGTTGGCAACCATCTCATTTCCTTGCCAGCACCTCTCTGGCGGCATCCGCCAGGTCTTCCGGGGTCAGGCCGAAGTACTTCAAAAGCTCCTCCGCCTTCCCAGATGTGCCGAAACGGTCATTTATGCCGACTCTTTTAAGCCGCGTTGGACAGTGTTCGGAGAGGAATTCGGCCACCGCTCCTCCCAGCCCGCCGATCACGGAATGCTCCTCGGCAGTGACGATAGCGCCGGTTTCCCTGGCAGCCTTGAGGAGTATTTCCCCGTCGAGAGGCTTTATGGAGCTGATATGCACCACACGGGCCGAGATACCCTCCTTTTTGAGCAGATCGGCTGCAAAGAGAGCCTGGGCGGTCATCAGGCCGGTTGTGACGAATGTCATGTCTGATCCACCGACCATCTCGCATCCCTTGCCGATTTCGAACCGGTGGTCGGCGTCGAATATTGTCGGAACCTTGTTGCGGCCAAGCCGCACGTAGACCGGCCCCTTGTAAGCTGCTGCTGCCCGGATCGCTCCCCTTGTCTCCATGCCGTCAGCCGGGACTATCACCGTCATATTGGGAATCGCCCGCATGATGGCCAGATCCTCCACCGACTGGTGCGAGCCACCGTCCTCGCCTACGGTTACACCGCCATGCGTCGCGACAATCTTGACATTGGCCTTTGGATAGGCAATCGACTGACGCACCTGTTCCCAGGCCCTTCCCGCCGCGAAAATGGCAAATGTCGAGACGAACGGCAACTTGCCGACAGCGGCCAGTCCGGCGGCAGTCCCCATCATGTTGGCCTCGGCGATTCCCATGTTGAAAAACCGATCGGGAAATTTCTTCGCGAACACCCCGGTCTTGGTGGAGCCGGATAGGTCGGCGTCTAGCACGACGATATTCTCGTTCTCCCCCCCCATTTCCGCCAGGGTCTCGCCATAAGCGTCTCTTGTCGCAACCATCGTGTAAATTCCTTTCATGTCATGCGTCGTGCAATTGCCACGTGCAACAATCGTATTCACCGAAAGGAACGTGGATTTTTCGCAAGATCAAGGCTGTCGAGGGATGACGCGGAGGCTTGAGCCACGCTACGCCGCACAAGGAATCCCGAAGACTTACGCAGATATTGCGAAAAAGCCGCGTTCCTACCGATTGCTTTGTTCTCCCAGGCACTCCAGCGCCCTTGGCAATTCCTCGTCGCTCGGCGGCACACCGTGGTATGACGCCTTGTTCTCGAAGAATGGAACTCCTTTTCCCTTGACCGTCCTAGCAACGATCATGGTCGGACTGCCCTTGACCGTTTCCGCCCGGTCTAGGGCGTCAAGAATGGCTGCCATGTCATGTCCGTCGATCTCCATCGTATTCCAGCCAAAGGCCCGGAACTTGTCAGCGATCGGCTCCACGTTCATCACCCTGGCAACCTCTCCATCGATCTGCAGGCCGTTGACATCCACGAAGGCGCAGAGATTGTCGACACGATAATGGGCTGCGGACATAGCCGCTTCCCAGACCTGGCCCTCCTGCAACTCACCGTCGCCCAGGAGCGCATAGACCCGGTTCTCCAGATTGTCGAGCTTAAGACCTATTGCCATGCCGACGGACATTGAGAGCCCCTGGCCGAGGGAACCTGTGCAAACCTCCACACCGGGAGTGGATTTACTGTCAGGATGTCCCTGCAGGTGGCTCCCCAAGCGACGCAGCATCATCAGGTCTTCCTTGGGGAAATAACCTGCATCGGCCAACGCCGCATAAAGGGCAGGGGCAGCATGCCCCTTGCAGAGAACAAACCGGTCGCGCCCTTTCCAGCTAGGGTCCGCAGGTTTATGACGCATCTTGTGAAAATAGAGTGCGGTAATCATGTCAATGGCGGAGAGGGAGCCGCCGGTATGTCCCGATTGAGATTTGTGGAGGGTTTTGACGATTGAGACGCGCAATTCCCGAGCCTTTTCTTCCAGTGCTGAAACCGTTGCTTTCACTCGTATCAGTTCCTTTCCATCATTTTGTGACAGTATTTATTTGTCGTCACCGGCAACGAGGTAATCAAGAATAATTTCATCGAGGCTATGCCGGGGTCTGGCTGCCTCTTTGGCGGGCTTTTGGAGCGCGGCGAAGGATTCGACAGGGGAAGTCGGCGGAGGTTGTGCTGCTGTCGGCTTTGGCGGCGCCGACTCTGCCG
>JBAQKZ010000312.1:0-27319 GCA_049301475.1 Geobacteraceae bacterium | reverse complement strand
GAGGTGCCGGCCGCCTGGAACGGCAAGCTCGTGATGTATGCGCACGGTTACGTCGGCGACGGCGCCGCGCTCAGCATTACGAACCCTTCGATCCGCCGCTATCTGATCCAGAACGGTTATGCCTGGGCTGCGTCCAGCTACAGCAAAAACAACTACGACGTGCGAGTCGGCATAGAAGACACCAACGCACTCGCACTCCAGTTTACCAAGATAGCCGCAGCGAACTCGCGCACTCTTCCGGCGCCGTCCAAGATTTTCATAATTGGCCACTCAATGGGCGGGCACATCGCGGCTGCGGCGATCGAAGACGAGACCTACGCGACGTCCAATAACAAGGTGAAGTACAATGGCGCCGTGCCGATGTGTGGCGTTATGGGCGACACCGAACTGTTCAACACATTTGCCGCGATGCAAATCTCGGCCTTATCCCTGGCCGGAGTTCCAAACTCTCCGCTCGCTAATTGGTCGGATGTGAGGGATATGGTTACCAGCGCGTTGTTCACGACTTTTCCGTCTGAACTTACATCCACAGGCGTCAAGTATTCGTCAGTATTGAAGAACCTGACTGGTGGAGAACGTCCGTTGTTCGACCTCAGCCTGGCGGAAGGAGTAGCCTTCTCTTTGGCCTATGACACTTTCGGCGGTGATGCTACCGTGAACGGCATCTTGAACAAAAGCATACTCGACACCAATGCCTTCACCTATACTATTACAGGTGATACTACCGGGTCGAACGCCCTTAACGCGACGGCGCAAAAGGTGACGGCCGCTACGGATGCCAACCGTCTCCGCAGGGACGGCCTGCGCTGGATTCCGAAGACCAATGGCGAGTTCAAAATTCCAGTGGTGACCATCCACACGCTGGGTGACCTGTACGTGCCGTTCAGCATGGAGCAGATATATCAGAAGCGAGTGGCCGCAAAAGGCAACAGCGCCTATCTGGTGCAACGGGCGATTCGCGGCATCAGCCATTGCGATTTCACAATCGCCGAGCAAGTGGCCGCCTTCAGAGACATGGTGGCGTGGGAAGCGGGCGGGGCCAAACCTACGGGTGATGATATCGTAACTCCCGCCACCGTGGCCGCATCGACCTATGGCTGCACCCACACGAAAAACACGCTCGGGTCTGACGATCCCGCAATCACCGTATATTTCCGCGGGGTGATTGCCGCCAATTCTACAGCCTGTCCGTGACCATTTATCGGCATGCATTATACCAATTTCAAATCACGGGTGAAATCAAGGCAGCGAGGATTGAGGCGACGAAGGCGTACAATCATGTGAGTAACCGCATAGCCCATCAAGAAGGAGGAGTTATCATGCTGGATTTCACACTCAGCTACGAGCAACAGGCCATACGCGAAGCGATCACCGCTATCTGCTCGCAATTCGATGACGCCTACTGGTTGGAAAAGGACCATAGCGGCGTCTTCCCCCATGAACTTCATCGCTCCCTGTCCGAATCCGGCTGGCTAGGCATCTGCATCCCCGAGCAATTCGGCGGCAGCGGCCTAGGTATCACCGAGGCGGCCATTATGATGCAGGCCATCAGCGAATCCGGCGCCGGACTTTCGGGCGCCTCTGCGGTACATATAAACATATTCGGCCTCAATCCGGTCGTCGTCTTTGGCAACGAAGAGCAAAAACGACGCATGCTGCCGCCCTTGGCCGAAGGGAGGGAAAAAGCCTGTTTTGCGGTGACGGAACCAAATACCGGTCTGAACACAACTCAACTCAAGACCAAGGCAGAGTTGAAAGGCGACCACTATCTGGTCAATGGCTCCAAGGTCTGGATATCGACCGCTCAGGTTGCGGACAAGATGCTGCTATTGGCGCGCACTACCCCGCTGGAAGAGGTGAAACGGCACACCGACGGCTTGAGCCTGTTCTACACCAAGCTCGACCGCCAATACGTCGCTGTGCACGAGATCGAAAAAATGGGGCGCAAGTCGGTTGACTCTAACGAACTGTTCATCGACGACCTCCCCATACCGGTGGAGGACCGCATTGGCGAGGAAGGCCGCGGCTTTGAGTACATCCTGCACGGCATGAATCCGGAACGTGTTCTCATTGCCGCAGAGGCCATCGGCCTGGGCCGCGTGGCGCTCAAGCGAGCAACGGAGTATGCCAGGGAGCGGATCGTTTTCGGCCGCCCGATCGGCCAGAATCAGGGGATACAACACCCTTTGGCTGAATGCTGGATGGAGCTGGAAGCGGCTGGTCTTATGGTGTTTCACGCCGCTTCAAAGTACGACCAGGGGCTATCCTGCGGCGCCGAAGCCAATGCCGCCAAGTATCTAGCCGGAGAAGCGGGGTTCAAAGCCTGCCAGACCGCAGTGATGACGCTAGGCGGCTACGGCTACGCCAAGGAATTCCACGTCGAGCGTTATCTGCGCGAGGTGATGATTTCCCGCATCGCGCCGATCAGCCCGCAACTGGTGCTCTGCTTCATCGCCGAGAAGGTGCTCGGCTTGCCCAAATCTTACTAGATATCCTTTGCCTTGGAAAAATCGTATTCAGCTTTAATAGTATTCCCTTTCTTTCGCTACTGCCGGACACGCCGGAATCGGACAATTATGCGCTCCCCTTCTCCTCGGCCAGCAGGAGGTCCAGCCGGTAGCCGGACTCCTCGGCCCGTGTAAGGAGAGCGGTCACATGCCGATGTAGAATGGTCATGGCGGAAGCGGCCATGTTGGAGTCGTGCGCCGTTCCCCCGGCCGTAGCCAGTCCGGCCAGGTAGACAAAGTGGAGCAGGGATTCCAGGCGCTCTTTGTTGCACCACTCCAAACCGCCGCTTTCGTGAACAAGGCAGAAGCGCCGCACAAGCGGGTCCCCTAACATCTGTCCCAGCTGCTCCAGGCCGGTCTCTCCGGTCACGCACAGGAACCCCTGTCGGAGAACCATTATCCGCAACAGAAGAACGACATCGGAAACCTCCAGGGAAAGAGGGTCTTTCCCAGTATAGTCGGCTAAAGAGTGGATGGCCTCTTCCACGGGAACGACAAACCCGAAATCGTGGAGAATTTCAGCGGAACGCGCCTCCCAGCCGCCCTCAACGGCAAGGCATCCAATCCTGTGGAGGTAGAGCCAGGCAATGATCACGACCTGCGCCTTGGGGTCGCTCACTGCCTGAACGGCCAGTTCACGCGCCGCCGATTTCCCTTTTCCACCCGCAGCCAACAAACCATTCAGGAAGATCAACTCGCGGGCGACGGCAGATGCGACCTCCCCTACCCTCTCCCCATTCCCCAGATGCTCCGCGCATGCAATGAGAAACGCATTAAAACGTTCTTCGTAAGACGCCCAAGTCGGCCCCACGGAGGAGTCGTTGAATATCCCGGATGGCGCGAGCGGCCTTGTAGTCATCAACTCACGAAATAGATCAATCTCTCGTCCGTAGCGAACCTGCTTGACCTCCTCGTCGATGTTTGCCACCGGCAGACCACCAAGCTTTTGGCAAAGGCGCCCCCAAGTGCCGAACCCGTCGTCGCGGATTTCCCGAAAGTCCAGAAAGGCGTGAAACTCGTAGGCCGCAAGCTCCACGAATAACCCCTGCTCGCACAGCTCGCGGCCCGAGCGCAGATATTCAAGGCCGGTGGAGTAATCGCGAAAGGTGTAGTAGCAGCGGCCATCGGGATTAAAATCGAGGGCCTCGCCCAAGGTGGTCCGTCGGAGAATGGTCTCCCCCGCGTCGATGGTGACGGAGCGGGCGGTGGAGGCGCGAACCCATCCGCTGGTTTCTGCGAACCGGTTATGGTAGACAATAAGCCCCTTCTGGTCGCCCGACCAGTTGGAGTAGGCGAATACGTCCTCGTTCAGATGGGGGCCGTCGAAGAAGTCGTAGAAGACGAAGTTCTCCGATCCGCTGAAAAGCCACCGCCGCCGCATGAGCGGGAAGATCAGCTTTTCGTGCATCTCCACAAGGCGCTCGTCCACCGGCTCGTCCCAAAAGGCCCTCTTGTACTCCATGCCGTACTTCTCGTGGAATCCCTCGACCTGGCCGTGGCCGAACATGGGGAGCCCCGGCATGGTGACGAGCAGCACGCAGGCGCCGAGGTATTTTCCCTCCCTGCCGAACTGTTCGATGGCGGTCCGCTCGTCAGGGTTGTTCATGAAGTTGACGAACCGCTTGAGTATCTCCGGATTGAACTCCAGGACGTTTTTCACGGTCTGCCGGTACTTGGCGTTTTCCTCCAGCTTGAGCATGTTCATAAAGGCGCTGTTGTAGACCCGGTGCATCCCCAGGGTGCGGACGAAGTACCCTTCCATAAGCCAGAACGCCTCGGCCAGCAGCAGGGTGTCGGGGACCTCCTCGGCCACCCGGTCCACCACCTCGCGCCAGAACTCATGAGGGAAGACGCTGTCGAACTCCTCCCGGCTCATGCCGTGCTCGGCCCGTGAAGAGACCCCGCTGCCGTGCCCCGGCTGGGGGTACCAGAGCCGCTGGTAGTGTTTCTTGGCCAGGGTCATGGCCGCGTCGAAGCGGATTATCGGAAACTGATGCGCGACATGTATGATGGTACGGATTACCGCTTCCCGCACCTCCGGAATCAGGTAGTTGAGCTGGGCCGTGTCGTTCCAGGGGGTGCTGGTGCCGTCGTTGCCGTGGTAGATATAGCGGGTGCGGCCGTTTCTCTGGTCGTAGTGCTTGAAGACCACCGCCGCGTCGGTCCGGTCCCAGTAGCCGTCCTCGATCCGGATGCTTACCTCCGAGGAAAAGGAGAGGTCTGGACCTGTAAAGCTGTACGAGGGATAGGGAGGATAGTCTAGCTGGACATACCAGTCGGGGCGCTCCACGGTCCATTTGGAGTAAATGCCTGTGTGGTTTGGGACCATGTCGCTCGCCAGGCGGATCCCACGGCTACGGCAACGTTCCTTGAGGTTTGCGAGCGCTTCCTCTCCTCCCAGGTCACCGGCGATGACGTAATCGTAGAGTGAGTAAGCGGAGGAGATCGCCTCAGGGTTGCCTCCGGTCTGCTTTATCCTCTGCGATGCTGGGGAGCGCTCCCACAGGCCGATCAGCCAGAGTGCCGTGAAACCCCATCCGGCGAGGCGGTCCAGCTCTTCGTCGGGAACCTGGTCGAGGCGGTATACGGCCCGCCCGTACTGTTTCGCAAGCTGGCCGAGCCATACATGGACCATCTTGGCGATCATAACCACATTGGACATCCAGTCGGCGTCCGGAGAAAAACGTTCGTACTCCGGGTAGCCGTCCCTCGTCGTTCCTTTGCCCCCCTTAGTAAAATCGAGCACCTGCGTCCGTCCGGGCCCGCCGAACCACTCCCTTTCTTCCTCTTGTGCTATGTCAAAGGCTTTCAGGAGTTCTGTCATGATCTCGGGAGGGAGAATGGCGGCCCACTGCTCGCGGATATACTCCGCCTGACCCGATATTGAGCCGGGAGACGCCTTGACCGGTGCGCGCAGAAGCTCTGGAAGGGAAAGGGAAAGAACTTCGACCGGCGGGGCCTTTGCCAGACGGCCCTCTATTGCTTCAGCCAGCCGGAGATAGGAGGAATTGGCGGCCAGTTCTCTATCGTCGAAAAGTTCCCGAAAGAGTTCAAGGGCAGGGTTCTCGTCGGCAAGCCTGAGCAGCCATATCTCCCCGAGGAGCGCTTGCCGCCTTCTTGATCCCGGATAGTCGGCGGCCAGGAACTCCGATATTGTCTCTTCCCCCTTTAGAATCGTCGCGCCGGGAAAGAGTTCGGCAAACTTTACCAGTGTCCCCTCAATCTCCACGGCGGAGATACCGTCGCCAGTCACAGGCGTGGCATCCGCAAGGAGCGCGGATAGTTGTCCCGCCTGGTGGCGGTCGATGAGGTAACGGTAGATCGTGCAGACCTGCCCGTAAAGGTTCAGGAGTCCTGCCGACGCAGGCCGGTTGCTCCGGCTAGGGAGCCGGTTCAGCTCGATGGCAAGTCGGCGGAAAAATACGATATCAGTCCCCTTCCCTGCCAGTGCCTCATCGAGCCCCAGCCTGTCCAAGATGGCGCTGGAAATCGGCAGCGAGGAGGGGAAATACGGGGGCTCAATTCCGGTTTTATGTATGGCCGCTTTGTCACTCAATGGTGAACTCCTTCTCCTTCAGTCCAACGTTGCGCCTCCAGCCCCTCCAGTGAGCATTCAGGGGCGGAATACGTTCACAAATTCGTTTTTGTCATGCCCTAATGCATCTATCGGGCATGTTTGTAAAGAATCGTGTGGACACCTCTACTCCTCCCTGGTGAAGACGACGAAGGCCATGGAGGGGCGCTTGCTTGATTCGCGCATGGCGAAATGGAGTCCGTCGAAGCGCCATCCCTCACGGGTGAATTCGTTAAGCACAGTCTCGATGGTATCCTCGGTAACGGAATTTATTTCCACGACCTTGTAGTTCAGCATAGTGCACCTCCCGGCTGGCATTACCCGACATGTTAGCCCAACTCCGGTCACTCTTCAAGGGTAATGAAGCGTCTTGCCGGAATTAAGCAACCATCCGGAAACAGGGAACCTTTGGCATGCGACAGGGGGATTGCTTCAATACTGTAATCTGGTATTCTTGTATAAAAAGGAAAGGAGGTGACAACCGTCAAGATCGGCAACGTCCGTTAGAAAACCTTGGGCAACAGCTTCAACAAAGGGGTCACCTTATGACAAAACGCGAAACGGAAGTAATCGAGCAACTGGCTAACGAAGCGGAACCGGTAATTGAGACCGACTACGAAAAGAAGGATATGAAGGAAAAACGGGCGCTTAACAAGCAGACCCTTTACAATGGGTCAAAGAAGCTGAAACATAGTATACCGAAAGGAAAACGGATATGATTCTACAGTCGGCACGGTAGATAGTTCGCCAAATCCCAATAGAGCAAAGGGGGAGTGGTCGGCAAGCGGGCCTGTCGCTTCCCCTTGACATTTTGAAGAGAGTTATTATCTTTTATCCAAAACAACATATGCGCAACGACATAAACGCTTGATTCAACCAGGAGTAGTGCGCCTCTGCGCAATCCATGTACGGCTGAGAGAAAGGAGGAAAGGAGATATGGCCATAGTAAAGTACAACCCGTTTCGTGAACTGAGGGGGATGCAGGAGCAGATGAACCGGCTTCTCAATCTGGCCTGGAACCGGGAGGGGAGCGAGGATCTGGCCGAGGGGGTGTGGCAGCCGCCGGTTGACATCTACGAAGATGAGACAGAGGTGGTGATCAAGGCCGAGCTTCCCGGCATTGACCAGAAGGAGATCGAGGTAAAGATCGAGAACAACACCCTCATCCTGCGGGGAGAGCGGACTCATGAGCAGACCGTCCGGAAGGAAAACTACCACAGGGTGGAGCGGTATTACGGCTCTTTCCAGCGCAGCTTCTATCTCCCCAACACCGTGGACACGGAGAAGGTAAAAGCGGCCTGCGATAAAGGGGTGCTGACAGTCACCCTGCCGAAAAAAGAGGAGTCGAAGCCGAAGCAGGTCAACGTGGAAGTGAAATAGGGGAAAACGCTATATTTGCAAGATTGGGGCTGTAGAGGTATGGCACAGAGGCGCACTACTTATTCATGCTTCCCGTGCGGTATCCTTGCATATCCAGCGCCACATATGTAAAACCGGCTTCCTTGAAGAACGACACCAGTTGGCGACGCAAGCCCGGCTCCAGGAGCCGGGCAAACCCCTCTTCTTCCAGTTCGATACGGGCGGTGTCATGGTGGTAGCGGACCCGGTATACCCGAAAACCTTTCTCCTTGAGAAACTCCTCGCATACCTCCACCATCCTCAATCGCTCCGGGGTGATCTCCGTGCCGTATGGAAAACGGCTAGACAGGCAGGCGTAGGCCTGCTTATCCCATGTGGAAAGCCCCAACTCCCGGCTCAAGGCGCGGATATCCGCTTTGCCGAGGCCAGCTTCAAGGAGCGGACTCCTGACTTTCATCTCGCCCGCAGCCTTGCGACCGGGGCGGTAGTCGCCCAGGTCATCCAGATTGCTGCCGTCGGCGATAAAGTCAAATCCGAGTTCAACGGCCCGCGCCGCACATATCTGGAACAGCTCAAGCTTGCAATGATAGCAGCGATCCCTCGGGTTTGCCGCAAAGCCGGGGATATTCAATTCGTTGGACTCCACCACGATCTGGCGGGCGCCTATCGTCTTCGCCAGCGCCGCCGCCTCCCGGAATTCGGAGTCAGGATAAGTCGGAGAAGTAGCGGTAATGGCGCAAGCCCGCTCCCCCAGGAGATCGTGGGCGACCCTCAAGAGAAAGGTGGAGTCCACCCCGCCGGAAAAGGCGACCAGCGCCGACCCCATCTCCCCAAGGATATCCTTCAGCTTCTCGTATTTTTCATGCAGTTGGTCCATGCAGACTCCAAAAACGAAAAGCCCGCAATGGGGCTTTTCTCTACTTACGCATAGTCGGCGGAAAAGCGCTCGTCCCGTACTAATCAAAGACACCCGTAGACAGGTATCTTTCTCCCGTGTCCGGCAAGATAACCACCACGTTCTTCCCCTTGCCGAGTTTTTTGGCCAACTGCACCGCCGCCGCTAGCGCGGCTCCGGAAGAAATGCCCATCAGCAGGCCGGCTTCCATGGCAAGCCTTTTTGTGGCGGAATATGCCTCATCGTTGGTGATCTTTATAATCTCCTGGTATATCTTGGTGTCAAGCACGCCCGGTATGAAACCTGCGCCGATCCCCTGTATCTTGTGGGGCCCCGGCGCGCCTCCCGACAGTATCGGAGAATCGGTCGGTTCCACTGCTGCTATGTGCACCTTGGGATTGTGGCGCTTGAGCACGTCTCCGGCCCCGGTGATGGTGCCGCCGGTTCCTACGCCGGCCACGAAGCCGTCAATGGAAAGCCCCTGCATGCCCGTCAGTATCTCCGGGCCGGTGGTTCGCCTGTGCACCTCCGGATTGGCGGGATTATTGAACTGCTGCGGCAGCAGGTAGCCGTGCCCGTCTGCAAGTTCCTCTGCCTTCTGCACCGCCCCCCGCATCCCCTGGGCGCCTGGTGTCAAGATCAATTCGGCCCCGTATGCGGCCAGCAACCGGCGGCGCTCAATGGTCATGGTGTCCGGCATTGTCAGGATGAGCTTGTACCCCTTGACCGCGCAGACCATCGAAAGACCGATGCCGGTATTTCCGCTGGTCGGCTCCACAACGGTAGTTCCAGGCTTCAGACAGCCGTCGGCCTCCGCTTTTTCGATCATGGCGAGACATATCCGGTCTTTGACGCTGCCACCCGGATTAAACGCCTCCACTTTGGCGTAAATGGCAGCCGAATCCACAGTTGAAAACCGGTCAAGCCGTACCAGCGGTGTGTTGCCGATCTGTTCTAGTATGTTTGCGCTTTTTGCAACAGGCATAATGGCTCCTTTCACTGCAAATATGGGTTTAATGATCTTAATACTTCAGATGTAATAGAGAAAGCGGTGGTCCTGCTCCCGTTTAACCCCCATCGTCTGACCTCTCTCACAGAGGGTCTTTATAGTGATTGCAGCGAGACACTCTTTTAGCCGGGCGCTGGCCTCCCGCCATACCGACTCGGTCACGATGCTGCCGTCAAATTCGCATCCCGGCTTCTTCCGTTTCTTGTCGGAACCGCAATCTATCAGATCCATTTCCCCTTCCGTGGCGGTCAGGACATCCATTACTGTTATCTCCTCAATGCCACGCGCAAGAAAATACCCACCACGAGGACCACGCTTGCTTTTAATAATTCCCCCCTTTTTCAGGGACTGGAATATCTGTTCCAGGTAGCGTGGAGAAATCGACTGACGCCGGGAGATATCCTGTATCTGGGTTGGTAGATTCCCGGAGTTATAGGCAATGTCGAACAGTGCGCGCAAACCATATCGGGTCCTTGTGGAAAGTCGCATCAGGTTTTACCTCGACGGATATTTACTTCAGGTTTTATATAATGCCGTATTCTTTCTGTCAAGAACCTAAAAATATATTACCACTAATTGCCCATAACTTCACCGATGTTTTGCCAACCATGTCAATCGCAAGTCGGTATCAATCACCAATTTCTCTCCGGAGGCTCGGTCCGCCCAAGCATGGTAATTTCTCGATCCCGCACCTGAAACATATCACCGAACTCATTGGTCCAGCCGTCCCCTTCATCAAGCGGGATGGGAACCTCCCGGCGGCCCAGGAACACCTCATCATCACCAATGTAGGCAAACCACTCCAGGTTGCCATTCATCCATATCCTGTTTTTCAGTTCCATCATATCAGTATCAGTCCTTCGGCATGACGATGTGTAAAACTAGAATAGCGAGAACTTCACATACCTCTTCGGGTTCTCCCTGATGTCCTTTACCAGCGCGTCCACGTTGTCCAGCATCTGGTTCATCCGGGTATAGATATCCTTTTCCACAATGAGGCGGCCTGCGGTCCCTTCGCCGCTATTCACACGGTTGGCGATCTCTTCGAAGGAGCCGACCGCCCTGTCAGCCCGATCGATTAAGGATATCCCCCGGTCATAGAATTCCCGCTCACCAAGGAGCTTTCCGATGGTGCTCTCCTTCGATGTAAGTTTCTTGTTCAGTTCGCGGACGTCATCCGCCGCCTGGGCGCTCTTGTCGGCCAGCGCCACCAGTTTGTCGTAGAGCTTGCGATCGTTGACCAGCTTACTGAAGGTCCCGTCGGATGTCTGGATATCCTTAAGTGTCGCATCAGCCCGGTTCAGGACGCTCAAGAGGCGGTCGTACGGCTCGCTGCTCCGGTTGAGTCGTCCCAGTGTCCCTTCTCCGTGGTTCACACTCTGGGCAAAAGTGGTCAATTCCTTTGTCAGGAGCAGCAGTTGGTTAAACAGTTTAGGGTCCCTGGCAAACTTCCCGAGTGTCCCTTCCCCCTGGTTGATCTTGTCCAGTGCCAGGTTGAGGCGGTCGAAGGAGGTCGCCGCCTTCTGCATCACATCGTCCAGTTTCGGCGCCGACACGCCATATATACGCGTTTCCGGGGTTTCCACAAGGAACTGGCTGGGAGTGATGTCTACATACTTCTCCCCCAGAAGCCCACGGGTCTTTATGGAAACCTTTGAGTCCTTCCCTATCTTTTCAAGGGCCGACTTTTCGATCTCCAGCATGATCTCCACGTCATTTGCCCTGTTTGGCCGGGCGAAGAGAATATCCCTGACGAGCCCCACGTCCACCCCGGCCAGCCAGACCGGAGCGCCGATCTTCAGGCCGCCGACATCGGCCATAATGACAGAGAGCCGCCCCTTGGGGACGAAGAACTTCGTCTTCTCTCCCATGAGCAACACCCCCCCGGCAAAGAAGAGGAGGGCGAATACGATGAAGATGCCGACCTTTACCTGGGACCAGGCAATGTTCTCACTTCGTTTCATATCTCGTATCCTTTTACGACATCGAGTTGAACCTGAAGAGCGATTGCTCCGTCGGGGTGAAGAATTCCCTCACCTCCGGGATAGAAGAGCGCTCCATCTCCTCACGGGTACCCTCGAACAATATCCGCGCAGCGTGGAGAAAAGTAAAGCGCTGTGAAACAGCAAAAGCGGTCTCCAGATCATGGGTCACCATAAGGGTGGTCTTCCCTTCATTCTGAAGACGGAGCATCAGGTTGCGGATGTTGTAGACCCCTATCGGGTCGAGTCCGGTGGTAGGCTCGTCAAAGAAGATATATTCCGGCTCCGCAGACAGGGCGCGGGCAATGGCTACCCGTTTCTTCATCCCCCCCGACAGCTCGGACGGGTAGAGGTCAATGGCATGCTCCAGTCCGACAAATCCGAGATTTTTTAATACGATCCGCTCTATTTCCGATTCCGTTAGCTTTCCTTCCTCAATCAGACGGTACCCCACATTTTCCCCCACGGTCATGGAGTCAAACAGTGCGCCTCCCTGGAATACGATTGCGATCTGCTTGCGCAATCCTGCGAGCTCTTGTTCTTTGAGTCCGGTCAGTTGGACGCCGTTGATGAATATCCGGCCGGCGTCAGGTTTGATGAGACCCAGGATCAATCTGAGTATGGTGGTCTTGCCGGACCCGGAGACCCCCAGAATGGTCCGGTTTACCCCATGTGCCAAGTGCAGGTCGAAATCCTCCAGAATTGTGCGGTCGCCCACGCTGTAGCAAATTTTTTCCATCCGGATGCCTGACCTCATCGTTCACCATTCACCCATCAACGGAACGTAATAAATATCTTCGTCAAAAAAAAGTCCGAAACCAGGATAAAGACCGAAGCGAGCACCACCGCCCGTTTGGCCGCCGCTCCCACCCCTTCGGCGCCGCCGCTGGCGCGGAGCCCCACGTGGCAACCCATCATAGCTATGACAAACCCGAAAAACAACGGTTTCACAACCCCTTCGATCAGGTCCTGGAACACCATGAACTGGGGGATCGAGACCCTGTACATGACCGGATTGATGTCATAACCGGCGGAGATAATGTAGCCGCCGAACAGGGCCACCGCATCGGTGACAACGGCCAGAAGCGGCATGGCCACAAGCATTGCCTTGAGGCGGGGGGTGACCAGCCTTTTTACGATATCGGTCCCTTCCACCCGCATGGCGTCCACCTGCTCGGTAACGACCATTGTGCCGAGCTCGGCGGTGATGGCGGAGCCGACCCGTCCGGTTACCATCAGGGCGGAGAGCACCGGCCCCAGTTCTTTAACCATTGAGACCGCAACCATCCCTCCCACGTAGCTTGTCGCCGCAAACGGCTTGAGCTGGATAAGCGCCTGAAGCGCCATGACCATACCGGTGAAGAATCCGGTCAGACAGATAATGAAAAGGGAGCCAACCCCCATCTTGTCAAGTTGTGTGGCGAATTCTTTGTAATAGAAGGGAGGGGTCAGGATGCCGCGAAATGCGCGCCAGGAGAGAGCGAAAAACTGCTGGATCTCGAGCAGGAAACCCTTGACCTTGTTTTCGATGAGCGTGACGGGCATAGTAACCGGTTGAATAGTGAATTCGGTAGTTATCTAAGGGACATGGAAATTCCTGAAATGCCGTTTTTGCGTTTGTGTCGTAGGGGCGCAATGCTTGCGCCCTTGCTGCAATGACCGATGTTGTTGCCATTGTCACCAGGGCGTATGCAATACAGAGGGCGTATGCAATACGCCCCTACAATAAAAATGGTATTTCAGTAAATGCTGCGTCCCTAATGGTGGCATATCCCCATTTTATTGCAAAACATTCTCTATCGCCTCCCGCACATCCTCGATAAAGATGAATTCCAGCTCTTTTCTGACGTTGTCCGGAATATCCTCCATATCCTGCCGGTTCCGGTTCGGCATGACCACCTTTTTCACCCCGGCGCGGCGGGCGGCTAGCACCTTCTCCTTGACTCCGCCGATGGCGAGCACCCTCCCTGTGAGACTTATCTCGCCGGTCATGGCCACGTCGCGGCGAGCAGGGCGCGAAGTCATAAGGGAGACCAGGGAAGCCGCCATGGTGATCCCGGCAGAAGGGCCGTCTTTCGGGATGCTTCCGGCAGGCACGTGTATATGGATGTTGAGTTCGTCGAAAGAGTTCTCCGGGATATTAAGCTCGGCGCTGTTGGCCTGCACGAAGGAAAGTGCGGCTTTTGCCGATTCCTTCATCACCTCGCCCAGGGAACCGGTAAGTATCAGCTCCCCTTTCCCCTTCATCTTTGTTGCCTCTATGAAGATGATGTCACCGCCGGTTGCGGTCCAGGCAAGGCCGGTCACCACCCCTACCCGGTCCTTCTCCGCCGCCACCTCGTTGAAGAACTTGCGGGGACCCAAAAACTCCTCGACAAGCTCAGGGGTTACCGTTTCCCTGGCCGGTTTTCCCTGTGTGATCTCCTTGGCCGCCTTACGGCATACACCGGCTATGTTACGTTGCAGATTGCGCACCCCCGCCTCGCGTGTGTAGTTGGTGATGATCCTGGTTATGGCGGCGGCCTCGAATATGGGCGGTTTCGACGCCAGACCGTTCTCCTCGACCTCCCTGGGAATGAGAAAACGGGTGGCGATCTGTTCCTTCTCCTCCGTTGTATAACCCGACAGTGTTATTACCTCCATACGGTCCTTGAGAGCGGGGGGAACCGGATCGAGCTGGTTGGCGGTGGTAATGAACATGACGTTGGTGAGGTCAAAGGGAACATCTAGGTAGTGATCGGCAAACGAGAAGTTCTGCTCCGGGTCAAGCACCTCAAGAAGCGCGCTGGCCGGATCGCCACGGAAATCGAGGCCGATCTTGTCCACCTCGTCGAGCATGAAGACCGGGTTATTGGAGCCGACGCGGGATATCTCCTTTATAATCCGTCCCGGCAGGGCGCCTATGTAGGTCCGGCGGTGGCCGCGTATCTCCGCCTCGTCCCGCATCCCTCCCAGGGAGACGCGTATGAATTTTCTCCCCAGTGCCCGTGCTATTGACTTGCCGAGACTGGTCTTACCGACCCCCGGCGGCCCCACGAAACAGAGGATCGGCCCCTTCATCCCTTCCTTCAGGGAACGGACCGCCAGGTATTCGAGTATCCGCTCCTTGACCTTTTCAAGGTTGTAGTGATCCTCGTTTAGCACCGCCTCGGCCTGGTTTATATCCTTGTTGTCAGGGGTCGATATCCGCCACGGCATACCGACCAGGTAGTCGAGGTAGGTGCGTGACACCGTATACTCGGGAGAGGCGGAGTTGATCCGTTCAAGCCTTTTTAGCTCCTTCTCCGCTATCTTGCGCACTTCGTCGGGCATGTCGGCTGCAACGATTTTCTTCTGCAGATCATTCACCTCGGCAATGCGCGAATCGTCCTCGCCAAGCTCCTCCTGTATCTGTTTCATCTGTTCCCGAAGCAGATAATCCTTCTGGGTTTTGCCGACCTTCTTGGTGACCTCGGCCTGCACCTCCCCCTTGACCTGCAACCTCTGCACCTCCGCGGTCAGGTGCATGTAGACCTTCTTGAGCCGCTCCAGCGGGTCAACGGTTTCCAGTATGGCCTGTAGCTCTTCAACCGGCGGATTGACGTAGAGCGCCACCAGGTCGGAAAGCCGAGCCGGGTTGTCTATGTGATCGATCATCTTCATCACGTCGTCGGGGAGTGGACGGCCATAGGAAAGGGCGATTTTCAGGAGGGCATTCAGGCTCGACACCAATGCCTCTGTAACCATCGACTTTTCCACGAATTCCCGTATCGGATTTACCCTGGCGAGCACCACTGGAGTCTCCCCGGTAATGGCTTCCAGGCGGATTCGCATAAGGCCTTCGAGCACCACCTTGGCCCCGCCTTCATTTAGCCGGGTAAGCTGTTCGACCTTGCAGAGGGCGCCGATCTCGTGCAGCGCCGACAACAGATCCCCCTTCGGCTCATGGCGAAACTTGACGAGCGCCACCAGATTGCCGGAGTTGAGGGTTGCCTCGAAGGTTTTTACCTCCGACTGGGTAATATAGAGGGGGAAAACCATATACGGAAACGCTACCATTTCCCGCAGGGGATAGAGTGGGACGACATTCGGAATGGTTATGGGGTGTTGTTCTTCATGCATCTGGCGGTTTCCTTATGGATGGGGGGATAAATGTGGAATCTATTTCTTGAAGGATAACCAGTCATGCGTGGTATGTCAATGCGTGAGGTGCTTTATGAAGATTCTTTACACAGCGTTTCCCACTCCGAGTAGAGCGCTCTTACCTGGCAGCTCAGGGCGGCGTGCTCTTCCCCCGCCCGCCGGAACGCTGCGTGGTCGGCAAAAAAAGACGGCTCGGCCATGCGTGACTCCAGTTCCGCAACAGTCCTTTCCCGGAGTTCTATTTGCGACTCCAGCTCATCGCGCCGCTTTGCCAGCTCCCGTTCCTCCCGCTGGCGCTGCTTGTCCGCCTCGCGCCGACGTTGCCGCTCCTCTTTGGACAGGTTTAGTGTTTCGGGTTTAGAGTCTGAGGCCAGGGCCTCATGGTCGCCTTTTTGCGCCGTGGAGTGTTCGCCTCCCCCCTTCTTCGCCAGATAATACTCGTAGTCGCCATGATAGGAGGTGATCCGTCCGTTTTCCACTTCCACCACCCGGCTCGCCAGGCGGTCAATGAAGTAGCGGTCGTGGGAGACGAACACCACCGTTCCGGGGAAAGCGCACAAGGCATTCAGTAGCGCCTCTTTGCTAAAAAGGTCGAGGTGATTGGTCGGCTCGTCCATGAGAAGGAGGTTCGCAGGGCGGAGCAGCATCCTGGCGAGGGCCAGACGGTTACGTTCGCCGCCGGAGAGGATATCCACCCGCTTATGGATGTCGTCGCCGGAAAACAGAAAAGCGCCGAGGATGTCCCGAAGCTGCGGCACCATATCGTAGGGAGCGTCTCTCAGGAGTTCCTCGTAGACGGTCCCTTTCCCTGAAAGCTCCAGTGCCTGGTCCTGGGCGAAGTAGTCGATAGTCACGTTGTGGCCTGGCAGCCGCTCCCCGGCCTGAAATTCTCCACCCGCAAGCAGACGCATAAGGGTCGATTTACCGGCCCCGTTGTGTCCCACCAGTGATATCCGCTCCCCCTTTTCAATCGTCATATCTATGGCGTTCAGTACCACTCGCTCTCCGTAGGCGCGGGTCACCCCTTTCAGTTCCATGACGATCCGGCCGCTCTTTGGGGGCTCGGGAAAGCGGCAGCGTATCCGTTTTCTTTCCGGCGGAATGGATATCCGCTCTATCTTCTCCAACTGCTTGATGCGGGACTGGACTAGCGCCGCCTTGTCCGCCTTGTAACGGAAGCGGCTTATGAACTCCTCGATCTTGGCGACCTCCTCGTCCTGACGGCGCTTGGCTTCGCGCAGCGCCGTCACCCGCTCCTCCCGCAGAACGAGATACCGGCTGTAGCTACAGTGATAGTCGGTCAAGGTGTTGTTCCAGACCTCCACGATCCGGTGACAGACCTGGTCCAGGAAGAAACGGTCGTGGGAAACCAGCACCACCGAATAGGGGTATGCATTCAGATATCCCTCCAACCAGTTGCGCGCCTCGATGTCCAGATGATTGGTCGGCTCGTCCATAAGGAGCACATTAGGCTTCTGCAACAGGAGGCGGGCAAGGGCGATGCGCATCTGCCAGCCGCCGGAGAATTCGCCGCAATCCCGTTCCCAGTCGGCAGGCGCGAAGCCCAGGCCGGAAAGCACGTTCCCCACCTCCGACTCCATGGCGTACCCGCCCCTGACACGGAACTCCTCCTGCAGTCGGCCCAGGCGCATCAGGATTTCATCGTGGCCGGGCGCGTCATGGGGATTCACCTCCAGCCACTCCGTCAACCCTGTTATCTCATTCTCAATGGCCTGCAAGAGGGAAAGGGCGCTCATCGCCTCGGCAAACAGGGTTCTTCCTCGGGTGACGATGCCGTCCTGGGGGAGATAACCCGTAGTCGCGCCCTTGGCAAACTGGAGTTCGCCGCCTGAAGGCTCAATCTGACCGGCAATGATACACATAAGGGTCGTTTTACCGGCCCCGTTATCGCCTACCAGTCCGACCCGCTCCCCTTTTTTCAAACGCCAGTTTATATTGGAAAAAAGCGGTTTACCGGCAAACTCTTTGGTGAGGTTTTTAAGTTGCAGCATGGGAATTATCCTGATACCGGTTTGCATCCAAGACGGCATTAATCATGCGTAGAGACGCCCCGGTGGGGCGTATAGGACGGGCCACCGGGGCGTTTTAGACGGGCCACCGGCCCGTCTCTACTTCTTATTCTTCCCGCCGTCCTTGTAATCACACCCTTCTTTCGGGCACTTGAGGAACTCTCCCTCACGCTTGTAGACTTTCTTCACGAGTAGAGGGAACCCGCATTTAGGACAGGGAGTCGTAACAGGCAAGTCCCATAGGGCGAACTTACATTCGGGATAGCGGTTGCATGAGTAAAACATCTTGCCGTAGCGGGACTTTTTTTCGATCAACTCCCCTTGTCGGCATTCGGGACAGGTGACACCGGTGCCCTTGGGCTTGACCAGGGGCTGGATGTTCTTGCACGCCGGATAGCCTGAGCAGGCCAGGTACTTGCCGAAGCGCCCATCCTTGATGAGCATGGGGCTTTTGCACTTGTCGCATTTCTCCTCGGAATAGACCGGCTCTATACTCTCTCCATTCTCCTTCTCCATCCTGCGGATATGTTTGCACTCAGGATAGCCGGAGCAGGCATAGAACTTGCCGAACTTGCCGAGTTTCACCACCAGCGGCTTGCCGCATTCCGGGCAGAGCTCGTCGGTCGCCTCGGTAGTCAGGTCGGACTTGTTCACCTCCGCCTCCTTCTGCTTGAGGAGAGCGGTAAACGGCCCCCAAAACTCTGCGAGAAGCGGCTTCCACAGCTTCTCGCCGCGTGAAACCCGGTCCAGTTCCTCTTCCAGGCCGGCGGTGAAATTGTAGTCCACGTACTGGGTGAAATGCTTCACCAGCATGTCGCTCACAACCATCCCCACATCCTCGGGGAAAAAACGCTTCTTGTCGAGCTTTGCATATTTCCGCTCGATAAGTGTGTTCATGATGCTGGCATATGTGGAGGGACGGCCTATGCCGTACTCCTCAAGGGTTTTGACGAGGGTCGCCTCGCTATAGCGGGGCGGCGGCTGGGTGAAGTGCTGCTCGGGGATGAGCTCCCGCAAGGAAAGCCTCTCTCCTTCGCTGAGTGGCGGCAGCACCCCTGCTTTCTCTTCATTTTCATCGTCCCGGCCCTCGATATACAGCTTCATGAAGCCGGCGAAGCGGATCACCGTGCCGGTGGCGCGGAACATATATCCGGGGCCGGGGGTGATATCCACCGATGTATTGTCAAGAAGGGCGTCGGCCATCTGACAGGCGACGGTCCGCTTCCAGATCAGATCGTATAGCTTCATCTGGTCGGGTGTAAGGAACTTTTTCAACTCCGCCGGGTTCTTGACTATGTAGGTGGGGCGAATCGCCTCGTGGGCCTCCTGGGCGTTCTTTGACCGGTTTTTGAAGAAGCGCGGCTTGGCAAGGGCGTACTCCTTGCCGTAAAGGGAGGTAATCACCTGCTTCGCCTCGGTAAGCGCCTGGTTGGAAAGGACCACGCTGTCTGTGCGCATGTAGGTGATGAGACCGACCGTCCCCTCCCCCACATTGACCCCTTCGTAAAGCTTCTGTGCGGTAGACATCGTCTTGCGGGCCGAGAACCCGAGCTTGCGGGCCGCCTCCTGCTGGAGTGTCGAGGTTGTGAAGGGGGGCGACGGGGAGCGCTTCCTCTCGCTCCGGGTAACTTTATCCACCTGCCAGACGCCGCCGGATGCCGCCTGGCATTCGTTCAGGGCGGCCAGAATCCGGTCGGCGGACGCCCGGTCCGGAATATCGAATTTGCCGAGCTTTTTCCCGTCAGCCACCACCATGCCGGCGGTAAACGCCTGCCCGCCGCTGTTGGACAGTTGGGCGGCTATGGTCCAGTACTCCCGCTCCAGGAAGGCCGCTATCTCCTTTTCCCTCTCGCAGATGAGCCGCAGGGCCACAGACTGCACCCGACCGGCCGACAAGCCGTATCGTATTTTCTTCCAGAGAAAGGGAGACAGGTTGAAACCAACCAGATAATCGAGCACGGAGCGTGCCTGCTGGGCGTTTACAAGCTCCGTGGAAATGGCGCGTGGGTGAGCCACTGCATCGATGATGGCGCCCTTGGTGATCTCGTGAAACACCACCCTCTGGATCGATATCCCCGGCTGCTTCTTGTCGAGGCCGAGCGCCGCCAGCAGATGCCAGGAGATCGCCTCCCCCTCCCTGTCCGGGTCGGTGGCCAGAAGCAGGGAATCGGCGCCCTTGAGCTCCTTTTTGATGGCGTCGAGGTGCTTCTTGCTCTCAGGCAGAACCGCGTACTTCGGCTCAAAATCCTTCTCGATATCCACCGACCCCTGCTTGCTGGGAAGCGCCCGGACGTGCCCGAACGAGGCAAGCACCCGATAATCCGCGCCCAGGAACTTTTCAATGGTTTTGGCTTTTGCGGGAGACTCAACGATGACAAGATGTTTTGGCATTTAAATTTACCTTGAAGAAAACCTCGGGTTTTTTAATACTACTCCGACTGTTACGCTTTTCATCGGTTATTCCCCCCTTTAAGGAGGGATTTGGTTTGTAAAGTCAACGGCAAATCCCCCTCGGTCCCCCTTTACAAAGTGGGAAGTTATTGATTCCCCCCTTTGTAAAGGGGGGTTAGGGGGGATTTAGCTTACAGCATTTGACTGCAAATCTCTAACCGGACAGGTAGTGTTTTTAAGTTATCGCAAAATGCTTGCCGGAAAGCTGAGTTACAGCGCCTTTCAGCTACAGGCGGAGTAAAATAGCGGAAACATCTCCCACTGTCAATGCGCTTTTTGAAATGGTTTCGTCGATACGCAGGGGAGAGGCGGCCAGCAGGGTGTAGTTTGCGTCGAAGAGAATTTTATAGTATGCTCTGGCACAGAATTGAAGAATATAAAATAGTTAAACAAGGTGTAGCGGATGAACAAGATGCCGTTTCACAAGGTGTTTCCAACAATGCTGAACCTTAAATCTGACAAGGAGATTGAACAATGACCAGTTCCCTGGATTTGGCCCTGATCGGCAACTGTCGGATTGCCGCCTTGATCGATTCTGCGGGAGAGATTGTCTGGTACTGCCTGCCCCGCTTTGACGGCGATCCGGTGTTCAGTTCCCTGTTGCAGGAACACGAGACCGGCTCTGGGAAAGGTTATTGCGCCATTGAGCTTGTAGACCAGATCAAGGCCGAACAAAGCTATCTGCCCAACTCTGCCATTCTCGTTACACGCATTACTGATATCAAGGGATCGGTTGTGGAAATCACCGACTTTGCTCCCCGTTTTCTACAGCATGGACGGGTGTTTACGCCGATGATGCTGGTCAGACAGATTCGTCGAGTGCATGGAAGCCCAAGGATATGTCTCCGTGTCCGGTCGACCCATAATTATGGCCGTGATCAATGTGAATTCACCCACGGTAGTCACCATATCCGCTATGTGTTGGCCGATATGGTGCTGCGGCTGACTACTGATGCCTCCATTACCACTATCCTACAGGAACTTCCTTTTATACTCGAAGACGAACTGACGCTCATTTTTGGTCCCGACGAAACAGTCCAAGAGACGATTCATGAGCTGGCGCGGAGATTCAAGGATGAAACCCTGGCCTACTGGCATGAATGGGTACGCAACCTGGGTATTCCCTTTGAGTGGCAGGATGAAGTTATTCGTGCAGCCATTACCCTGAAGCTTAATACCTTCGATGACACAGGCGCCATTGTGGCGGCAATGACCACATCGATCCCCGAGTCGCAAAACTCCGGCAGAAACTGGGATTACCGCTACTGCTGGCTTCGTGACGCCTACTTTGTGGTCAACGCGCTGAATCGTCTCGGCGCAACCCATACCTTGGAGCGCTACCTCACGTATCTGGTCAATGTGGTGGCTGGCTCCAATGGCGGCCACTTGCAACCGCTCTACGGTATCGACGGCAAGGGACATCTGGAGGAGCGAGAGGTCGCGACACTTGCCGGATACTGCGGCATGGGGCCGGTACGGGTGGGAAACCAGGCTTATGAGCAGATACAGCATGACGTGTATGGTTCGGCGATTCTGGCGGTAACCCATGTCTTCTTTGACCAGCGCCTTATGCAACGGGGGGATGCGGCGCTCTTCCATCGGCTTGAGTCGCTGGGAGAAACCGCCATTCAGGTTCATGACCAGCCGGATGCGGGATTGTGGGAGTTGCGCGGCAGCAAACGGGTTCACACCTTCTCCAGCATCATGTGCTGGGCCGCCTGTGATCGCCTGGCAAAGATCGCTGTCCGCCTCGGCCTCGCAGAACGGGCGGTCTACTGGAGCACCCAGGCGGAGCGGATTCACGCCACCATCTGTCAGCGGGCCTGGAATGACCGGAAAAAAGCATTCACCGCAGCCTTCGAGGGAGATTCTCTGGATGCCAGCCTGCTGCTGATGCATGACGTGGGGTTTCTTGCCGCAGATGATCCCCGCTTTGCCTCAACCGTCGCGGCTATTGAGCGGGAGCTGCGGCAGGGGGACTATATTTTCCGCTATGTCGAAAAGGACGACTTCGGCGTCCCCGAGAACGCCTTCATCGTCTGCACCTACTGGTATATCTATGCCCTTGTGACCCTTGGGCGTAGCGACGAAGCCCGGCTGCTGTTCGAGAACCTGCTGGCGCGTCATAATCGCCACGGACTCATCGCGGAACACATCGACGTGCGCACAGGAGAACAGTGGGGCAATTTTGTGCAAACATACAACATGGTCGGCCTGATCAATGCCGCTATCCGTCTCAGTAAACGCTGGGACGCTGCATTCTGAAAGTATATGAAGCAGCCTACTGTGTTCCCAAACCATGACAGACTGCACATTAATGCTGACATATCCATTTTCAGTTTTTGCACCGCAATTAATGCTGCAACAGCCTTATAAATGACGCCCTGGGAGGGCCTAAAATGACTGAAGCTGCCTGGGCATTCATCCTTGTCGGTGGCATAATCTTCTCCGGCTTCATGGGAACTCTGTTTTTCGAGCGCACCAAAGTGCCGGACGTTCTGGCTCTCATGGCCATCGGCATACTGTTGGGGCCGGTTAGTGGCCTGGTTCAGCCGGAAAAACTGCAGCACATGGTAGAATATGTGGGTTCTCTCGCTCTGCTAGTGATCCTCTTCGAGGGGGGGATGGATCTTGACCTGGACAAGCTTTTGAGCGAATTCGGCAGCGCAGCGCTGCTGGTTCTGACCTCTTTCTTCCTGACCACCGGCTGTATCACCAGCTACCTCCATCTTGTTCTGGACTGGTCCTGGTCCCACGGGCTGTTGCTCGGCTCTATTCTCGGATGTACCAGCGCTGCCATTGTCATCCCTATAATGGGGAGGCTTACAGTATCGGAGGAGATCAAGACAACCCTGTCGGTTGAATCGGCCTTGGGCGATGTTCTTGCTGTGGTACTGACAATTTCACTGATCGATGCCATCAATATCGGCCAAAGCGATCCAACAGGCCCAGTCAAGGCAGTTGTCGCCTCCTTTTCCATCGCTATTGTTGCGGGAGGTTTGGTGGGCCTCGTCTGGATGAAGATTCTTGATCTCATGCGCGGGAGAAAACTGGTTTACATGCTCACCCTGGCTGCCATCCTGGTGACGTTCGGAAGCGTGCGCATCCTTGGAGGCAGTGGTTCAATTGCCGTCCTTGTGGTTGGCGTTCTCCTTGGCAATTCTCACGCCTTCACCCGGTTCCTGAAGATAAAGGGGCCGCTGCCGGTCGAACAGAGCATAAGGTTTCTGCATGAGGAGGTCACCTTTTTCATCCGGACCTTCTTTTTTGTCTATTTGGGAATGCTGTTTACATTCAAAGATTTTGATTTTGATTTCGTGATGCTGTGCGTTGCCATGCTGCTTATTATAATTCTGCTGAGAATCATTTGCACCGAGATTACTGTTCGTGTGTATCCGGAGAAGAAGCAGGGGCGCTTTATGATCATGCTGATGATGCCGCGCGGACTAGCCTCCGCAGTTCTGGCAACCCTGCCTGCAGCCGCCGGAGTTGCGGGCACGGAGCTTTTTGTCTCCATAACATTCGGCGTCATCATTGTGACAAACATCCTGCTGACAGTTGGCATGTGGGTTTACCCAAAAGAAATTATGACTGATGTCACGGCAGACCACCTTCAGTGATGTGCAAACAGGAGAGTGCTGCATGAACGGAGCTATTCTCAGCTATTACATAAAAAAAATGAAAGACTATCTGGCCGTAAAAACCGAAATGGTCAATCACCGGGCGGTTATCAAAGATGTTGCCTCAAGCGTTGAACGTTCCTGGATATACTACAGCATTTTGACATTGGCGGGCCTGATTGCCCTGCTGGGGCTGTTGACCAACAGTGTGGCCGTGGTTATTGGTGCAATGCTTATCTCCCCATTGATGGGGCCAATCATATCTTCGGGTCTGGCCTTTACCATAGGCGACCTGTCCCTTGCCCGACGCGCTTTTAAAACCATCGCAGTCAGTGTGGCGCTGACGATTGTAGTCTGCACTGTTGTCAGCTTCATTTCGCCCTTGAAGGAACCGACCACAGAGATACTGGCAAGGGTTCGGCCCAATATTTTTGACCTGTTTGTGGCGGTACTCTCCGGCATAGTCGGCGCCATTGCCCTCTGCACAAAGAGAAATTATCTGATTACCTCCTCGGGCGTGGCGGTAGCCACGGCTGTTATCCCTCCTCTCAGCGTAGCCGGATATGGTCTCGGCACCTGGCAGTTGATGCTGGCCATGGGAGGCTTCCTGCTGTTTTTCACCAACTTTGTGGCCATTGTCCTGACCTCGTATCTTGTCTTTTTTATCCTCGGCTTTCGGACCAGCCATCTGGAAACGGTCCAGTACTCACCCCGCACACGGATCCTGATTATTGTCGGCTTGCTGACGCTGATCTCCATACCGCTCGTTTACACCCTGGTTGCCGATCTCACAAAAGTCAAAGAGAAAAAACGGATTGAGCGGGTGCTGAAACGGCACCTGAATAAAGAACTGACTTCTCGCATGACCGGCTATGACTACCTGCATCAGGACGAAAATATCCAGATAAGGGCTTCGGTCAATACGGTGAAGTTGATTGGCAAACAGTCAGAACTGACGATGGAGAAAGAACTAACAGATGACTTCAAACGTCCAGTTTATATTAGCTTGGAGCAGGTGATTGTCGCCTCGGAAATGGCATTAATTCCGCTCCAAGAATCAAAACTCCTTACAGGCGGCGCACCACGGGTTGCAACCAATGAGGAGATCAAGAGCAAGGTTGAACAACTGCTCACGGACATACAGCGCGAATTGACAGAGGCACTCGCGCCGTTTCCCCTGTCTGAAACCCAGTTGACCTTCGCCAGTGGCTCGGAATCGTTGCAGGTATCAACAACGCTGAAGCGTGATTATCCGGTGGAGGGCGACGAAAGACTGCTCCTGGCCCGGCTTCTGGCGCGCACTCTGGAACTGCCGGTCGTCGTGGCAGTTAAAACGATCCCACTACTGCCGCCCCTTATTTTTGATGCTAACGGGACATTGACTTTGGCCAGCAAGGACTCGCTGGAGCTTATCAAGCAGTTATCCGGTGGAAGCGAGGCATTCCAGTTTGTGCTGGAGTCGTCAACCAGTAAGAATGGCAAGAGTCTGGCCGCCGTGAAACATTATATGATTCAGGAATTGAGGGTGCCGGACAGGTCAGTCATTATACGTTCTACGCGCAGGGCTTCAGAATCTGATGGAGTGAGGCTCTATATCGTGCGCCGATGAAATCGATCAGAGAGGGCTCCATGGAGCACACTAAACCCGAGTTTTTCCACCGTTCCCTGCCACCTTTCCCTCCGCTTTGTGGTTCCGCTGGCCATCGCTCTGGGCCTTCTGGCCTATGCCGTGGTACCGTTGGTGGACAAACTTACCCTGCTGCGCTGGGCCATCCGGGATATGGATACCGGTGGCATATTTTTGTTTAACACATTGATATTTATTAGCAGTTATAGCTTGCATTGCTCGTAGCGCCAGTGTATATTTCCTTTGCAAATCAAATGGTTATCCAAGGGAACGTATACATGAAAACAACATTTGTTCAGGTTGACAGGGAAACTCTCTATCTGTTGCCACCATCTATTCAGGACTGGTTGCCCGAAGGGCATCTGGCCCGGTTTGTGGTTGAGATTGTTGAACAACTCGATCTGCGCTCTTTGAAAGAATCCTATTCTGGTCGTGGCTCCCAGCCGTACCACCCTGAGATGCTGGTGGCGCTTCTGTTTTACGGGTACGCCACCGGAGTCTTCTCAAGCCGTAAGCTGGAACGCAGCACTTACGACTCGGTAGCCTTCCGTTACGTTGCCGCGAACAGCCATCCGGACCATGACACTATCGCCAATTTCCGGCGGCGGTTCTTGCCCCAGCTTGGCGAATTCTTTGCCCAGATACTCATGATCGCCCAGCAGATGAAAGTATTGAAGCTGGGGAGTGTCAGTCTGGACGGGAGCAAGGTCAAGGCAAATGCCTCCAAGCACAAGGCCCTGAGCTATGAGCATGCCTGCAAACTGGAAAGGCAGATCAAGGCTGAAGTTGCCGAGTTGCTCAAGAAAGCCGAAGCCGCCGACCGTACAGATACCCCGGACGGCATGAGCATCCCCGAAGAACTGGAGCGCCGGGAAAAGCGGCTTTCCGCCATTGCCGCCGCCAAGGCCGAAATCGAGAAACGTGCCGCCGAACGCCATGCCCGTGAACAGGCCGTCTATGAAAAGAAAGTCGTCGAACGGGCCAAGAAAGAGCGGGAGACCGGCAAGAAAACTAAGGGCAAACAACCCAAGCCGCCGAAAGCTGGGCCGACTGCCAAAGACCAGGTCAACCTGACCGATGAAGAGTCCCGGATCATGTCGACTTCCGGCGGTGGTTTCGAGCAGACCTACAATGCCCAGGCAGGAGTGGATACGGCATCAAAGCTCATTGTATCGGCCCACATAACCCAGCAGCCAAATGACAAGCAGGAACTGGATCCGACCCTGGAAAACCTTGCCGCCTTACCAAAAGAGCTTGGCACTACCACCGATCTGATTGCCGACAGCGGCTACTACAGCGAAACCAACGTTACCGCCTGCGAGGACAAAGGGATAACGCCATACATTGCCGTAGATCGACAACAGCATAACCAGCCGTTGTGGGATCGTTTCACGGAACCGCCGCCTCTGCCTGATGACGTCGATTCCGTGACCAGAATGAAACATCGGCTACAGACTACGGCAGGCAAGGCAGTCTACGCACAAAGAAAAGCTACCTCAGAGCCAGTATTTGGCATCATTAAGGCGGTCATGGGTTTCAGAAGCTTCCTGTTACGTGGCTATGATGCAGTACAAGGCGAATGGAGTCTCGTCTGCATGGCCTGGAACATCAAAAGGCTACATACCTTGACCAGATAGGTTGAGAAAGAGCAATTTCTACACAGAACCGGTATTAACTTACCGCAGAATCCTCGATAAATTGGCGAGGGGCCTGCGGATGGGAAAGTGAACAGAGCATATCAAGTCGGACAGACTAACGGCTCATTGGTGTTAAGGCCAAGTCCGACAGGCTCCTAGGTCATTTTGTCATATATACCCGTGTTCGAAGGTAATCGTGTGCGCTGGAATGCTATTAGCGCAATGTATTCATGTATTTAGCGAAGGAGGAGAGTATGTTCAAGATCACTGATTTGGATCCTACGAAACTACAGGATTGGCAGGTTGCGGAAGAAGCGGAAAAGCATATGAAAACGGTTTTTCAGCTTGCGGAGGAAATGGGGCTAAAGAATGATGCTGCTTGCTGGCAGTGAATGGAACATACTTCTCAATTTGAATCAGCTCAAGAACCTTGACCAGATGCTTTTCTCGCTCCGTAAGCGGTGCGGGCAGGCATTCGTCAAGATGGGGGAACAGGCTTTTCTGTA
>JBAQKZ010000311.1:0-12122 GCA_049301475.1 Geobacteraceae bacterium | reverse complement strand
CCTGGCGTTTCAGGACATAGCGGCCACATTTGCGAAGTTCACCCGGCAAAGCTGGTGTGATACTGTGCGGGCGACGATTGGCCCCGGCATTACGCTCGCTCCGCCATTCAATCGTCACGGATTCAGGGAGTATTAAGTTTATTCTACCTTATCCAGCCGTCCCTTCAATTGCCCGCAGGCAGCGGAAATATCACTACCCCGGCTGGAGCGGGTGATGACCGTTATATGCTTGTCCAGCAGGAATTTATGGAACCGGTCGATTGAATCCTGGCTTGGCGTTCTGAATGAGCACCCCTCATGCTCGTTGAACGGAATCAGGTTAACCTTGGACGGAAAAGCGCTGATAAGCCTGACCAGCCGCCGGGCGTCGTCGATGGAATCGTTAAAATCGCGTATCATTACGTATTCCACGGTGATCCAGCGCCGCGACGGGAGAGGAAACGCCTTGCAGGCAGCCATCAGTTCCTTGAGCGGATAGCGCCGGTTGACCGGCATGATCTGGTCCCGTGTCTCGTCGGTGGTCGCATTCAGCGAGACCGCCATATTTACGGTGACGGATTCTCCGAGCCTTGCCATTTCCGGCACAAGACCGGCTGTGGAAACCGTTACCTTGCGGCTGGATATCTGGAATCCATCGGGATGGATAAGGATTTTTAATGCCTTGATGACATTGTCGAGGTTGTGGAGCGGTTCCCCCATTCCCATGAAAACAATGTTGCGCACCGGTTCGCGCCGCTTGACCGCGGACACCTGGTTAACAATCTCCGCCGTGGTCAGGTTGCGGGTAAGGCTGAATGTGCCGGTCAGACAGAACCCGCACCCCATTGCGCACCCCACCTGACACGAAATGCAGAGGGTGGTCCGCTCTTCGTCCCGGATCAGCACCGACTCGACAGCTGCGCCGTCTACAAGACGGAACAGGTACTTTTGCGTTCCGTCCGACGAAACCTCCACGACTTCAGGTTCGAGGCTGCTGACCCATGCGGATTTTTCGAGTTCCTGCCGGAAATCCTTGGAAAGGTTGGACATATCGGCAAAGCTAGTGACGTCGCGCTGATACATCCACTTGAATATCTGTCTGGCGCGAAACTTTTCCTTCCCCTGTCCGGCGATGAATGCCTCCAGTTCCTCCAGGGTATGGTTTTTCAGGTCGACCTTGGTCATCCGCGTAACTGTCCTTGCTCTATAAAAGTCCCCCTTAAAAAAGGGGGATTCAGGGGGATTTGCCGTTGACCTTGCAAACCAAATCCCCCCTAACCCCCCTTTGCAAAGGTGGGAATAGCCGATGAAAAGCGAAACTGTCGGAGTAGTATTGGCGCTATGTTATAGCGCTTTTGCGCTATAAAAAAAGCCCTTCGCGGGAAGGGCTGTGCTTTCTTTTCTGAGCGTGCTTTCTACACCAATTCCAACTGGCTAAAGAAATAGCCGATTTCAAAGGCTGCGGTTTCCGGGGCGTCGGAGCCGTGGGCCGAATTCTCTTCCAGACCTATGCCAAACTCCTTGCGGATTGTTCCGGGATCGGCATTGGCAGGGTTGGTTGCCCCCATGACTTCGCGCCACGTGGCAATGGCGTTATCTCTTTCCAGAACCAGCGCCACAATGGGGCTGCGCGACATGAAAGCGCAGAGATCATTGAAGAATGGGCGTTCTTTGTGGACATAGTAGAAGCCTTCGGCCTGAGACCTGGTCAAGTGAAGCTTTTTCATGGCTACAATCGCAAAGCCTGCCGATTCGATTTTGTCGAGTATCTTGCCGGAAAGCTTGCGCTCCACGGCATCCGGTTTGATGATGGCGAATGTTCTTTCCATGTAAGTTCCTCCGGGGTTAGCACCACAGATTTGCAAAGAGTGCTTTAATATCATTCCTGAGACTGCTTGTCAATATAGTTCATCTTGGATAAAAATGTTATTTGCAGAAAGATATACTTAGGGCTTGTTTTTATTCTCCAGCTCCATGTCGAGATGTTTTAGTTTTTCCATGCTCTGACGCAACTCCCCGTTTTCTCTGCTCAGGGAAAGGTTAAGGGCCTTCAGGCTGTGGTTTTGACGCTGAGTCTCGTTCATTGCTGACAGGAGACGGATGAGAGGGGTGGCCTGTCTGGTCCAGGGGCTCGCCGGATACTCCCGCAGCAACCGTTCGAAGGTATGTTGAGCAACCGTCGCGTCATTGATCTCGGACGGAGTCCTGAGATAGAGGAGACCAAGGCGGAACAGCGCCTCGTCCGTCACTCCCGCCACCCCTGGTTCGGCGCAGATGGCCGCCAACAGGCTGGTTGCCGTTTTGGGATTGCCACCCCGCAACTGTTGTACGGCTGCGGTGAGTTTTTGTTCCTGGCTGTGACCGTACAGGAGACCGCCCGGTTTCTGGAGAGCGGCGCAGCCGGTCAATTGTACGGCTAGTATGATGGTCGTGAGCAGTTGTTTCATCTTTCCTTCTTATTCCAATTCCAACTCAAAGCGCTATCTTCGTTGGCTTCGTCGTCGGCTCCTCAACGTACTGTTTATGTACGTCTGCGTCGCCTCCTCCTTGCCGCCTTGATATCATCTTTGATTTGGAATCGGAATTACGCCGGTTCACCAAGTAGTTGCTCCCGGGAAATTCCTTGACGTGGTCCTTGATATCCGCCGCCGCCTTGGCTATCTCAATCGCTGAATCGTATTTTCCTTTGTCGCATACCAGCACGGCTATGGAAATGGTCATGATCGGGAATATGCGGGGCACGCCATAGCGGTCGATCCCGTCAATCGCCCCTCTGTTTAAATCTTCAGTGGAGTAGTGGGCGAGGATCATCTCGTCGAAGCCTTTGATGACCGCATCGCAGACCGTTGTGCTTTGGTCGGGCAACACGATCATGACGAAGTCGTCCCCTCCGACGTGGCCGACGAATGAGTCGCTGTCACCATACTCTTTGACCGCTTCGAATATGATCTTCCCGGTGAGCTGAATAATCTCACTCGCCTTAATATAGCCGTAGCGATCGTTGTATGACTTGAAATTATCCATATCCGCATAACAGAGGGCAAAAGACTCGCCGGTATCAACTCTTCTTGTCAGGGCGCGTTCGATGGCGATATTGCCGGGAAGCCTGGTCAGGGGGCTGGCGTCCAGGCTCATCTGCTCCAGAACCTTGAGCCGAGCCGCCATATGAGAGAAGTCCTGGGCCAGATCACCGATCTCGTCCCCGGTTGGAATCAACGGATCATGGTCGAAATCTCCTTCGGCGATACGGTGCGTGGCACGTTTCAGCTTGGCGATGGCCCTGGATATCGTGTAAACGGAAAAGCCTGCGACGGAGAGCGCCAGAATAAAGCCGATGAAGGAGAGGGTAAGGGTCCAGCGTATGGTTGTCTCTTCCTGACTGTCGGCCTTTTCCAGCCTGTAGCTCAATTGCTGCCGCTGGTTGGCGTCGAAGCGGTCAATCGCCTCCAGTACTTTCTGTGAAGCGATTCTGAGGTAGGCGTCATTGTTCAAATTGCCGCGAAACAGCCGCTCTGCCGTTGCCTGATAATTTTGGTATAGGTTGCCTAAAAGTGTAAGTTCAGGCCCCGGTTTCCTCTGTTGCGCCTGCCGGAGCCGGGCCAGGAACTCAGCCTCTTGTTGGCGATAGATATCAACATATTCATGATCTTTAAGAATAGCATATTTGCCGACATTTCGCTGCTGAGTCAAAATAGATGAGCGCAGCTTCTCCGCGGCGCTTATCAGGAAGAGGTCTTTCCCGGCGATAGTGCGCGCAGTGTTGTGCATGGAATACAGCCCCATGACCGCGTACATAAGGGCGCCCATCGTAAAAAAAGCCATGGCGGCGTAGCTTAGGATGAGTTTTTGGGTCAGGGTGAGTTTTCTTGACTGTTGTTTCCGGGGCATGACGTCTTCTTCCGCTGCGCGATTTTTGTTTATTCTAGAGCAGCAGGACGGGGAAGTCAACAGATGCGGTCGCAGATGCGGTCGCTAGATGCGGGCGTCTGCCGCGCCTGATTAGCGGTTGCGGGCAATTCCAAGCTGTGCTATAAATGTGACCATTCCAGAATGCCGGAGAGCGACCCATGACAGGCCTCGACAGTATCATAGAAAACGCGCTCAGGGAGGATATCCATACCGGCGATATCACCACACTGGCGGTGGTCCCGGAGGGGCGGGAAGTTTGCGCTCTCATAAAGGCCAGAGAGGAGATGGTTCTGGCCGGAATAGGTGTGGTTGCGCGTGTGTTCCAGTTGCTCAATCCTGCTATCCGTTTTACCCCCCGCTTTGCCGACGGTGATCGGCTTCGGGTCGGCGAGACCATTGCTGAACTTGCGGGTGACGCCTCCTTTCTGCTCCAGGGGGAACGTGTGGCGCTCAATCTTTTGCAGCGGATGTGCGGGGTGGCTACCCTTACCTCCCGCTATGTACAGGCTGTTCAGGGGACCGGTGTCCGTGTGGTGGACACCCGCAAGACTACCCCCGGATTGCGGATACTGGAGAAATACGCGGTCCGGGTCGGCGGCGGCCTGAATCACCGAACAGGCCTCTATGATGGCGTGTTGATAAAGGAGAACCATATTGTCTCGGCAGGCGGGATAACCAGGGCGATCGGCATGGCGCGTGCCTATATCCCTCATACCATGAAGATCGAGGTGGAGACGGAGACTCTTGACGAGGTTGCCGAGGCCCTGGCTGCCGGCGCTGATATCATCATGCTGGATAATATGGGGCTTGCGGCCATGCGGGAGGCGGTGGAAATGATAGGCGGCAGGGCGCTGGTGGAGGCTTCCGGGGGGGTTAATCTAGAGAGTGTCCGGGCCGTGGCGGAAACCGGGGTGGATATCATTTCCGTTGGCGCCTTGACACATTCGGCGCGGGCCATGGACATATCCATGCTGCTGGAGGCGGTTTGAAAGAGACAGCTCCTCTTATCGCAACGCAAGGCAGCGCCTCCCTGGACCGCCGGATACTGGGGATATTCCGTGCGCGTAGCGGCGAGGTGGTGTCGGGAGAGGAGTTAAGCCGTCTCTTAAAGGTCTCCCGGACCGCTGTGTGGAAACAGATCAAAACACTCAAGATGCTTGGCTACAAGATCGCCGCAGTTCCGTCCCAGGGGTACCGGCTGATTTCTTCCCCCGACCTGCTTATACCTGCAGAGATCACCGCATCTCTCAACACCATTCGCATTGGGTCCGAGATCATCTGTTTCAGGGAAACCGGCTCCACCAACGCCCTGGCCTTCAAGCTTGCGGAAGAGGGGGCGGTGGAAGGGACCGTGGTGATCGCCGATGCCCAGCATCGCGGCAAGGGGCGGCTTGGAAGGGAGTGGGAGTCACCTCCCGGCGTAAACCTGTACTGTTCGATCATCCTGCGTCCTCCTATCCCTCCTGTTGCGGCATTCCAGATCACCTTTCTTTCGGCCATCGCGGTTGCACGCTCCGTGACCCGCTGTACCCCGCTTGAGCCCAGTATCAAGTGGCCTAACGACATCCTCGTCAATGGCGGGAAGGTCGCCGGTCTCCTGAACGAAATGAGCGCAGAGACGGAAAAGGTAAATTTCATCGTGCTAGGCATCGGGGTGAACCTGAACATGCGGCGCGATCAGTTCCCTCAAAACCTTCGTCACCCCGCCAGTTCCCTCCTCCTTGAGGGTGGGGTGGCGATTAACCGCACCGGATTTATCCGCGATTTGCTTATGAATCTGGATGTGCTATATGACGGCTATCTGCGGAATGGATATGCGCCGATCCGTGACGAATGGCTTGCTATGAGCCGAATGGCCGACCGGCGGGTGCGGGTGACCGACTATAATCGCTCGACGGAAGGAATAGTGCGGGGGATAGATGATAATGGCGCGCTGATTCTGGAGTGCGCAGGCGGCACGGAGCGCGTGCTGACGGGTGATGTGATGATTCTGTGACCGGTCCCCGATTCCCTGGAGGTTTTTTAATGCTTTTAGTCATAGATGTGGGCAACACCAATATAGTCCTCGGGATTTACGACAACCAGCGTCTGGTGAGGGACTGGCGGATTTCTACCGACAAGTCCCGGACCACTGACGAATACGGGATTCTGCTAAACGAGCTGTTCAGACTGGCCGCTATCGACTTGGCCGATATAAACGACATCATAATCTCGTCGGTGGTGCCGACACTTACAGGTGTGCTGGAGAAGCTTTCCCGCCAGTACTTCGGCCTCAAGCCTTACGTGGTAGGCCCCGGCATCAAGACCGGCATGCCGATTCACTACGACAACCCCAGGGAAGTAGGGGCGGACCGGATCGTCAACGCGGTGGCCGGATTCGGGAAGTACAAAGGGCCCCTCGTCATTGTTGACTTTGGCACTGCCACCACCTTTGATTACGTCAACCGGAATGGGGAGTACTGCGGCGGGGCCATTGCCCCGGGATTGATGATATCCATTGAGGCGCTCTTCCAGAAAGCAAGCAAGCTGCCGCGGGTGGAGCTGCTCAAACCTCCGGCCATCATCGCCAAAAACACGGTCAATTCCATGCAGGCCGGGATATTTTATGGCTATGTGGGGCTGGTGGACGAGATCGTCGGACGGATGAAGACGGAGAGCAGGGACAATCCGCGAGTGATCGCCACCGGTGGGCTCGCTGGCCTTATTGCCCCGGAGTCCCGGACCATAGAGGCGGTGGATGAGTTTCTGACACTTGAAGGGTTGCGAATACTTTACGAGTTGAACCGTTAGTCTATATTAAACTTGGTTTCTGACTTGCGGATGGTGTATTATATCCGCCTGGTTTCTCCTGCTGACCACGATTACAAAATACGAGGGGGCATTAATGGCAAAATACGATACCTCTAAGCTGAGAAACCTGGGAATTGTCGCACATGGAGGAGCTGGCAAGACCTCCCTGACCGAGGCGATTCTCTTTAACGCGGGGATGCTTGACCGGCTCGGTCGGGTCGATGACGGCACCTCCTCAATGGACTTCGAGCCCGAGGAGATCAAACGAAAGATCACTATTTCCTCATCACTCAATCACTGCGAATGGAACGGTTATTCATTGCACATTGTCGATACCCCAGGTTACGGCAACTTCATTGCCGACACCCGCGCCTGCATGCGGGCGCTAGGGGGGGCGGTTGTAATCCTTTCCGCCATCTCCGGGGTCAAGGTGCAGACCGAAGAGGTCTGGCAGTGGGCGAACGAGTTTGAGATTCCCCGCATTGCCTTTGTCAATAAAATGGACCGTGAACGTGCCAGCTTTTTCCGCGCCATCGACGACATGGAAAAGGCCCTTGGTGCGAGAGGGGTGGCGGTTCAGATGCCGCTCGGCGTCGAGGAGAACTTCGAAGGGGTGATAGATCTGGTTAGGATGAAGGCATACCGGTACGCCAGGGATTTTTCCGGCAAGTTTGCCGAGGAGGAAATTCCCAGCCAGTATCTTGCCGAGGCCCAGCGCCTGCGGGAGCAAATGGTGGAAACGGTGGCGGAGGCATATGATGCCCTGACCGAAAAGTACCTGGAGACCGGCGAACTGACCGTTGAAGAGATACTCGACGGTCTGCGGGTCGGCGCCCTGCGTTACACATTCACCCCGGTGTTTTGCGGATCGGCTTTACTCAACATCGGCGTGAGTCATCTGCTTGACTACATCTGCCATTGCCTCCCTTCTCCGCTTGACCGCGGAAGTGCGACCGGCGTCAACCCGAAAACCGGAGAATTGACCGAGCGTGCCCCGTCGGAGGGCGAACCTTTCTCTGCCCTGGTCTTCAAGACCACGTCCGATCCTTATACCGGCAAGATATCCATTTTCCGGGTATATTCCGGGACGTTGAATTCGGACTCGACGATCTGGAATTCCACGAAAGGGGTCGAGGAGCGGATCGGCCAGATATACGAACTGGAGGGTAAAAAGCAGAAGTCGATAAAACAGGCGGTGGCAGGCGACATTGTGGCGGTTGCCAAGCTGAAGGAAACGGTCACGGGCGACACCCTTTGCGACCCGGCGAAGCCTGTCGTCTATGAGCCCGCCCAGCCCCTGAAGCCGGTCATCTCATATGCCATACAGCCCAAGACCAAGAACGACGAGGACAAGATTCATGGGGCGCTCCACAGGCTGATAGAGGAAGAGCCGACGCTGGAGACCCATCGTGATTCCCAAACCCGCGAGCTGATCATTTCCGGCATGGGGCAGGTTCACCTTGAGGTCATCATCGAGAAGCTCAAACGCAAGTTCGGGGTGGAGGTTGAGATGAAGACCCCCAAGGTTCCTTACCTGGAAACCATCAAGGGGAGTGTAAAGGTCCAGGGAAAATATAAGAAACAGTCGGGTGGTCGCGGACAGTACGGCGACTGCTGGGTGGAATTCTCCCCGCTTTCCCGTGGTGAGGGTTATCAGTTCGAGGACCGGATCGTAGGCGGGGTGGTCCCCAGGCAGTACATCCCTGCAGTGGATAAAGGTATTCACGAGGCTGCCAAGGAAGGATTTTTGGCCGGTTATCCGCTGGTGGACTTCAAGGCTGCTCTGTATGACGGTTCGTTCCATACCGTGGACTCCTCGGAAATGGCCTTCAAGATCGCCGGTTCACTGGCCTTCAAGAAGGGGATTGAGCAGGCCAAACCGGTACTTTTGGAGCCGATCATGAATATAAACATCACCGTGCCGGAAGAGACGATGGGGGATATCATCGGTGACCTCAACTCGCGGAGGGGGAAGGTGGTTGGGGTGGAGCCGAAGGCCAACTCCCAGGTCATAAAGGCGGTTGTTCCGATGTCCGACGTGCTTGCCTACTCTTCGGACCTCCGCTCAATGACCAGCGACCGTGGCCTGTTTTCCATGGATTTCTCACATTACGAAGAGGTGCCCAGCCATCTGGCGCAGAAGATCATCAACGAGGCTGCCACTGACGGCAACAAGCACAATTCCCATTAAGTCAACCATGATGCCTTCGCAAAATGTCATTCCCGCAGCGATTCTGAGCGGGAATCCAGTTTGTAACCTATATCCCCGATAGAAGCATTCGGGGATGACAGATAGGATTTGCGAGTGCATCAATCATAACAGGAGGAATTGATATATGCCCGACACTCACGAACCCAATATCAAGTATCACTCGCCGTGGAGTGGCGAGAGGGGAAACAGCCGACGGATACTTCTGTTGCTGCTCGTTCTGTTGCTCGCGGTTTTCGGATATCTCTATTTATTTACCGGCCTGATCAGGGCTCCGGAAGAGCCTTCCAACCCTCCTGTCGCCTTGACCTCCCAGATCAAGCAGTCGATTCCGCCCCGACCGGGGGTGAAGGATGAAAAACCGGTGACGCAGGTCAGTGCAGAGGCGGAGAGCCCGGTTGCCACCCAGACAAAACCGGTTCCTGCGCCGGTTCCTCCAGTGAAACCGGCGGCAGCGCCTGCTCCGTCTGAGGCTTCCGCAGGCAAACCGGCTCCAAACAAGGTTCCTACGCCGACTAGGTCTGATGTGTCGGTGGAGCATCATGTCACCGAGGGCGGAACCGGGCCGAAGCCTCTACCGGCCAAGGCCACGGAACAGAAGAAGCCGGAACCCGCTCTGACTGCAAGGCCGGTACAGAAGGAGACAAAACCGCCTGCGAGTGTGGAGCGTGGCCTCTATACACTGCTGGTCGGCGACTTTGCCCTGACCAGATCGGTCAAGGATGCCCGGGTAAAGTTGCGGAAGGCTGCAATAGACCCCGTAATGAAGAAAAGTGTCAAACGGCAGGAGCCGATGAACCGGCTCTTTCTGGCTGATTTCAGCGATCGTGAAGCAGCCGAGGTTGAGCTGAAAGGGCTTGTCAAACTGACCGCCGATGCCTTTATACTGCCGGAAAACGGAAAGTATGCGGTGTATGCTGGCTCATACTACATGAAGGGGCAGGCGGCCGGAGAGCAGGACCGCCTGTACGACAAAGGTGTCAAGCTGGTCATGAAGAAGGTTATAGTTCCAATCAATGTTACCCGCATGACCGCGGGGAGTTTCGCTACAAGAGATCAGGCATTGAAAGCGGCGGCCAGTCTGAAAAAACTGGGCCTTACCGTGCAGGTGATCAAGACGGGAAAATAGCGGGAGATATGTGGCGGAAAAGGTAACCGTAAAGATATCGGCAAGAGCAGCCGCTTATGTCAATGGGAATACCTCCAGGGAAGAACGCCTCAAAGCCGCCCGTTGCGAGATTGATATCTCCCCCGATGATATGGGAGGGGTGCTACTGTTTCTGAGCAATGATCAGGACGATGAGGTGAAGGCGGCGGCCATCCGGTCGCTCCGAGAGATGCCGGAAGAGACCGCACTGGCGCTTGCCGGTTCGGTAGATACGCACCCGAGGATTCTCGACATCCTTGCCCGGCTCCACTTTATGAAGCCTGCGGTGGCCCGTAAGCTGGCTGCCCATAAATCGCTGTCGGAAAAGACTATTGCCTTCCTGATGGGCAAAGGGGCATCTGGAGAGCCTGTCCCCGACACTGTGACGCCCCCTGATAAAGACCGGGCCGAGGCGCCTGAAGCTGGTGAGGAGGAGGTCGGCGAGGAGTTTCAGAGCAAATACCAGATGTCAATGAGCATGGGGGTATCGGAAAAAATCAAGATGGCGCTCACGGGCGACAAGGAGTGGCGCTCTCTCCTGATCAAGGATTCCAACAAACTCGTGTCCAGCGGGGTAGTGAGAAATCCCCGTCTGACAGAGCCCGAGGTGCTGGGCTTAGTCAAATCATCGCTACAAAATGACGAGATCATCCGGATCATTTGCGCCAATAAGGAATGGCTAAAGAACTATCAGATACGCAAGGCTCTTGTGGAAAACCACCGCACACCCCTTCCCAATGCTCTCCGTTACCTGGCGACGCTTACGGAGAAGGACATTGCAGGATTGGCGAAGAGCAAGAACGTCTCCACGGTGATAGCCACTCAGGCCCGCAGATTACTTCTAAACAAGGAAAAACACAGATAGTTTCGTACAGAAGATTGAAACAGGGGGAGACATATGGCGTTGGTTAATCATGTGAAGAAGGAAATAAACGCCAAGCTGGTCTTTTTCGGGCCAGGCAAGGCCGGCAAGGCGACAAACCTGAATTATATCTACCGTAAACTTAAGCAGGAGTACAAGGGAAGCTTCAAATCAATGAATATTGAAAAGGCCCGGATGCTGTTCTTTGACTTCGTCCCTGCCGGCCAGGCGAGCCTGGACGAATATACGGTCCGGTTTCATATTTACACCATCATGGGCGAGGTGGCCAAAAGCTCTGCCTGGAAAATGGCGCTGAAGGGGGTTGACGGGGTGGTGTTTGTCGCTGATTCAGCACCGGATCGGATGACGGCCAACCAGTCAAGCATGAAAGAGCTTACGGAATTCCTGGGATGTTACGGGAAAAGCCTCCAGGATGTGGCGGTCGTTATTCAGGCAAACAAGCGGGATATGGCCGACGCTGTTTCCCTTGAGGCACTTAAAGACGCCCTCAACATCCAAGACATCAAACTCTTCCCGACGGCTGCGGTGAAAGGGGAGGGAGTTCTTGAGTGCGCATTCACCCTGGTGAAAATGACGTTGAAAAAACTGCGAGCCAGTGGGCTGGAACTTGCCGGAGAAGTCGAGCAGGCGCCAGGTATGGCGCTTGAGTCTTCGGGCCTTGTGGACGGGAGTTCACCGCCCCTGCCTGCGGAAGCTGCGGCAGTCATGGAAGTAACCGCGCCCAACTTGGAAATTGCCTGTGAGCCAGCGACCGTTGCCGGTTGTCGCCTGCGGCTTCCGCTGATTGTGAAGGTGGGCGGCCAGGAGCAAAAGGTGTTTCTTTCCGTTTCCCTGGAGAACGAATGACCGCGAGCATTGGCAAGAGAGGTTCGAATGGTGTATGGTCTTGACCTTGTCATATCCGGTCAACTGTTGCTCGCCTCTTTGCTTGGCGGATTAATAGGGCTGGAACGTGAAGTGCATGGCCGACCCGCGGGGTTTCGTACCCATCTGCTGGTTTCCCTGGGATCGTGCCTGTTCGTTGCTGTTTCTATCCATTTTTATCGGTTGTACGGCAATTTCAGCGGCACCGGGCCCATCGGGGTTGACCCAGGCAGGGTGGCGGCCCAAGTGGTCGCGGGAATAGGCTTTCTTGGCGCCGGCGCCATTATCAAGGACAAGGCTTCGGTCCGTGGGCTCACCACTGCCGCCAGCCTCTGGGTGGC
>JBAQKZ010000310.1:0-3911 GCA_049301475.1 Geobacteraceae bacterium | reverse complement strand
GCCGTCGCCGGTGCGGTAGGTGCCTGCGCTGTGCCACGCCATCCGGATGAAGAGCGGACCGTAGTGACCGTAATCGGCAGGCCACCAGTCCTGCGAGTCGCCCATCAGCGCATATAGGGCCTTCTTCACGGCCTCCAGGTCGAGTTTCTTGAATTCCTCAACGTAGTTGAACTCCTCGCCCATCGGGCTGCACATTGGAGGGTTCTGATGAAGAATTTTGAGGTTCAACTGGTTCGGCCACCAGTCCCGGTTCGACGTGCCACTGCTGGCAGTAGCTTTGACAACTCTGCCCGTTACCGGACACTTGCTATCTTTATTCATTTCTGTTCTCCTTTCTTTCAGGTTCAGGTTGTCAACTATCGGTACACCGGCATTGGTAGGGAGTTTATGGTCATTGACCTCTCCTCTCGGGTCATATTTTGGTCAGCATCGGTGTAATCCCGACTGTAGAAACTATTACGACTTCTTAAATCAATGTCAAGTCTGCAGGCTTATCGGAATTCTCCCCGATAACTTCCGCAGGTGTTTTATTACATGGTGTTTTATTACTTGGCTTTCACACTTATGGGTGATGTCCCCATATTCCCCCCGTACTGTCAAGGAAATCGTCACGAAACTGTGGGATTTCATATGCTCACTCTTACCACTCTCACAATACTTCATCTTAGCAACTTGGAAGCCCGGCTCGATGCTCCCCCTAGCAACTTGGAAGCCCGGCCCGATGCTCCCCCCGATGCTCCCCAGCTGTTACTCATAGTGCGTCCAAATCCTGATAACTTTAACGGTCTTAATATCCTCCAGAACCTGGTAAACCAGCCGATGCTGAATATTGATTCGGCGCGAATATGCTCCTGACAGATCGCCTACAAGTTTCTCGTATGGCGGTGGATTTTTGAAGGGATTTTCTTTAAGGATTTCCAGAATTTGTTCGGCTTGTGGTTTCAACCCGGAGTGAGTGATCTTTTTTGCATCTTTTTGTGCCTGTTTGGTAAAAACAAGCTGCCAGCTTACCATGCAAGCTCCACGTTGCATTCGTCTACAGGAGTTTTAAGACCTTTCTTGATGGATTCTCGCATGCCAGGTATTGATGTGAGATGCAAAGTTTCCTGGATAGCACGCCAATCATCTTCAGAGATAAGCACTGCCGAGTGCCGTTTGCCTACAATCTGAATCGGGTCATGCGATAAGGCAACTTCATCTACAAGGTTATAAAGGGTTTTTCTTGCTTCTGTTGCCGATAGTGTTGTCATTTTATCTTACCTCCGTTTCGTACGTTAAATCGTACGTCGACAGCTACTTCAAGTCAAGTCATTTCTTGCGAGATTTCTTGCGAGAAAGCCCTTCAATGGTATTGTTGTCAACCCTTTAGACGAACTTCATATTTTCGCTTATCTACGGGGATAATCGGATGGAGGTACAAGTCGGGAAAAGCTAGAGGCCGGAAAGATGAATGTAGCAATCCCCCCGGTAGAGGGTGGCATCGGCGGCAAATATTGAGGATGGGTGGCGTTCGAGGAAGCCATCGAAGGCGATCAGCGCCTTCTGGTATGCCCCTTGTTGGTAGAGTTTCACGGCTCGCTCGAACTCGGTAGCTTCGGACGCGCCGACTGCTTGCGTAGAAGGCTGCGTTGTATCGCGCCGGACGATTTTTGATTCCTTTCGGGGAGTACGCATTGTCGCATTTCTAGCAGCCTCATGCTTCTCTTCGGGCTTGTGGTGTGTTGCAGCCTTGCTAGCCTTCGCAAGCGGAATCCTCAGCTTCTTTCCTGCATAAATGAGGTCCGGGTTATTGATTTCATTAAACGGCAGGAACTCAGGATAGAACAGTCCCCTGCCGAAAAATTTCCGCGACAGGGCGCTCAAAGTGTCGCCCTGCTTTATGGTGATGATCTTGACCAGAATACCCTTTTCAGGGGTGGCGGGTAAGTCGGTTGTCTCGACCGGCTGCGGGGTGTAAAGCCGGTATTCGTCAGCCCCGTCATAAGCGATACCCGCCGCGCCAGCGAGGATAATCGCCGTAATTGCAACTGTCGCTGCTGTCGCCGTCTGCGAAGCCACCGTTAGTACCTGTTCCCCAGTTGGTCTTCGTAACTTATTACTGTTTTCACCTGGATATTCGTGCCAACCTCCAGCCCCCCCTTGACCCGGAAGGAAACCTTGACGCTCCGCTTCTCACCGGTCCCGAGTTCCGCAAATCGCCAGACATACGTGCTGTCTTTCACCTGGCTAACGGGGGGATCGACCCCGACAATTTCCATATTTGACGGCAGAATGCTCTGTAACTCAACCACCCTGGCCATGCTGGAGCCGCGGTTAACGCAGTTCAACTCGAAGGAGGAGACCTCGCCCGGCTTCACCGTGCCCCCCTTGCCTGCCGCGACCATATCCACTACCGGGCGGGAAAATAGCAACCTGATAGCAAGGGAGGCGCTTTTAAGCCGATCACTTTCCGGCTCCATGACAATGTTCAGTGTCGCATCGGAGCCGTCCGCAGCGCTCCCTGGGGTGGCCACCGCCATTAGAAGATATGCCTCTTCCTTTGGCGCCAGCGACCCTACCTTATTTATGGGCGGCTCATTGGTTTGCCTGACGCCGTCGCGGTTCAAATCATGATAGAAGGTGGCGTTGATGTATGCAGGAAGAGAGGCCTGCATATCCACCGTCTCGGTCTGGTTGCCGGTATTGGTGACTATTAGCGGAATGGTCAGGGTCTGCCCAGGGATGGCTACTAGCCGGTCCGCGCTGGTCCTGACGCTTAACCCGCTGACCCCCTGTACGAACACGGCGGTGGAGAGGAATGAGTCTCTTGTCTTCAACTCGTTGTTGGTCAAGTCGGCGCGGACGAACAACTCCTGTCGGGCGATCGCCTCTTCCCTTAGCCGGAAAGTTACGGCAAACTCCTTACTCTCCCCGGAATTTAATTGCAGTCCGTCGAGCAGAAGGGATGTCTTCGTTTCCTGGCTGAAACCGGCGGCAACGTAGTCGATTGGCTCGTACTGGGGTGGGTAGTTAAGCCTGAACGTCACTCCATTTGCGGCAGATGTCCCTATGTTCAGGAGCGCTACCCGATAGCTGGCCCGTGCGCCTGGGAGGACTTGCCCTTTGTCAGACTTGATGACCGCCCGCAGAAGGGGTGCGGATGCAACCAGGTTGACCTGGCGCGACTGGGAAATATCGTCCGCGAACCTTGAAACGATCTTGATCGGGAAATTGCTCTTTTGGCCGTCGATCTGCTGTGTAGGAATGGTAAGGCTTAACATCCCCTTGAACCGCTCGCCGGAGGCGAGCTGAGGGGTGCTGTTGATGGGGGTTTCCGGTGCGGCAGCAGTGGCAAACTGCTGCTGGTACTCGGCGGGGAAGCTTGAATCCATGGAGAAGCTGTCGTTGCCGTTTCCGCCGTTGACAATCTCGAAGGGGATGCTGACCCGTCTGCCGACTTCGTAGATCTGCCCGCTTTGGATAACATTGAATCCAACAGCGGCAAACTGACCCACCTGGAAGCTTATGGTCTGTGCGTTTGCCCCGGTGGCTTGAGCGATTACCGCTTCCTTTTTGTCCTCGACCGATGGATAGATGATGCCGAGCGCCTTGAGCTTGACAGACGCACTGGCAGCAGCATTGGTGCCCGGAAACCGGTCGATGACCATCATGTATTCGGCTATGGCCTTGTTACGCAGACCTTCGGTACGGCTCGGCATGCGTGGCTTGGCCTGTTTCGCCGACTGGATCGGCGGGGTTAGCGTCGCAGCCTTCTCTTCTGCAAGCCGCTCCGCCTCGGCCTTACTGGCGGCAGATTTTTCGGCAGCCAGCTTCTCGGCTGCCGCCTTTTCCGTTGCCGCTTTCTCTTCGGCAAGCTGCACCGCTTCGGCATTCTCACGGGCCAGCCGCTCCGCCTCGGCCTTACTGGCGGC
>JBAQKZ010000309.1:0-15833 GCA_049301475.1 Geobacteraceae bacterium | reverse complement strand
TGAACTGATTGAGCCAAACCGCAGACGTAGCAGAGCTACGTTGAGGATTTGGCGATTGAAGTTCGGCTAAAGATGGCCTGAAGATGAGATGCAAGATGCCCATGATATTTGTTTACAGTTCCTTAGTATTATCGAATCAAGAGAGGTGATGTCATGGACCTGAACATGTTGATGCAAATACTGGGAATCGCTTTTGAGAAGAGGGTTTCAGACGTCCATTTCGAAGTGGACAACCCGCCGTTCTTCAGGGTTCGCGGCCAACTTATCCGTTCCAAGTTGCCCAACCTGACCACTAATGATACAGAGTTCATCGCCAAAACCATCATCGAACACAACAAACGCCAGATGACAGAGGAACTCAGGGAACTCGACGCCTCTTACTCACTCCCCAACGGGGGACGCTTCCGGGTCAACATATTCCGCCAGAGGGGTCACATCGGCATAGTTATGCGGGTCATCCCGCCCCATGTAAGCACTTTCCAGGAACTGAACCTTCCGTCGGTGCTTGAAGAGATCATAAAGGCGCCCAACGGTCTGATTCTGGTCACCGGTCCCACCGGCAACGGCAAATCCACGACTCTGGCCTCGATGATCCATTGTTTGAACGAAACCTTCAGCTTCAACATCATCACTATCGAAGACCCCATCGAGTTTCTCTTTACTTCCAGTAAAAGCTGCATTATCCAGCGGGAAGTGGGAATCGACACCACGGATTTCAGCGCCGCGCTAAAGGCTGCCCTGCGGATGGACCCCGACGTCATCATGGTCGGGGAGATGCGAGACATGGAAACAATCGACGCCTGTATCAAGGCAGCAGAAACCGGCCACCTGGTCTTCTCTACCCTCCATACCCAAAACGCCGCTTCCACAATAAACCGGCTGGTCGGCAACTTTCCCCCGGACACTCAGGAAGTGATCCGCCAAAGACTTGCCGATATTCTCGTCGCAACGGTTTCCCTGCGCCTCATCAAAGACAGGACGGGTGAGCAGGTCGTCCCAGTAGTAGAAGTAATGCGTTCAACAACCACAATCCAGGCATGTATTCGGGAAGGCCGTCTGGACGAAATCGAAAGGCATATCGAAGCCGGACGGTCACAGTATCAGATGCAGTCACTGGATCAGCACCTGGTGCAACTCTGCCAGCAGAACATTATCACCTTCGAGCAGGCAAAACGGATTACGCGTTCAATGGACCTGGAGAGAAAACTTACGTTCAGCGAGTGATTCCGATTTGCAATCGACAGGCAACAAGAATTGCTTGAAACCCATCAATTATTATGCAAGTATAACGTTTGTCGCTTGACAATAAGTAAACCCCCGGCACAGCCGGGGGTTTACTTTGAAGAAATTATAGAACGATATTTTACAATTTGACCGACGTTAAGTGCAGCATCTCATAGATCGGATTTGATGCAGCCGACAATTGCTCTTGACATGTTGCATTGAAAAGTTTAAGCGTTTAGGGTTCAAATATTAATCAAATTGGTGGTGTAAACGAAATGGCAAAGAAAGAGAAATCCGAGTATATCATACAGGCGGTTTCACATGCGTTCGACCTGCTTGAGCAGTTCCATGGCGATGTAGACGAGCTTGGCGTCACCGAACTCAGCAAACGCCTCAAGCTCCACAAAAATAACGTCTTCAGGCTTTTGGCTACGCTTGAATCAAGGAACTACATCGAGCAGAACAGGGCGACCGAAAACTACCGTCTGGGACTTAAGACACTGGAACTGGGGCAGACCTTTATAAAACAGATGGGGCTCCTTCGCCAGTCACGGCCTGTACTGGAAGAACTGGTCGGAAAATGCGACGAAACCTCCTACGTTGCGATCCTCAAGGACTTTCATATCGTATACCTTGACGTGGTGGAAACCGGCCTTACCGTGCGGGTGGTCTCGCGGGTCGGCGCCCAGTTACCTGCCTACTGCACAGCCGCCGGCAAGGTACAGATTGCGCACATGACCGACGAGGAGTTGACGGATTATCTCCCCACAAAGGAGTTGAAGCGTTACACACCGAATACCATAACCGACCGGGATGAACTTAAGCGGCACCTGAAACAGGTCGCCGATCAAGGCTACGCCATTGACAATGAGGAGCTGGATATCGGGGTCAGATGCGTCAGCGCGCCGATCCGCGACTATACGCGACGGATTGTGGGTGCGGTCAGCATTTCAGGGCCGTCCATGCGCTTCACCGACGAGCGCCTGGAGAAAGAGCTGATTCCGCTGGTTAAGAGCGCTTCGGATGAGATATCAACCAATCTCGGCTACAACAAGTAGAAGGAAAGCGCACTTTCCCGCCCGAGCTGCGTAAGATGTAGCATAGGATATTCGTAACCACTTGTGCTGCGTAACGTGGCTCAAGTCTCCGTGCGATTGCTCGACAGCCTTGCTCGGACAAAAAATTACGCTTCCCTGATGTTCTACTGCAAAAGCCTCCGTTCATCGGGGGCTTTTAAGCATTGTACGCCAGGCATGGCGCGTAGCTGCTCGGAGTCGCCATGAGTAGTTGGCAAAAGCGGGGAGTGGCAATAGGTGTCTGCATTACTCTATGTGCAAGCTTTATCGCCTTCGTTCTCCCCGGCATCGTCAGGAGCAAGGCGATCGATGGGATCGAGGCAGCGACGGGGCGAAAGGCGGTGATCGCCCGGATCGCCATAAACCCGCTCTCTTGGACTGTACGAGTCGAAGGGTTCCGCCTCATGGAGAAGGGGCGCGATGTCACGTTCGCCTCTTTCAGCAGCTTACAGGTAAACGTTATCCGAAAGGCTGCACTGCCAAAGGAAAGGGCGCCCAGGTAGCCATCCACTGAACTATGTACAAGGTACCGCAATCCGTAATAGAATGTCCGCGCTCCCAGATAGTGACCGGCCATGAGAGATTTCCAGATGCCGGCCTGTTCACTACGTGGATTGTCTACCAGTATCAGATTGACACAGCCAAGTTCAGCCAGCGAGCAGACAACAGCAGAACGGATATACGGCTTACTCAAGGCTTTTGTCTGAAAGCCGGGAACTGGCGATGCTTCAGGCAAGCAAACAAGATTGCAACGATGTAACATGGAGACGGCCTTGCGACAGTTCATCTCCTTCAGACGACCGGTGGCGCTATGCCAGTTAAATAATTCGCACAGGCGTTTCAACAATGAACGGCGGCTGATAGCTGGATTCTCGTCAACGATACGCTGGATATCTCCGATGGTCTCTTCACTAAATGACAGGCCGTAGATTTTCATGCTGCAACTTATATACAAAAACTCTCCCGGTGTTCAGCATTATTTGTGGGACATGGACAGCCTCTAAGGGGAGGGGGAGCTTACGGCAAAAACCAAACCGGACAACGCTGTTTATATTGTGATGAGCAGAGATTTAGCACCCAACTTTTCGCCAGTGAATGCAATTCAGGACTATTGAGTATAATGCTAGATTGACATAAAATGCATCCAGACTTACATTGGGTGGTCAAGTTCGAGATGTTTCAAGATTATCACTACAATTAGCCATCACCATTGAATTGCGGCGAACTGAACAGGAAATATTTAGATATGGAACTCACGGTAGCCCTGAGCAGAATTAAAAACGAATTATTTTACGGTTCGTCTAATTACACCAAAAACCAGCCAGATCTGTTTGTTCCCCATCATTTCAAGATGCTGGCTCCTTCACAGGTTGGTCCTTTTGTTGAGATGATAAAAGAAAGTGTCAAGGAAGAAGAAATACTACTATATTTTCATCTTCCGTTCTGCTTTTCTGAGTGTCTGTTCTGCAATTCATTTCCCCTCAAAGTTGATAAGCATATCCAGCAAGACTACCTGCAACATTTACTCAAAGAGATCACACTTTTTTCAGAATGTGGTTTTTTTGATGGCAAAAAGGTTAAATGTATCTACTTCGGAGGAGGAACCCCCACCTCTTTTTCGAACAGAGATCTCAAGCTAATAATAGACAAAATCAGATCATCAATCGATTTTGCAGAAAACTGCAATATTACATCTGAAGCTCACCCTTTAACTCTCAGCAGTGAAGAGCGGATAGCAGGATTGGCCAAAATAGGCATTTCAAGAATCAGTATCGGCTGCCAAACATTTGATCCCGATATTCTTTTTCATTGCAACAGAACCAACACCCCAGCCCAGGTACAACAGATCGTCACGCACGCTCAGAAACATGGCATGGCCATTAATATTGACATGATGAGTGGGCTTCCTGGCCAGACTATTGCCAGTGTGAGAAAAGATCTTGAACTTCTGGAAGAAATTCGCCCGAATGCGATTGAATATATCAGGCACGAAATTGTAAATCCACTCGTGGTCGAGTTATATAAAACACGACCGGATCTTATCGTTGAAGATGATACACTTTTTGAAATGGTATACATTACGCAGGAATGGATGGAAAGTCTTGGCTATGAGCAAAACGGTCGCTTCAGCAATGACAAGCAGTGGGGATATCGATACCATTGGTTGAAAGAGATGCCTATCATTGCATTTGGTTCGCGCACTAGATCCTACACCAAGTCAATCTGCTACGACAAACATGAGGATTTGTCCACCTATACTCGCATGATTAGCAAAGGTATCCTCCCAATAGGAAGGTATATTCCTCTATCCAAAAGAGAGCGCATGTACAGATCACTCATTCTGGGGCTGCAGCTAAAGTGCGGTCTTGATATTAAACATTTTCATGACACATACTGTGAAGACGCCTTTGAAGTGTTTGGTCCCGTGATTGCGAAGCTCAATGAATATGGGTGCCTCCAGCAGGATGCAGACTCAATAAGTCTTACGAAATACGGAGCTTATTTTGTTGAGGATGTCTGCGACTTTATTATTGATGCTGCGTTAAAAGATGAATCGGGGGATCTTGTAAGGGCATCCCATTCTGGAGGAAGCAGATATTTAAGTGTGGCGTAGGTTGTGTATGTTTATTCAAACACTACAAAAACTCTTCCTGGATAAAAAACAGGTCGAAGAATTCGATTACAATCTACGCTGAAATCAGTTGAGTGTCCACGATGTCTTGGCACAAAAAAGCGTCCACGATGTAGTGGCACTCAACAAACAACTTCTAGAAATGGATGGCCATATCAATTTCTTTACACACGAGTTGGAAATCCAGAGTAAGCAGGATGATGCCTGCCAACGTTTGCAAAAGATACCAGGATACGGCCCCATTATTTCGAGTGCCTTCTATAGTGGTTGTTGGCGATGGCAGCGCTTACACTCGTGGACGTGACGTGGCCGCTTCAATCGGATTAGTCCCACGTCAGCATAGCAGTGGTGGAAAGGACGTTCTCCTCGGCATCAGTAAGAAAGGTGATGGTTATTACGCAGCCTTCTCGTTCATGGAGCCAGAGCAGTGGTCACCCAGGCAGGCAAGAAGGATCGTTTGAGTCAATGGATCAACCGTATTGTATCCGAGCGAGGTTGGAATAAAGCCGTGGTGGCGATTGCGAACACAACATTTACCCCTGCAGACCGGGCGCGGCAAGCGCCGCCCCTGATAAAACAAAAAGGGCCCATTCTCAATCCGCGCAGCCTTGATTGAAATGGACCCTTTCTCCCCTCATGTTTCTTATTTAAATTTCTTGTCAGGCCCTAAGGAGACACCTGCGGCTTCTCTGAAGAGGTCATAAGACGATTTCGCCGATCAAGTCGTAGTCCGACGAATCGGTGATACGGAGATTTACGATGTCACCGACCTTCGCCTCACCGGCGGTGATGTATACCTGCCCGTCGATGTCGGGGGCCTGTCTGGAGGTGCGTCCTTTGAGGAGCAACTCTGTCTCCTCGGAGTATCCCTCGATGATGGCCTGTTCTACTGTGCCTATGAGCCGACGGTTTCTCTTGAAGGAGACTCTCGCCTGTGCCCGCATTAATTTCTTGTAGCGCTCGCGCTTGGTTCGCTCGGACACCTGATCCGCCATTTCGGCTGCGGGAGTCCCATCTTCGCGGGAGTAGCAGAAAACCCCCAGTCGGTCGAACTGGGTCTCCTCCACGAAGCCTAGAAGCTTCTTGAATTCCTCGTCGGTTTCGCCGGGAAAGCCGACGATGAGAGAGGTACGAAGGACGATGCCAGGTATCTCATCGCGCAGCCGGGTAATTAATCCCCTGATTTCGACCTCCGAACTGCGGCGGTTCATCCTTGTGAGAATCGGGTCGCTTATATGCTGAAGCGGGATGTCCAGATATTTGCATACCTTGGTCTCGCTCTTGATAAGCTCGATCAGGCTGTCGGATATGCCATCGGGATAGGCGTACAGGAGCCGTATCCAGCGTAACTCCTCCAGCTTGGCCAACTCCCGTATCAGTTGCTCCAGCGATTCGCCGTCGGCCAGGTCCCTGCCGTAGCCTATGATGTCCTGTGCTATCAGATTGAGTTCCTTCACCCCGCCGACAACAAGCGCCCTGGCCTCATCCAGAAGCTTGTCGATTGGGCGCGAACGGAAGCTGCCGCGCAGGGTGGGTATAACGCAGTATGAGCAGCAGTTGGAGCACCCTTCGGCGATCTTCAGATATGCGGTGTAGTAGGGAGAGGACTGTAATCGTGGAAGCTCCTCGTCGTAGAGAAAGTTGGGGTCGCCGGTGTAGCGGAGCTGCTCGTCGGTTCCCTCCTTCTCGGCTATAATCTCGGCGATGCGCGGATAATCGCCGGTGCCGACAAAGATGTCAACTTCCGGCAGCTCCCTTGCCAACTCCTCCTGGTAGCGCTGCGGGAGGCATCCGGTCACGATCAGCAGGCGGCAGCGGGCGTCATGCTTACGGTCAGCCAGATCGAGGATAGTGTCTACGCTTTCCTGTTTTGCCTCTTTTATGAAAGAGCAGGTGTTGACGATGATAATATCTGCCTGTCGCTCGTCTGTAGTGATCTCGAATCCCTTTTGCGCCAGATACCCGAGCATCACCTCGGCGTCAACCAGATTCTTAGGGCAGCCAAGACTGACCAGACTAACCTTTTCTTTGACTATATTCTCCAAATTTACCTCAATCAAGACTTAAAGTTATGCACTGTTAACTGTTTGATGTTTATGGCCTGAAATTAATGAATTGCATCTCGATTCCCATTTCCTTCGTTTTCAGGAGCCTTATGACCTCCTGCAGGTCATCGATGTTCTTGCCTGTCACCCTCACCTGGTCATCCTGTATCTGGCTCTGGACCTTGAGCTTGAACTCCTTGATGAAGTTGTTTATCTCTTTTCCATGCTCCTTGGATATTCCCTGCTGAATGGTGATGATCTGCCGCACCATGCCGCCGGAAGCAGACTCCGCCTTGCCATACTGTAAAGCCTTCAGGGATAGGCCGCGCTTGATGAACTTCGATTGCAGTATATCCAAAATCGCCTTTAGCCGGAAATCGTCGTCCGCCAGAACCCGGATGGCGACATTCTCCAGCGCCACCTCACACTTTGACCCCTTGAAGTCATAGCGCTGGGATATTTCCTTAACCGTCTGGTTGACGGCATTGTCCACTTCATTCATCTCTACCTTGGATACGATGTCAAATGACGGCATAACAACCTCCCGCGAAAGTTGCTTCTAAGGACTGCTTACCACTTCCACCCCGGAGGGAACCTTGAAGGTGAAGAGATCATTCCTCATTCCTCTGTTCACCCGTACCCGGCTGAATTCCATAGTGGTTTTATTGCCGAGCTGATCGTATACCACTGACAGTACGATTGGGAAAGGGTCACTGGCCTTCCCTGTGGCGCGGAACTTCTCGACCGACCGGCCGGACACCGTCAAACGGAGCTTGGCAAGCGCCTGGCTCTCCTTGCGTGGAACCAGCTCCAGCATGTAGTTCCCGTTTTTATCCTGGCCGTCACCGGCAAAACTTACAGTGAAATCCCTGGAGACATTGCCCATGCCTGTCAGGTAGTTGAGTGTCACGCCATTCCCTGCCTCAAGCAGCGCCGTCAAGTCGCCCACCATTACCTGCCGGTTTTCCGGGATATAGTACCAGAGTTTTTTGCCGTTGGATACGATCTGCTGCCGCGGCTTGCTGTAATTAAAGAGGAACATGGCATTCCCCCCGGCAGGCCTCTTGATAAAGAGCTCCCCAGCGCCCCTCTCTTCCCGCTTCATGGAGGCGATGGCGCTAAGCTGGCTGAAATCCGCCTGCACGTCTTTAAGCGCGGAATACCCCTGTTCCAGGGTGGCCACCACCTCCTTTAGCGAGGCGCCTGTCCCGGCCTGGGCAGGCGTGACTGTCAAAAAGAGGAGCGCCAGGAGGAAAAGATGGCTAAACTGTTTCATTGGATCTCCTTCCAGGGCTGTGACGGTAGTGACAATCTCATTCATGTCAGACTCCCACAGCCTTGAGAATGACATCCAAGCAGGATGGGTCCGGCAGTAGAAAGAAATGTCCGCTTACCGGGTCTCCGTCGCCGGTGAACTCCGTCTCTATCATGAGCGAGGTGTCGCCTGCCTCTGCCAGACTGATCAGCACGTAATCGACCACAGCGCCGACCATGTCGAAGGAGAAGTCCGGGACGGATGGGACTAGACTCATCTTGAGTATTCTGCTCAACGCGTTCAGGTAGGCGGAGGCGAGAATATTGCCAACCTCCTTGAGCGCTGAAATCTCCAGATCGGTAAGCGGGGCGCCTTTGACCTTTTGCTTGGGGAGGATTTTTTCGAGTATTTTGATAGCGTTCTCGCGGGGAAAGATTATAAGGATATTGCCCCGTGTGTTGCCGAGAATCTGAAGGTATATACCGACCACCATCCGGTCGGCGTCACCCAAAACGTCCAGCACCTGGCAGATGTCCGTGAGCAGAATTCGCGGCACGCTCATGTTGATGGTCTGCCCCACCAACTGTGAAAGAGCCGTGGCTGCTTGCTCCATGCCGATATTGCTCACTTCGCGAAGGGCGTCTAGCTCATGATTTTTCAACTGGGCATAACCCATAGAGTAAATCCTTTCTCAATAAGCCCTAAATCAGATTTGCGATATCCAGAATAAAGACAATCTCACCGGCACCAAGCATTGCCGCGCCGGAAATCCCTCTAAGGCCGGTCAGAGGCCTGCCGAGAGGTTTTATAAATACTTCCCGCTGGCCGAGAAACCGGTCGACGGTCAGTCCCACCATGCGCCCCTTGATTTCGCTGAGGAAAAGGTGGATCACATCGCTGCTAAACGGAGCGGACGGAACACCGAACAGGTGGTTCAGGTTAAACAGTGGCACCGGTTCGTTGTCCAGATAAAAGACTTTCCGCCGGTCCTGGCTGAAGATCAGATTGTGGCTGATTTCGAGGGTTCGCAGGATGTTGGTGACCGGCACAGCTACCACCAGCCCGCCGCACATGGCCAAGAGCACATTGATGATGGCAATGGTCAGCGGGAGCTTGAGGGTGATCCGGCTCCCCTTCATTGCTTCTGATTCTATGCTAACAACGCCTCCCAAGCCCTGTATCTTTGTCCTCACTGCATCCATGCCGACGCCACGCCCGGAGACGTCGGTAATCTCACCGGCCGTGGAGAAGCCTGGAATACAGGTGAGCATGAAGGCCTCTCGTGGCGACAGCCGACTGCCTTCCTCCCGTGTGATGAGCCCCTTTTCGAGCGCTACGGCGATAAGCCGAGCCGGGTCCATTCCCCGACCGTCGTCCTCTACTGTAACGACCACCATATCCTGCTCTCGACTCACGACCAGCCTTATGCTTCCCTTGGGGGGCTTCCCTGCCGTTCGGCGCTCAGCAGGGAGTTCAACGCCATGATCAACGGCATTCCGCATAATATGGACAAGGGGATCGGACAACTCCTCCAAGATACCCCGGTCCAATTCAATCTCCTTACCCACGATCTCAAAGGCGACTTCCTTGCCGCTTTGCTTCGCCAGTTCCCTGACGACCCGGGGGAACCGGTCGGCAATGGCGGCAAATGTCATCATACGCACCTGCATTACCTCGTCGTGAAGTTCACGGAGTAAATTGGAAAGGTCATTGACCGTGTCATCGAGCCTCTCCGACGCCACTTCCCGCGCCACGGTCATCAATCCGTGCTTGTTCGTGATCAACTCTCCGGTGATGTTCATCAGACGGTCCAAGACCTGGGTCTTGACCCGGACGGTCTGCCGGGGCTCACTCCCTTTGAGGGGTGGGCTCCGTACTTCGGCAGCGAGAACCGGGGCCGCCTCCGAGAGTGTTCCCCGTGGCGTAGCCACCGTTTGGAGCGGTGTGTCTGAATCACCGTCAGGGGAATACGTGACCAGTCGCTCCACCAGGCTTGCTATGTCACTGCAGCCGCTCCCGTCCTTGGCCAGATCATTCACCATGGCATCTATCAGATCGGACCCTTCCAGCAGCAAATCGGCTATTCCGGCATTGAATACCAACGCTCCCTTGCGGACCCGGTCCATGAGGTCTTCCATCTTGTGGGCCAGTTCCGTAATATCGGCATAGCCCATGGAAGCCGCCATTCCCTTGATGGAATGCGCCACACGGAACAGGGCGTCAATCGTCTCCCGGTCGCCGGAGTTCTTCTCCAAACCGACAAGCAGCTCATTAACCGTTCCAAGGTATTCCTGGGATTCAGATATGAACAAATCCCGGTACTGGGAGATATCCATCGGTCAATTCTCCGCCACTCTCATGATGGCTTCTTTTACACGTTCCGGGTTGAACGGCTTTATAATAAAATCGAGGGCACCAGCAGCCTGGGCTGCCCGGACCAAGGGTTGCTGGCCTACCGCGCTGCACATAACCACCCTGGCGGAGCTGTCGAAGGCTATAATCTCGTTTAGCGCCTCAATGCCGTTCTTGACCGGCATGATGATATCCATGATCGTAATATCAGGGCGGAATTCCCGATACTTGGCCACTGCCTCCATGCCGTCGACCGCTTCGGTGATTATTTCACAACCTGCCTCTTCCAGTATGTCACGCAACATGTTTCGAATGAACAGGGCATCGTCAACAACCATCACTTTCAGACCCATACCGCCCTCCACCTTATCTGTAGCCTGCATGAAAAACCTGAGCCGCCGCATTAACCCCTGGTTTATACAGCATGCATCTTGATTCCTTCCTCCAACCGTTCCAGAAGCCTTTCAAGATTCAGCAGTTTTAGCGGTCCCTCGTCTGTCACAAGGAGTCGCGACGTGAACTCCTCATCCACCGTTCCCCCGCAAGAAATCTGGTCTTCGGAGACGATCCGTTTCACCTGGTCAACCCAGAGGGCAAGGTTTGCGAGACGCCGGTCCAGAAGCAGTATCTTGCCATCCGGCATAGCGTCGCCTGTGCCGAGAAAAGCAGCAAGATCCAGCACGGCGACCGGGCTTCCATGTGCATTCATGGCGCCGATGAAATGACGAGGCGCCAGCGGAATTGGAAATATCTCGGCAGTTTCCATCACCTCGGACACATCCATTAGATCCAGAAGGTAGCCGGTCCCACGCACCGAGAATATCACCAGTCGGTTAATGCCGTCGCTCACGCCTAGTACCCGCCTGCGGAAACCGTGAAGCGTTCCACAATCCGGAACAGGTCATCAGCAAGCTTGGCAAGTTCCCGCATAGCATCGACCATCTCCTGCATCGCCGCAGACTGTTCTTCCATGGCCGCCGACACCTCTTCCGTGGCTGACGCATTGTCTTCGGCAACCTTGGCGATTTCATCGATCGCCTTCACCATCTTTTCCGCACCGACAGTCTGCATTTGTGAAAGGTCGGAGATGCTGTTGGCCTTGCGTTCGGTTTCCATAACGGTCGTGACGATCTCCTGAAAGGATGATGCCGTAGTCTCGATAGTCTGTTTGCTTTCGATTATATGGCGTGAGCTATCGCCAAATGTTTTATGTACCTGAAGGCTCGCCTCCTTGATTTCTACGATCAGCTTTTGAATGGTATCCGTGTATTTCGCTGTCCCATCGGCCAGTTTTCTCACCTCTTCAGCCACCACTGCAAACCCTTTGCCGTACTCACCGGCCCGCGCAGCCTCGATTGAGGCATTAAGGGCGAGCATGTTGGTCTGACGGGCGATATCCCCGATGAAGTCCGCAATATTTCCCACCTGTTGGAGTTTGGCATTTAACTCGGCGAACTGGCGTCCTGCAAGCTCCAGTATCTCGAATAAGTATTTCATACGGGAACTGAAATCGTTGGCGAGTTCTCCTCCCTTCCGGGCGGTGAGGGAGGTCTCCCTCGCGGCTTTGGCGGACTCCTTAGCCCGATTGGCCACCAGTTCCACGGAAATGGCCATTTCGTGAATCACCATCGAACTTTTGCCGACCATTTCCGACTGGGTTTCCGCCCCGCGTGAAATCTGTTCCATGGCCTGGGCTACCTCCTCCGTAGAGGCGTTGACCTCCAACGCTGATGAAGAGAGGGTGCGGGCCGATTCGGTTACATTTTCAGACGTTTTGCGGATATGTCCGACCAGTTCCCGCAGACTCCACACCATCCGGTTGATTGAGTCCGCCAGTTCCCTGGTTTCATCCGGGAAGAGCATTTTCCTGACCACAGCGTCACGTGTGAGGTCACCCCGGCTTATGGCTTCCGCGGAAGCAGTGAGGAGAGAGATGTTTCGCGTAAAGCTCCTGGAAAATAACCATCCCAGGATGAGACCGATGGTCATCCCCACCACATAGGTCAGGATGTTGGATATCTCCGGCGAATATCCGAGCAGTCTCATCCCGTCGGGAACCAGGGCGACCGTCGCCACTACAATGACAAAGCCAATGATGAACTTGTAGCCTATGGGAACATGCATACATCTCTCCTTTCATTTCTCTCTCGGTTATATTGCCCGGTAGATTCTCTCGACCGGACAGAGCGGCTGAAAGCGCCGCCTGGTCTGTCCCGGCAAGGTTTCGGATTTGCCAAGCACCAGTATGCCCCCACTGCCAAGCAGGTCGGCAAAACCGTTAATGGCCTTCTCCTGTTCCGATCGCTCAAGGTAGATCAGCAGATTGCGGCAGAGGATTAGGTCACATTTGCGGAATACACCGGTGTCGAACAGATCAGCGTGACGGAAGCGCACCATAGCCTTGACTTCAGGATGGAGATAATATTTTCCATCATCCAGACTGAACCAGCGCAACTTCGTTGCATCAGGCACCTCGTCGAGCCTCTCATCAGCGTAGATCCCCTGGCGCGCCACCTTGATTATTCCCTCATTCACGTCGGTGGCCAGTATATCCACCCTGGGGATTGACGGTTCTGCGGCAAAAAAATCCTTGAGGAGAATCGCCAAACTGTACGGCTCTTCACCGCTTGCGCACCCCACACTCCAGAAGCGCACCGGCGAAGCTTCTTCCCTGTTGCGGGCAAACAGATAAGGAAACACCTCCGCCTTCAGCTTGGCAAAAGTCGGGGGGTTCCTGAAAAACTTGCTTACATGAATAGTCAGCACCTTGAGAAGAAGGTCCGCTTCACTCTCGTCCCGCAGCAGCAGTTCGCAATACTCTTTCGCCGTAGCGCAATTGTTTGCCCTGATTCTTATCCCTATGCGCCTTTTGATGCATGCGTCTTTGTAAATTTCAAGGTTGAAACCCCTGAGATTCTTCAGCGCCGCACGGATGATCTCAAACTCTTCTGCGGAGATATAATGTATGACTACCTCTGGAAGGCCGATATAATTAATCATGCGAAATGGTTATACCCCCGGCGGAGTGCCGAATAGTCGGTGCCGTCCTGGGCAAGCGCCGTTATTCCTTTGGCGGATGTTATAGCGCCAATCAGAGTGACCTGCGTCGATAACTGCGCCATTATCTCCCGCACTTCCGTCTCTTTAGATGGTGGGGCGGTGAAAAGAAGCTCGTAATCCTCTCCGCCGGAAAGCGGGAATAGGAGCGGGTCTCCGGCCAGGGTATCGCTATACTCCAGGAAGCTGTCAGACAGAGGAAGCCGTCCAACCTCCAGACGCGCGCCTACCCCGGAGTTGTCGAGTATATGGCCCAGATCGGCCAGTAGGCCGTCGCTCAAGTCAATCATGGCGGTCGGCAGCCCGGCGTAGGCCAGCGCCACTCCTTCCCGCACTCTGGGAGATGGGTCGAGGTGTCTCTTGGCCGACAGGTTTTCCCGTTTGCCATGACGCAGCAATTCAAGCCCAAGTGCGGCATCGCCCAGCGTGCCGGTCACAAAAAGCAGGTCCCCCGGCCGTGCGCAGCTACGTTTCACCACCAGTTCCGGCTTCTGCTCCCCAAGGACGGTAATTGAAATGACCACACCTGCGCCGGAGGCGCAGGTGTCGCCTCCAATCAGTGTGACATCGAATTCCCGGGCCAGTTGCAGCATTCCATCAATGAAACTGTCCAGGAACTCACTGCTCAATGCGCGGGGGAGCGCAAGCGACAATAGAAACCAGCGGGGTTTGCCGCCCATGGCGGCAATATCGGAGAGGTTGACCGCCAGCGATTTCCGGCCGAGTGTCAGAGGATCGCAGTACGCCAGGTCAAAGTGGATACCCTCCACCAGCATGTCGGAGGTGGCCAGGGTTAGCAGTCCCGGCGTGGGGACAATAGCGGCGGCATCGTCGCCTATCCCCATTGTGACGTCAGCTACGGGAGAAACCCTCGCGGCAATCCGCTCGATCAGGCCGAATTCTCCCAGTTCGTTTAGCTTCACCCCTTGGCCTCCACCACCCCTTTTCGAGTGGTAACGAGCACCCGACTGGCAGTTGTCTTGTTTTTCGCCCCGACATGCTCTACAGACGGAGCGGGGAAGGGCGGGTATTTTTCCAGGACAACTTTCCAGACGTCATCAACGGTTTTGGCGGTGACTACCGTTATTTTCTTCAGGATGGGGGGGGAAATCTCTTCCAGGTCCTTCCTGTTCTGTTCCGGAATGACGATGGTAGTGATTCCCGCCCGTATGGCGGCCAGCATTTTTTCCTTGAGGCCGCCGATGGGTAGAACCTTGCCCCGCAGGGTGATCTCGCCGGTCATGGCCACATCCTTGCGGACAGGGGTTCTGGTCAATGCGGAAAGCAGGGCCGTGGCCATGGTGACCCCTGCGGAAGGGCCGTCCTTGGGGATTGCTCCGGCCGGGACATGAACGTGTATGTCCAGCTTCTGAAAGAAATCTTCGGTAATATGCAACTCTGATTCTCTGGCGCGGATGTACGAAAGGGCGGCCTGCACGGACTCCTTCATGACGTCTCCAAGTTGGCCGGTAAGGGTCAGCCCCCCCTTCCCTTTCATGACTATCGCCTCTACGTACAGCACCTCGCCTCCCACTGGAGTCCATGCAAGGCCGGTGGCCACCCCGACTTCGTTTTGTTCCATCTCCTCCTCGCGGAGGAATTTGGGCGGGCCAAGATACCTGTGGACAGAGGCGGCATTGATCGTAAAGTGCCGCTTCTCACCCTCGGCGATACGCCGGGCGACCTTGCGGCAGATGGACCCAATCTCCCGTTCCAGGTTCCTGAGCCCCGCCTCACGGGTGTATTTGTCTATTATGGTCTTGATCGCCTCGCTGGAGATGGAAACAAGCTTTTCCGTAATGCCGTTTTCCTCTATCTGGCGCGGAACCAGGTAACGTTTGGCTATCTGTAGTTTTTCTTCAGCCGTATAACCTGCCAGATTGATCACCTCCATCCGGTCCTGCAAGGGTCCGGGCACGGGATCGATATGGTTGGCCGTGGCAATGAACATTACGTTGGAGAGGTTGAAAGGGATGTTAATGTAGTGGTCCGAGAAGGTATGGTTCTGTTCCGGATCAAGCACCTCAAGGAGCGCCGACGAAGGATCTCCCCGGAAATCGGCGCCGATCTTGTCCAACTCGTCTAGCATGAAGACCGGGTTGTTGGCGCCTGCCTGCTTGAGGCCCTGCAGTATCCGTCCCGGCAGCGCCCCCACATAAGTGCGGCGGTGGCCCCGTATCTCGGCCTCGTCC
>JBAQKZ010000308.1:0-3457 GCA_049301475.1 Geobacteraceae bacterium | reverse complement strand
GTTTCATAAATATATTTACGTTTTCCCGTTCGGGCCAAGCCCGTCTGAGGCCAGTATTCCCGGGGTTCTCACGGTTCGACAATCTCACCATGAGTAGTAATTGTTTTAACGAAACGCACTACTAGCTTAAAAAGGAGAAGGTGATGGCTAATGTTGTAGTACTGGGCGCCCAGTGGGGTGACGAGGGTAAGGGCAAGGTCGTTGATATATATACGGAATTTGCGGATGATGTAGTCCGATTCCAGGGTGGCAACAATGCTGGCCATACGCTGGTGGTAGGCGATGAAAAGGTGGTGCTCCACCTCATCCCCTCGGGTATTTTGCATGCTGGAAAGCGCTGCATTATTGGCAATGGTGTGGTGCTCGACCCAGAGGTCTTTATAAGGGAGATCACCCAGCTCAAGGCGTCAGGCAGGATCGCTGACGACGGTTGCCTGTTGGTCTCCGAGTCACTTCACATAATAATGCCGTACCACAAACGCATAGACATTGCCCGCGAGTCGCGAAGCGGCCTGAATAAGATTGGAACCACCGGACGCGGTATCGGGCCGGCATACGAGGACAAGATCGGACGACGCGGTATCCGCCTGATGGATTTGCTGGATCAGGATTTATTCGCCCACAAACTGAAAGAAAATCTGAAAGAGAAAAACTTTATCCTCGAAAAATTTCTTGGCGATAAACCGTTCACCTTTGAGGAGATATTTACCGAATACAACGGCTATGCCGAGGTGCTCCGCCGTTATGCAGCGGATACCACTCTCACCCTGCACCGGGACATCAAGGAAGGGAAAAACCTCCTATTCGAAGGGGCGCAGGGGACCTTGCTGGATGTTGACCACGGCACATACCCTTATGTTACCTCGTCATCCACTTGCGCCGGTGGCGCCTCTACCGGGAGTGGGGTCAGCCCCAGGGAAATTCACGAAATTATCGGCATTTCCAAGGCGTACGTCACAAGGGTCGGGAGTGGGCCGTTTCCTACCGAGCTTGAAGACGCCGACGGGGAGAAGCTGCGCCAGACGGGAAGCGAGTTCGGGGCTACCACCGGCCGTCCGCGACGTTGCGGCTGGTTTGACGCCCTGGTGCTCCGATATGCCGCGCGGGTAAACGGCCTGTCCGGAGTGGCCATTACCAAGCTGGACGTGCTTAGCGGCTTTGACAGCATCAAAATCTGCACCGCTTATTCTTACGATGGCCAGATTCTGGACGAACTTCCCGCAAAGCTGGAGGTGTTCGAGAAGTGCCGTCCCATTTACGAGGAAATGCCGGGGTGGCGCTCCGACATAACCGGGGCGAAAAGTTTTTCCGATCTGCCGGAGAATGCGCGCAGCTATATCCGTAGGCTGGAAACAGTGACCGGCTGCCCCGTAGTGCTTGTTTCCGTTGGTCCGAGGCGCGATGAAACCATAATTCTTAGAAATCCGTTTGGCTGAGTTAAAAAATCTGTTGACGAATTATCAATAGTGTAGTAAATAAGGTTCTTTGCCACATTGAGCCGCTAGCTCAGTCGGTAGAGCACCTGACTTTTAATCAGGTGGTCGTTGGTTCGACCCCAACGCGGCTCACCATTTAGTCCCCATCGTCTAGTCCGGCCCAGGACACCGCCCTTTCACGGCGGCGACGCCGGTTCAAATCCGGCTGGGGACGCCAATACATAGTCCGGCACTGTCCGGTGTATTGCAAAAAGCCTTGAGAAATCAGGGCTTTTTGTTTTCTATTGTCCAGCTACGTCCTCTCTGATATGATGGAATCCAATCATTATTACGGCATTTTTTACGGTATTGCGAAATACCGTAAAAGTGGATACCGTAAAAAAGGGGGATGCCCATGCCTAAAAGGATTCTACCTCTCACTGATCTCCAAGTTCAAAAAGCAAAACCTTCAGAAAAAGATTACAAGCTTTCTGACGGTCGCGGACTCTACCTGCTAGTTTCTTCCAAAGGCGGAAAACATTGGCGCTTTGACTATACGTTTAGCGGCAAGCGAAAAACCCTCTCCTTCAAATCCTACCCTGAAATATCTCTTGCCGATGCCAGACAACGCCGTGAGGACGCTCGAAAATTATTAGCAAATGATGTAGACCCAGGTGAAATAATAAAGGTTCAGAGGCAGATTCAGGAAGCGACAGCTATCACCTTTGAAACGGTTGCCCGTGAATGGTTTTCCAAAAACGAGCCGGTTTGGAGTGATTCCCACATCAAAACAATAAAGAGCAGGCTTGTGCGCGAGGTATATCCGATTATTGGTAATAGACCAATAGCTGAGATAACTCGGGGGGAGGTAATCGCCCTGATTCGTCGTGTAGAGGCGAGAGGTGTAATAGAGACAGCCGACAGGATCAAAATTTATTGTGGTCAGATTTTTCGATATGCTCTCAATCTTGAACTGATACCTCTTAATCCGGTTACTGATATGCGGGATGTCCTCACAAAACGTGTGGCCGGGCATCATGCCGCAATTACCGATCCCAAGAAACTCGCTGGCTTAATGAGAGCAATCGATGAATTTGATGGTTCTTTTGTTGTGACATGTGCCTTAAAAATTGCCCCGTTTGTATTTGTTCGGCCTGGTGAGCTTCGACAGATGGAATGGTCAGAAATCGACTTCGATGCTGAACAATGGAATATACCGGCTGAGAAAATGAAAATGAAGGCAAATCACCTTGTACCACTGAGTAAGCAGGTACTTGCTGTCCTAAAAGAATTGCATCCGCTGACAGGATCAGGAAAGTATGCTTTTCCGAACGGTCGCACTACAGATCGACCAATGAGTGAAGTAGCGTTACTTGCTGCTCTCCGACGTATGGGGTATAGCAAGGAAGAAATGACACCGCACGGTTTCAGGGCAACGGCCAGAACGATCCTTGATGAGGTGCTACAAGTCCGGCCCGACTTCATCGAGCATCAACTTGCACATGCCGTCAAAGACCCGAACGGCAGGGCTTACAACAGGACTGCGCACCTTGACGAACGCAAGAAGATGATGCAGCTTTGGGCTGATTATCTGGATGGATTGAAGCAAGTGGCAAAGGTAATTCCACTAAAGCAAACTCCGTAACGTCCGAATTAACCGGCTGGCGCGGCTTTATCGCGCCAGTCCGGGTTGAATGAAAAGTTAGGCAGGTTAATTCGACCTTGGCTCCATTGATTCTGCCATTGACTCTGGCCCCTTTGATTTTGTGTTTCTTGGCGCGGTGCACGGCGGTCACTGCACGTTGAAGCGCCAACGTACGGTAAGCTTCCCTGCATCGCCGAATTCGCCCTTCAAGGCCACCACCTGTTCACCGGCCTGGCTGCGCCAGCCGCCCTTGAGCGGAACCGTGAATGCCTTCTCGTGGGTCACGCCGCCCGCGGCGTTGACCCGAAAACGATGCAGCTTCTGTTGCGGGCCCTTGGGTGTCGGCGTGTCGTGGGTGCCTGCGGGCTCATCGGTCGTGATGGTCTCAGTGTAGGGC
>JBAQKZ010000307.1:0-1641 GCA_049301475.1 Geobacteraceae bacterium | reverse complement strand
CATCGGCACCAGCGCCCTGCGTCGCCAGGCGCAACTGCTCAAACTCCGGCCGGACCTGAAGATGGTTATGATCCGAGGGAATGTGGAGACCCGCATCAGGAAGCTGGATGAAGAGAAGCTCGATGCCGTGATCCTGGCCGCTGCAGGTCTCAAAAGGCTCGGCTTCGCGGAAAAGATCGTGGAATACCTCGATCCCGTCCTCTCAATCCCGGCCATCGGCCAGGGGGCTCTTGGGCTGGAATGCCGCCTTGACGACACTGAGATCAAGGAAACAATCGCATTCTTCAACCACCCGGAGACAAGCCATGCGGTGCGCGCAGAGCGGGCGCTGTTGTGGCGTTGCGAGGGTGGGTGTCAGGTTCCCATCGCCGCCCACGGTGTCGTAACCTCAGGCACGCTGCGACTCACAGGCTTTGTCGCCTCGGTGGACGGCAAACGCTCGGTCAGAGGAGAGATTACAGGGCCTTCCGGGCAATGTGAAAAGCTGGGCATAGAACTAGCCGAACGCCTTTTGGCTGATGGCGGTCATGAAATACTAAGCGAGGTGTATCAGAGGGAAGTGGCGAGAGAAAAGGAGATTCCTGTCTAAGGTCATGACCGAACCATACATACATAAAGGCTTCGTCTACCTCATCGGCGCAGGGCCGGGGGACCCCGGGCTTATAACCGTCAAGGGGCGGGACTGCATTGCCAGGGCCGACGTCATTCTCTACGACTACCTGGCCAACGAGCAGTTGCTGGACAATGCCGCGCCGGATGCGGAATTGATTTATGCCGGCAAGATCGGAGGCGCCCACAATCATGAGCAGTGGCAGATCAACGATCTTTTGGTGGAGAAGGCCCTCCAGGGAAAGGTGGTGGCCCGCCTCAAAGGGGGGGATCCATTCGTATTCGGTCGCGGCGGAGAGGAGTGCGAAGCCCTTGTAGCCAACCACATCCCCTTCGAGATCGTCCCAGGCGTCACTGCGGGCATCGGCGCGGCGGCATACGCCGGTATCCCGCTCACCCACCGTAACTTCACCACCTCCGTCGCCTTTGTCACCGGCCACGAGGGACACGACAAGGAGGCTTCCGGTATCGACTGGGAGCGGCTCTCCCTGGGAAGCGGCACCATCGTCTTCTATATGGGGATCAAAAACCTGTCGCTTATCACTGCCAACCTCATTGCCCACGGTCGCTCTCCGGATACGCCGGTGGCGCTGATCCGCTGGGGGACACGGCCCGACCAGGAAGTGCTGACCGGCGTCCTTGCAGACATTGCGGACAAGGCGCACAAAGCGGACTTCAAGGCGCCGGCCATCACCGTGGTAGGCGAGGTGGTGAACCTGCGCGACAAACTGCGCTGGTTCGACAACCGCCTTCTGTCCGGCAGGGGGATTCTAGTCACAAGGGCAGCCGAGCAGTCCGGCGCATTTGCGGAGCTTCTGAACGCCCACGGCGCCAGGGTCATCGAGTGCCCCACTATCAAGATCGTCCCACCGGGGGATTGGAGCGGGCTGGATGATGCGCTGGCCTCTCTTTCAGGCTTCCAGTGGCTGATATTCAGTTCGGTCAACGCGGTGCATTACTTTTTTGCCCGTCTTGCCGAAAAAGGCATGGACAGCCGAGCGCTCGGCCCAGCCCGGGTCTGCGCGGTCGGGC
>JBAQKZ010000306.1:0-1692 GCA_049301475.1 Geobacteraceae bacterium | reverse complement strand
AGAACCGGCAGCCAGAAGCGCTACGGTTGGCCACGAGAACCGGGCGCCCGGCAGGAGATTTATCATTCATCGAATCGCTGTAAAAGATGACCGGCCGCACTCTTCAGCAAGGGAAAGCAGGGAGGCCAGTGAAGAGTAAGTTGGAAAACTGTATTATGTCCCCCGAATAATCCCCCGAATAATCCACGAATAATCCCCGGCGTCGGCCTTAATGCGGTTGTTAAGCAGTTGTCTGAGGGGCTGCTTTGCCAACTACCTGCCATCGAGCCTCAATGGTGTCGGCCGATAAATCAGCACCACAATCCCATTCAACAAAGTATCCGCCATTGAAAACCTTCAGAAATTCGGTGTGATCTTGAAGAGTTTCAAACGCCTCATACTCCAGATAGGGACTCACATCAAAATTGCCAATGCGACCATCGTCTGCAACGATGGACAATACCCAATTGGGTTGTGGAGAAATTTCTGCTATTCTCATTAGTCAAGTCCTTTGATTGGAAAAGGTTTCTTGCCGTTTACAGCCAAGTTCCAGTCGGCAAGCAAATTTTCTTGATGAATTTCGATCCACGCGACGACCAGCTTGTGTTTGTTCGGTGGGAGTTCACCAACCAGAGGCGTTCCGTCAAGAATTGAGTACACTGCAACTTTCCCTTGGTAATCAGCATGTATGTGTGGTACATGATGTTTCTCGGTATCTCGAAAGAACATCCGGATGAGAATTCCATAAAACATCGAAATTGTAGGCATCCCCTCTTCTCCTTTTTATGCTTTAGCCGGATGTGGCTAACATGAATTCGTCATTCCAAAGATAAACTATATGCAGGCTATCGTCAATGGCAATCTCCTCTCGATGCCTAACACAGTGGTCACCGGGAGGCGGGCGCCCTTTCCCGCCGATCCGGTGCACCTACTCGTTAGCCCTCAAAGTATTAGGCTGTGAAATTATTTTTTTTAATACCTTATTGCAAAAGTTATTTAAACTTTCATCTGCTTGCATTGCCCTAATGGCGAGTGCTTTGTGCAAGTCACTATCAACTCGTAATTGAAATTTACCTGAATATTTTTTTGTAGAAATATTTGAAGGTAGTGGTCTATTGTCTTCTTTATAGATTGCAATCCATTCTTCAAGAATTTGGCATAATTCATGATAAACTTTTTCTTCGTTATCCCCATGGCAACACTTTCCAATCCAACCAGGAATTGACCCAACATAGCACTGATCTTCTTCCGACCATTCAACAATTTTTAAAAAACGGTGTTTATTTTTCATTTTTGGGACTCCTTAATTCTCACTTCAACTTCTTTTTCTTGATAATGCTTTGCGTCATCTCCAAGTTTACCTGAAATTGTAATGGCAATACCTTTGGGATGAACATAATTTCTGTGGCTTCCTTTTCCACCCCGGTTAATAAATCCAGCCTTCTCAAGGTCTTTAATAAGTTGCCTGATTTTCCGTGCCATAGGTTATAGTATCAATGTGGTATCAATATGTCAATTGATTTTGTTTTATGGAGGGGGCTAACGCAAAGCTGAGTGGCGAGCTTCAGCGAGTCCGGTGAAACGACTGGTTCAAGTAAGCCGCTACGCGGCAGATTTCAATAATGTCCTTTCCATCATCATAAAACCACACCATCACCCATAAACACCACCGGCTGGCGCCACTCTCTTTTTGCATTATACTCTCTTTTTGGA
>JBAQKZ010000305.1:0-2554 GCA_049301475.1 Geobacteraceae bacterium | reverse complement strand
GGCCAAAGGGGCGGCGCTGATGCTGCGTGACCGGCGGATCGTGGGGGAGGTGGATATCTCCCTTCCTGTTGGCGAGACGGTCCGTTTTCGACTCCACGGCCAGAAAATTGAGGAGCGTACCGCCTCCTGCTACGTGGTGAAGGATGCGGGCGACGATCCGGACGTGACCAACGGCGCTGAAATCCATGCGGCAGTGACCATCACCACGGCCCTTTCCCAGAGAGAGAGGGCGCCGCGTATCGTTATCGAGGGTGGCGTCGGCATCGGCCGGGCGACCAAGCCCGGACTGGCGGTTCCGGTCGGTGAGTGGGCCATCAACCCGGTGCCGCGGCGGATGATCGAAGAGGCGATATGGGAGATTTTCCCTTCTTCTATCTCACCAATCGCTCTTCACGTGGTTATAAGCATCCCCGACGGAGAAGAGCGGGTGAAAAAGACCCTCAACTCACGGCTCGGCATTATCGGCGGACTCTCCATCCTTGGCACCACCGGCATAGTCAAGCCTATTTCAGCCAAGGCATGGACCGACACCATAGATTCCGCCATAGATGTCGCCCTGGCTTGCGGCTGCGGGGCCGTTGTACTCTCCACCGGACGGACGTCGGAGATGGTTGCGCAGAAATTTATCGGGGATCGGGGATCGGGGATCGGGGATCGGTTTACGGAAGAGTCGTTCGTGATGATGGGGGACTATGTCGGCTATGCCGTACGGGCATGCAGCCGCAAGGGGGTACAGCGGATAGTGTTGGCCGGCCAGTTCGCCAAGCTTCTAAAGATTGCCTGCGGCCACGAACAAACCCACGTTTCATCTTCCGACCTGGACCTGAGGATGCTTGAGGGATGGGTTGCCTTAACCCCTGACGCCTCACGCCTCATGCCTCACGTTGCGCACGCCAACACAGCAAGGCATGCGCTGGACTCCTCCGGCAACGATCCGGCTCTCATCGAGGTTATCTGCGGCAGGGCGCGGCGGTTTGTGCAAGGGGTGGCGCCGGAAATCGCGATCAAGGTTTTACTGGCGGGGTATAATGGTGAAGTGCTATATTTCGCCTGAAATCCGGGCACACTTTTCGGGTCACAGGTAAATGAATCAATCAAGGAGTCAGTCATGCCTCAACAGAAAATCTATCTGGTAGGCGCGGGTATCGTAGGATGGGAAGGTGTCGGAGGCAAGGCGCTAGAGGTGATCGGCAAGGCGGACGTGCTGATAGGCCACCAGCGGCACCTGGAGATATTCCCCGACTTTAAAGGGGAAAAGCGGGTGATCGGAGACCTCTCCATAATGCTTGAGTACCTGAAGAGCACCGAGAAGCGGGTGGTGGTGCTCGGTTCCGGAGACCCGAATTTTTTCGGGGTGGGGCGCTTTCTCATGCGCAACCTCCCAAAGGAGCGGATCGAGATATTCCCCAATGTCACCAGCGTTCAGTATGCCTTTGCCCGGATCAAGGAGCCGTGGGATGACGCCATCTTCGTTTCCGTCCACGGTCGTGGACTAAAGGGGGCCATAGACCGGATCATCGCCGCCGAAAAGGTTGCGATCCTGACCGACGCGACAAACACCCCGGCCGCCATAGCCAGGGAACTCATCGCCCGTGGCGCCGAGGGGTACGATGCCTGGCTCTGCGAAGATATGGGGATGCCCGGCGAGAAGTTCACCCGAACCGACGTCAAGGGGCTTGTGGAACTCCATTCCTCACCCCTCAACATCCTGATCCTCATCAAGGCGTGGGAGCCTAACCTGGAGCAGTATCCGGTAATCGGAATCGACGACGACGAGTTCGCCACCGCCAAGAAGCTTATCACAAAACAGGAGGTGCGGGCGGTGACGCTGGCCAAGCTCCAGCTACAAGACGACCTCGTGATGTGGGATATCGGCGCGGGGAGCGGTTCCGTCTCCATCGAGGCGAGCAACCTGATGCCGAACGGCAAGATATTCGCCCTGGAGAAGAACCCGCAGTACCTGGTATTTGTCCGCGAAAACCTGAAGAAGTTCGTGGCGCGCAACGTCATGCTGATCGAGGCGTTCGCCCCCGAGGGGCTGGAGAACCTCCCCAACCCGGACCGGGTATTTATCGGCGGCTCCGGCGGGATGCTGGAGGAGATCATCGAGGAGGTATCCCGCCGCCTGAAGCCGGAAGGGGTGATAGTCCTCAACGCCGTGACCCTGGACACCCTTACCAAGTCGGTGGAGTTCCTCGAAGACCACGGTTATGCTGTGGAGGTAACCTGCATCAACATTGCAAAGACCCGTAACCTGACCGAATACAAGATGTTCGACGCCCACAATCCTGTCTATATTATCTCTGCCCGGAAGGGTGAAGAGTGAGCGAAATGCCTGTCCGATGCTACAGGCGCCTATGCTGGCGGATCTTGGCATGGTGGGAGAATGGCAGATAGGCATTTATACCGAGTTGCAATCAAAATGAGTACTAGTAGTGCGTTTCGTTAAAACAATTACTACTCATGGTGAGATTGTCGAACCGTGAGAACCCCGGGAATACTGGCCTCAGACGGGCTTGGCCCGAACGGGAAAACGTAAATATATTTATGAAAC
>JBAQKZ010000304.1:0-4414 GCA_049301475.1 Geobacteraceae bacterium | reverse complement strand
CGAACTTCAATCGCCAAATCCTCAACGTAGCTCTGCTACGTCTGCGGTTTGGCTCAATCAGTTCAGCCAAATCTGACCTAAATCTGAGCGCAATTTTGACCATGTTATTCATTTACAGTTCCTAAGTCGGAATACGCAGTCTAGTTATGGAGTCAAAATTGGCAAACATAAAGAGGAATGGCTGGATTTTGATTTTTGCTACATGGGGCTTGCAAGCACTGGCAAGAAGCGCGCTGAGAAATATCAAGAGTGGGTGGAAGGAACCATTTCCGATGGCGAGTGGGAACTTATCAGGCAATCCCTTCAGCGGGGACAACTAACAGGCAGTAAAAAGTTTGTGGATGAGATCGAACAAAAAATTGAAAAAGTGAGTGGAGTTTCGGGGACAGGGCCGACCGAGAAATCCAGGGAAATAAATCTGTCCCCTTTTTCGCTCCTTTTTCGTTGGAGGTGAGAGTCAGTTATGAATTCATCAGTATCCCCCTTTAAATCGTGCGTTATTACCAGCTCAGAGGAATTCGCCAAGAACCGTGAGGATCAACTGGCATTAGTGGATCGTCTCAATGAGCTGCTGGCCCGCATCGCGGCGCTGTCGGACAATGCATTGCCCAAGTTCCAAAAACGTGGTCAGCTGTTACCACGAGAACGCCTCAACCGCCTGCTTGATCCCGGATCCCTATTCCTCGAACTGAACAACATGGCAGGCTATTTGATTGACACTGATGATCCTGACCTGTCAGTACCGGGTTCCAGCGCGATTATAGGCATCGGCTTTATTTCCGGCACCCGGTGCATGATTATGGTCGATGATTCCGGTATTAATGCCGGTGCTATGACCACCTTTTCCGGCAAAAAGACTGCCCGTGCTATGGATGTCGCACTGGATAAAAAACTGCCTTTTATTCACTTGGTGGAAAGCGCAGGGGCGAACCTGTTGGACTACCAAGTAGAAATGTGGATGAATTCAGGGGGCTTGTTTGCGCGCCTGGCCCGTCTCAGCGCCGCAGGGGTTCCTACTTTTGTTGTACTGCACGGACTCTCTGTTGCCGGTGGTGCTTATATGCCAGGGATGAGCGATTACGTGATCGGGGTGAAGGACAACGGGATGGCGGCGCTGGCGGGCTTGGCCCTGCTCAAGGCCGCGACCGGAGAAGTGGCAAAGACCAGTTCACTAGGTGGTTCTAAGATGCATGCCGAGGTTTCCGGCCTGGTGGAATATCTGGCCGAAGACGATGCCCATGCGCTGGCGATCTGTCGTGATTTGCTCGCTAAGCTGGAGTGGAACCGCAATTGTGCTGTGATGCCGCCACGGGGGTTTGAGGAGCCGTATTACAGCCCCGATGAACTGCTGGGGGTGGTGCCGACGGACTATCGCAAGCCCTATGATGCCCGTGAGGTGGTGGCGCGCATTGTCGATGGCTCTAATTTTCTTGATTTTAAACCCTCTTATGGCATCTCAACGGTATGCCTGCATGCGAAAATTTACGGGATGCCGGTGGGTATCTTGTGCAATAACGGCCCGATTGATCCAGATGGAGCAGCCAAGGGCGCCCAGTTTATCCAGCTCTGTGATCAGTCCAACACACCGCTGGTTTTCCTGCAGAACATCACCGGCTACATGGTCGGCACCAAGTATGAGCAGGCGGGCATGATCAAGCATGGTTCCAAGATGATTCAGGCTGTAACCAATGCCCGGGTGCCACGCCTGACGATCATGATTGGCGCCAGCTTCGGGGCCGGTAATTATGGCATGTGCGGGCAGGGTTATAATCCTGATTTTGTCTTCAGTTGGCCCAATATCCAGATTGGCGTTATGGGTGGAGAACAGGCTGCCAAGACCATGTCGGAGGTTTTTCGCAGTGGCGCAGCCCGCAAGGGTATCGAGGTAGATGAAGCTATACTGGCAGCTCAAGAGGCCAGAGTTATTGCGCATTATGACCGCCAATCCGACGCCTTCTATACCTCCGGAAGAATGTTGGATGATGGTCTGATCGATCCGCGTGATACTCGCAGGGTGCTCGGTGCGGCGTTGCAAATTTGCTGGGAAGCGCGTAATCGCCGGGTCTTTCCAAATTCTTTCGGCGTGGGCCGGATGTGAACAGGGGAGTAAATTGAAATGACGCAATTTGACAGTATTCTTGTGGCCAATCGCGGTGAGATTGCAGTGCGGATTATCCGCTCAGCGCAACAGCAGGGGTACCGCGCCATCGCGGTTTATTCAGAGGCTGACGCCCAGGCGCTTCATGTGCAGATGGCCGATGAAGCGGTTCTTATTGGTGCAGCCCCGGTTAAGGAATCTTATCTGGACGCGAAAAAAATCCTTGATGCGGCGGCCAAAACCGGAGCCCAGGCGATTCATCCGGGTTACGGCTTTTTATCCGAGAACGCCGAATTTGCCCATGCCTGTGCTGCGGCCGGTATTGTATTCATTGGCCCGGCTGCCCAATCCATCGAAATAATGGGCAACAAGGCCGCCGCCAAGAGACGTATGCTGGAAGCGCAGGTCCCCTGTGTTCCCGGTTACCAGGGAGAAGACCAGTCCGATGAAGCCTTGCTGGCTGCTGCCCGGGAAATTGGCGTCCCTATCATGGTCAAGGCCGCAGCGGGTGGCGGTGGCCGGGGTATGCGTCTGGTGGAGCGTCTTGATGACATGCCGGTGGCTCTGGCGTCGGCACGCTCTGAATCGCAGAATGCCTTTGGCTCCAGTGAACTGATTCTCGAGAAAGCGGTAATGCAACCACGCCATGTCGAAATACAGGTGTTCGGGGACAGTCACGGTCACGTGGTTCATCTGGGTGAGCGGGATTGCTCGGTGCAGCGTCGGCATCAGAAAGTTGTGGAGGAATCACCCTGCCCTGTGATGACGCCCGAACTGCGCGCAATGATAGGCCAGGCGGCCGTTAACGCTGCCAGCAGTATCAACTACGTTGGTGCCGGTACGGTTGAGTTTTTGTTGGATGCGCAGGGCACTTTCTATTTTCTGGAAATGAATACCCGTTTGCAGGTCGAGCACCCGGTGACTGAAATGGTAACCGGGCAGGATCTGGTGGCACTGCAGTTCCTTGTCGCACAGGGTTATCCGTTGCCATTTTCACAGGAGGACGTCACCTTGACCGGGCATGCCATCGAGGTGCGCCTGTATGCAGAAGATACACTGAATGACTTTCTCCCGGCATCAGGAACGGCGGTAGCCTGGGTGCCACCTGCGGGCGAAGGTATCCGGGTTGATCATGGTCTGCTTGCCGGTCAGGAAATCTCACCATTCTACGACCCCATGGTTGCCAAAATCATCGCCTGGGGCCAGGACCGCGACATTGCCCGGCGTCGGCTGCTGCGGGCATTGCAAACCACCACTTTGTTCGGGCTGAAGACTAACCGCGAATTTCTGATGGATGTGCTCGATAATCAGCAGTTTGCTGCGGGCAAGGCGACCACTGCATTCATCGGCGAACAATTTCCCGATGGTGTCAGTTCATGCTCACCCTCAAAGAATCATATTCTGGTGGCTGCTGTGCTGCAGCATCTGCAGGGCATGAGAGACTCCCAGCAGGCAATGCCGACGCCTGTTTCTGGGTTGAGTGGCTGGACTGGATTGCGCTCAATCAGGGGTCATTATAGCTACGAAATTGATGAAACCACCACGGAAAACGTCTATGTGAGCCAGTCGGCGCCTGACCGCTTTGCAGTGGATCTCAATGGTGAATGTCACACTATCCAGCGGCTGGGTAGCGAGGATGATTGCAGCATCCGGCTGGTGATCGATGATGTCCAGTGCAGCGCCAGATTTGCAACTCTGGGTAAAGGTGAAGTGGGGATACAACTCGGGGGGCGCGCCGTTGTGCTCACCAATGTTCTTGCCTTCACCAAAGGAGATGAATCGGTTGCAGGTAGTGGTATTGTCACCGCACCCATGCACGGTAATGTGCTGGCCGTTATGGTTGAGGTGGGTGACCGTGTTGCCGTTGGCGATGTCCTAGCGGTAATGGAGGCCATGAAAATGGAGCATCGTCTGAAAGCTCAGGTGGAGGGAGTGGTCGCCTCGATTTATGCCGTTGTGGGCGATCAAGTTGCCGCGGGCAATGTGCTGCTGGAGGTGAATGAAGACTGCGCTTGAAAGTCGGAGGCTTACAGGGGAATATGGACAGCCCCATATTTCCTCTGTTGAATTCGCCAGCGCAACCTTTATAACCAAATAAAGTTTATGCGGTGCGAAGCGAAGCGTAGCCACCGCATAAACTGGTGTTGAACTGAACCGCATGGCACATTGTTTGGATTTATATCCCGATTTTAACCCATCTTTAACACTATCAGCTCTATTTTCACGCATTTTCAGCGACAACTGCATAAAAACACCAATGATATCAGTAATTGACAACTGGAATTTGCAATGTAGTGCCATACGATATGAATTAAC
>JBAQKZ010000303.1:0-2832 GCA_049301475.1 Geobacteraceae bacterium | reverse complement strand
CCGCCACACCGGTGCGGGCAAGACCGACAACGAGTATTTTCTTACCGGCCAGGTTCATGATTCGTGTATTTCCTTTGGCTCCCTGAAACGCGATTTTTTCGCAAGATCAAGGCGTCCGAGGGGCGACGCGGAGGCGTACTGATTGGTACGTCGCACAAGGAGCCCCGACGGACAACGCAGAGATTGCGGAAAAAGCGCGTTTCACCGCAATTTAAGCGTGGATATCGCCACCAGCGCCAGGATGATGGTGATAATCCAGAAACGGACGATGATCTTTGATTCCGCAACGCCTTTTAACTCGAAATGGTGATGAATGGGGGCCATCCGGAATATCCGCTTTCCCCGGTATTTGTAGGAACCGACCTGGAATATCACGGACAGTGCCTCCACAACGAATATCCCGCCTACTATGACAAGGAGTATCTCCTGTTTGGTGATAACCGCTAAAGTTCCAAGCCCCCCCCCGAGGGAGAGTGATCCTACGTCCCCCATGAAGACCTCGGCCGGATAGGAGTTGTACCAGAGAAAACCGAGCCCCGCCCCCGCCATGGCCCCGCACAAGACGGCCAACTCTCCGCTTCCGGCTACGTAGGGAATCTGCAGATAACCGGAGAGCCGGATGTTGCCGGCAATGTATGCGAAGAGGAGGTAAGTGCCGGCGTTGATCGCCACCGGACCGATGGCCAGCCCGTCCAGCCCGTCGGTAAGGTTCACGGCGTTGCTTGCCCCGACAATAACGAGCGTGGCGAACAGGATGTAGAATATTCCCAGGTCGGGGTGAATCCGCTTGAATAACGGGAAATAAAGCTCGGAGGAAAAACCTGGGAGGGTGTAAAGGAGCCCCGCTGCTGCACCCCCCAGTAAAATCTGCCAGAACATTTTCTGCCGCGGCGAGAGCCCCTTCGGATTCTTATCCACCACCTTCTTGTAGTCATCCAGAAACCCGATAACCCCATAGCCGGATATGATGAAAAGGGTGAGCCATACGTAGACGTTTCTCAGGTCCGACCAGAGTAGAGTCGGAATGATCACGGCGGCAAGGATCAGCACCCCCCCCATGGTCGGGGTGCCTTGCTTTTTCAGATGGGATTCAGGACCGTCGGTGCGAATAACCTGGCGTGCCTGCAGGGACTGAAGCTTGCGGATTACCGACGGGCCAATGACGAAGCTGATAGCAAGGGCGGTGATCACGGCGCAGATGGTCCTGAACGTCAGGTACTTGAAGACGTTGAATATCTTGATGTCGGAGGCCAACGGGTATAACAGGTGGTACAGCATCAGGCGGCTCCCTTTTCGACTGCCCGGCTCCCAAGGCCCAGTCGAATCCCTTCCGCGACTATCTCCATCCGCAACGCGCGCGAACCCTTCACCAGAATGCAATCTCCCTTTGCTGACGCGCGCCGGAGATCGTCAAGGATGGCGGCATGGCTATCAGCAATAACGACCCTTTCCGCGGGAAGGCCTCCTTCCCTTGCCCCTGCCGCAACTAAACCGGCCATATCGCCCAGCAGGTAGAGGCGATCCGCGCAAGTGGCGGCGAGACGCCCGAGTTCTTTATGGGCTTCATCGCTCCCTTCCCCCATCTCCCGCATATCGCCCAGCACTGCTATCCCCCTGGATTCATCCCTAAGCTCTGCCAGGGCTACCAGCGCAGCACGCATGGAGGCGGGATTGGCATTGTAGCTGTCGTCTATGAGGACGACTCCATTCACTTCCTCAAGGTTGAGTCGCCCGGCATATGGGATAAATCTTTCCAGTCCTGCGCGGATTTGCGCTGGTTCCGCCCCTAGAACATAGGCAGCGGCTGTCGCCGCCAGGGCATTGTAGATATTGTGGAGACCAAGGGCCTTGAGTGTGACCAGCAGGCTAGCTCCGGGAATATGCAGTGTGAATTCCTGCCCCCGCCGTCCAATCCGCCTGATGCCGGTTGCGCTCACGTCGGCGCTGTGAAGTCCGAAGGAGAGGCGTCTTACTCCGGTCGGCGAAGGGGAGTGGGAGATCAGGGGGTCGTCAGCGTTATATACGGCGCAACCACCGGACGGGAGCCGCAAAAACAGCTCCCCCTTCGCCCTGGCGACGGCATCCAAGCTCCCCATGCTCTCCAGGTGGGCCGGATGAGCGTTTGTAATCACACCCACCCGTGGTCCGGCGATCTCGGCCAGCCGGTCGATCTCTCCAGGTTCACTCATCCCCATTTCCAGCACCACCCATCGGTGCCCGGCAGTCAGTTCCAGAAGCATCCGGGGGAGGCCGATGAGGTTGTTGAGGTTGCCTATGGTCTTCAGTCCGGGGCCGGTCTTTTCGAGGATGGCGGCCAGCATCTCCTTGGTGGTGGTTTTGCCGTTGCTGCCGGTGATACCGGTCACCGGAATGGAAAAGCGGCGGCGATGGAATGCAGCCAGGTCCCCCAGCCCCCGCAGGGTGTCAGCCACGGCTATCCAGAGGCAATCGGCGGATGGCTTTCGGGATGCGGCCCAATCGTCGGCGACGAGGAATACACGCACCCCACGGGCAGACGCCGCGTTAAGGTAATCGTGCCCGTCGAACCGCTCTCCCCTGAGCGCCACGAACAGCTCACCGCTTTGCGCCGCACGTGAGTCGGTAGTGACCCCGAAGACCCGGTCAGCGCCGCTTCCGGTAATGACGCCACCGGTTGCCAGCAGTATGTCGTCAATAGTGAACAATCTACCTAAGCCTCCACCTTTTTATGCCGGCTCAAGCTCCCGGAAGGCCTGGGCCGCCTCCTCCCGGTCATCGAAATGCAACCTCTCGCGGCCAATTATCTGGTAATCCTCATGCCCTTTGCCGGCCACCAGCACTATATCTCCAGGC
>JBAQKZ010000302.1:0-20431 GCA_049301475.1 Geobacteraceae bacterium | reverse complement strand
CCTCATGGCTGGACGAATCGAGCGCCAGCGGCACGGTCACAGCGCCGGTAACACAGAACACCGCCCTCTCCATGGCAGCCGACTCATCTATGCCGGGGGTACCCACGTTCACGTCGAGTATGGTTGCGCCCGCCGCCACCTGCTCCATGGCCTCGCGGCGGATGTAGGCAACTTTGCCTTCCCGCAGCTCGGCGGCAAATGACTTCTTGCCGGTCGGGTTGATCCGCTCGCCGATAATCGCCACCGGGTTCTCTCCGCCTATAGCGGCATAACCGCTCCGGCTGGAGAGAAACGTCGCTCCCTGGCGGGGACCGCACTTCCGGAACGTCTGATTGCTTCCCGCCAGCGCATCGCGGATCGCCCGGATATGAGCCGGGGTGGTGCCGCAGCAGCCGCCGATGATCCGCACCCCCAACTCCAGCATCCGGTCGTGATAGGCGGTCATTTCTTCCGGTGTGCCGGGGAAGACCGTCCTGCCGTTCCTTAGGACAGGAAGCCCGGCGTTTGCCTGGGAGATGAGGGGAAGCGCGGTGACCCGGCGCATGGCGGCAAGTATCCCGTATATGCCGTCTATTCCTAGACCGCAGTTGGAGCCGAGGATATCCGCACCCACCGCTTCCAGGGTTATGGCCGCCGCCTCCGGTGGGGTACCGAGCACGCTTCTTCCATTGTCATCGAAGGTCAACATGGCGATGATCGGTATGTCGGCTGACAGCTCCCGAATGGCTATCACCGCGGCCCTCGCCTCCTTTATGTCGAGGAAGGTCTCCAGCGTGATGAGATCGGCCCCCGCCTCAATGAGCGGTCGGGCCTGCTCACGGAAAATATCCGCCATCTCGTCAAAATCCGCATCCCCGAGTGGTTCCACGAATCGTCCCGTTGGGCCGATAGAGGCCGCCACATAAGCCCGCTCACCAGCCACCTGGCGGGCGATCTCCACCCCGCGAGCGTTTATATCGTAGAGGCGCCCTTCCAGGCCGTAGTGGGCGAGTTTGGAGCGGCTTCCGCCAAAGGTGTTGGTAACAATTATATCGGCGCCGGCCTCCAGGTATTCGCGATGCACCCCTGACACTACCTCCGGCAGGGTGAGGTTCAACTCCTCTGGCGACTGGCCAGGCCTGAGGCCACGCTCCTGAAGCATTGTCCCCATGGCGCCGTCGAGAACGAGAACCCTTTCCCGTATATTCTCTAGAAAGTGATGTTTCATATAAGAATGACCTCTGAATTTATTACTTCTTCTCCAGGGTAAAATCAGGGGGAAGAGGCTGGCGGAGGTCCAGGTGCCCCAGCAGGGTGTCAATACCGCTGCCGTTGATGAGGAAGCTTACCTGATTCACCTGGGGGACATTGAAGGCGATGGTATTGACAATGGAGTATACTGCGGCCATCTCTGAGGCGCTCCCATGCGGCAGGCCCTCCAGCATCTCCCGTCCCAGGTCGATCCGGGCTACATTGCCTTCGACCCGGACAGAACGGACTATGAGATTTGGAGGAAGGGTCGGCGTGAGATCACCCACCGGTCCGTTTATCAACTCACTGAGAAGCGTTTCTATGCATTGTACGGGATCGGCGCAGGCGTCAACCTTTCTCCCTTCACGCACCAAGCCGCTGCCGTCGGGCGCAGTAAAAAAGAGGGTGATGACCTGGCTCCCCATTTTTGGGGGATGGGTTGGCGTTACGGGCTTCAGCCGACTCGACTCGAATTTGTCGAGAAAAAGCGCCCCCAGTGCCGCGGCAAAGATCACGAAAGCAATCAGTACGAACGTACGCGCCCGGCGGACCGGTTTAACTCTCTTCATGCCCGTCCCAAACCCCCGCCTCGTCCTCAAGACTCACTTGGTACACATCCCCCAGCCGCCCGCCGAGAAACCTGTTCCCGACCCGAATGAAGCCTGCGGGCAGATCGGTGACGAAGTAATGGTTGTTACCCTTTTCCGCTGCAGGGCGCAGCACTCCGCAGTTACGGAGTATCTCGGCCACAGTGCGAGCGGTCTCCGCTGCGGAATCAACCAGTTGCACCCCTTCCCCCATCACCTCGGAAATAACCCCTTTCAACAACGGATAGTGGGTGCATCCGAGCACCAGCGTGTCCACCCCTTCTTCCTTCAGTCCGGTCAGGTAGGTGCGGGCGGTGAGCCGGGCCACATCGTTGTCCACCCATCCTTCCTCGGCAAGCGGCACGAACAGCGGACAGGCGCGGGTGATTACCTCCACTTCGGGGTTCATCCGCTTTATCGCCTTGGCATAGGCGCTGCTCCTTATAGTCCCTTCGGTGCCGATGACCCCAACCTTGCCGCTCCTGGTAACCGATGCAGCGCGTCGGGCGCCCGGCTCGATCACCCCTACTATGGGAATGGGGAACTCATCTTTCAGGTAATCGAGAGAAACGGCTGACGCGGTATTGCAAGCCACAACAAGCATCTTTATGTCACGACTTACCAGGAATGTGGCGATCTGCCGCGCATAGCGGGTGACGGTTTCCGGCGACTTCGTGCCGTATGGGACCCGGGCCGTATCACCAAGGTAAATGGTATCCTCCTGGGGAAGGACCTTGATAATCTCCTTCAGGACCGTCAGTCCGCCGACTCCGGAGTCGAATATGCCGATAGCTTTCCAAACCACGTGGGTTACTCCGACACTGGATGCTTAATGCTTTTGTCAAATGGTTTAGATGCTTATATCAGTACTTCATCCTCAAGTTTCCGGATGGAAACTAATATATACTTTCATGCCTTGCGGCTTGTCAAGGCATTTGCCTGCAGAAGAGCATGGTCGCGTAAAAGTGATGTGAGCATCGTTAAAAAGTCAACTAGACAAGAGATGGTTAGTATTTACCGGCAGTTGTTGTCAACTTCGGCAAAGCCCTGCAAGCAACCCGTGCCGGATTTCTTGCTTGACCGGCCCTTCAGCATTCGACTATAATAAAAAACGCTTTGCCAGAGTGGTTAAATTGGCAGACACACTGAACCCAGTGGGGGCGCTAACAAAACAGCATATATAGCGGGCGGGGTTTTACAAAGAAATAATAATAATTAATGGCCGCAATTCAATTAATTGGGGGCGTGGCGGAATTGGTAGACGCGCCGGACTCAAAACCCGGTGTTGCAAAACGTGGGGGATCGTGGCCCCCCGCCCCCACCATTTAACAGGAGCCATGAAAAGGGAGCACTCGCTGTTTTGCAAGGGGAGGCCCTCGTGGTGGCAATGTCGGGCCGTACTGATTCTGTTGTGCCTCTCGACTTCCTGGCAATGATGAGAGGATGAGATACCCCTTATCTGAGCCCAATCCTTCTTAGGACTATGCCGAGCAACTTGTTTATCGGATTTTCCCTTTTCAAGAAATGGATAACCGGTGGCCGTCTGATCCCCAGTAGGTTGAGTTCCTCAATAATACGGGGACTCCGCTCAATATTCAGCCCTTCCCTGAAATTCCGGATTGCCTCATCCTTGTTTCCCATGAGAAGATTGACCCTGCCGAGATTTAAGTAGTGCAGGGAGTTTCCCGGCTCCATTTTCAGTGCACTCCGGCAGATGTCGATAGCCTTGGTGTACTGGCCACGTTCCCTGGCAATACAAACTGCCATGAAAGAGCAGTGGGCCGGGTGGCACTCCAGTCGAACCGCTTTCTCGAAGAGAGAGAGTGCCGCGAGATGGTCCCCCTTTCCCAGTGCTTCTTCACCCAGAGCAAAAAGTTTTCTGGCTTCCACGTTCGGAATGTTGTTGTAATCCCAGGGCCAGTTTGGTCCGTAGTTACTCATTGATTGGTCTCGCTGCATGCTTACAAAAATGGAGTACTCTGCTGATGAACAATGCGAAGCATTAGAGCACAATTACAGATGGAAGTACAGAAAAGTCTCTCGATTTTAGCCGAGTTCGACGGCATTAACAGGCGGACTTTGTCAATTTCAACTCAGGATTAGTAGCTTGCCGACTTAAGTATGGAAAACTAAATGGGCATAGAAATCAAAGAGTCAGATGTAAAGGTTGAGTTTTACCGCGCCTCCGGGCCGGGGGGGCAGCACCGCAACACTACCGATTCGGCAGTGCGTGTCAGACACCTCCCGACCGGCCTGGTGGCGCAGGCATCCGAATCCCGCTCCCAGGTGCAGAACCGGGAAGTTGCCATGAAGAGACTGGGGCAGACGCTTGAGAGGCTCGCGCGGAAAGCAAAGAAACGTGTCCCTACAGGCGTACCAAAAGGGGCAAAAGAGCGGCGGCTGACCGAGAAACGACTGCTGTCTCGGAAAAAGCAGATGCGTACGATAGGCGAGGAATAACTGTAACCCACCTGACTTTTTGACTTTTAGCGCCGTATGGGGTAAGTTGAGTCGAAGTTGACTTGTGGAGGCCCGATATGTCCCGTCCCGACTGGGATGAATATTTCATGGAAATCACCCACCTCGTGGCCAGGCGTTCCACCTGCCTTCGCCGACAGGTGGGTGCGGTGGTGGTGAAGGAGAAGAATATCCTCGCCACCGGCTACAACGGCGCGCCATCAGGCGTGGCCCACTGTCTTGACGTCGGGTGCCTGCGGGAAAAGCTCCATATCCCGTCCGGCGAACGACATGAGCTTTGTCGCGGACTGCATGCCGAACAAAACGCCGTCATTCAGGCCGCCAAGCACGGGATCAGTATTGACGGCGCAATCCTCTACTGCACTACCATGCCTTGCATTATCTGCTCGAAGATACTCATCAACGCCGGCATCAGGCGTGTTGTCTACGCGGAAGGGTATGCGGACCAGCTGGCGGCTGAGATGATTCAGGAGTCCGGGGTTCAGGTGGAGAAATTTGCCGGCTCTGCAGTAGTTTTGAAAGAACGCCAAAGTCAATGAGGTGCTGCAATGAAGTGCCCCTTCTGTACATCACCTGACAGCAGGGTGGTTGATTCCCGGCCTGACAAGGGGGGAACGACCATCCGTAGGCGCCGCGAATGTGAATTGTGCGGCAAGCGCTTTACCACCCACGAGCGTGTGGAGGAGATGCTTCCTCTGGTGACCAAAAAGGACAGCCGTCGCGAACCGTTCGATCGCCTGAAGGTCATCGCAGGGATTCAGAAGGCCAGCGAAAAGCGGCCGGTTTCCACGGAAACCATAGAACGGCTGGTGGATCGACTGGAGGCACGGCTGCAGGAATGGGGAGAGCGGGAGGTGCCGAGCACAACCATCGGAGAATGGGTGATGAATGAGTTACACGATATCGACCAGGTAGCCTATGTCCGATTCGCCTCGGTCTACCGCTCGTTCAAGGATATAAACGAGTTCATGGCGGAACTTCAGGACCTGCTCAAAAAATAGCCGCCGATTGAGATGAAATTGCCTGACAACAACGAAAAATTCATGCGCCGCGCCATAGTCCTTGCCCGTAAAGGTATAGGAAAGACTGCGCCGAACCCGGCGGTTGGCTGCATCATTGTCAAAGACGGGGTGATTGTCGGCGAAGGCTGGCACCGGCGGGCAGGCGCTCCCCATGCCGAGGCGCACGCTCTGAAACAGGCGGGCGACCTTGCAAGAGGCGCGGACGTCTATGTGAACCTGGAGCCCTGCGCACACACCGGACGCACACCTCCCTGCGCTGACGCCCTTGTGGAAGCGGGTGTGGCGCGCGTTTTCGCAGGCATTGTGGACCCCAATCCGAAGGTCAGAGGCCAGGGATTGGCGCGGCTTACCGCAGCCGGTATCGCGGTTACGTCGGGTATCCTGGAAGACGACTGTCACCGTCTTAATGAACCGTTCATAAAACATATCACCACAGGCCGCCCGTTTGTGATATTTAAGAGCGCCCTTACCCTGGACGGCAAGACCGCCACAACAAGCGGCAACTCCAAATGGATTACCAGTTATAAATCAAGACATTATGTGCATAAAGTTAGAGCTATGGTTGATGCTGTGATGGTGGGAATAGGGACTGTCGTCGCCGATGACCCGCAACTTACCGCCAGGTTTCCAGGCAGTCGTGATCCCCTGCGGGTGGTTCTGGACAGCGGCCTCAGAATTCCAGCCGAGGCGCGGGTGCTCAGTGCCGTATCCAATGCCCGTACCATTATAGCCACTACCCTCCGTGATTCTCCCCGCATCCGGGAACTGGAAGATATGGGAGCAGAGGTTATTCATTGCTCCATCCATAACGGCCGTGTCGATCTTCATGATCTCCTCGACAGGTTGGGGAAGATGGGCGTCCAGTCACTCATTCTGGAAGGAGGGGCTACCCTTGCCGGCGAGTTTCTGCGGCTCGGCTTGATTGATAAATTCCTGCTCTTCTACGCGCCGAAGCTTATCGGCGGCGACGGCATTGGGCTCTTTACCGGCCAGGGCGCCGCATCTCTGTCGGATGCAGTCAGGTTGAGGGATATACGGGTCAGACGCTTTGATTCGGATATTCTGATTGAAGCATACGCGGAGGATAAATGTTTACCGGTTTGATTGAAACTGTCGGCAAAGCACTGCGCCTGGAGCGTTTAGGGAGTGCGGGACGGTTGGCTGTAGCCACGGATCTCCCGCAGGATGATATCCGTCCTGGCGATTCAGTCGCCGTGAACGGTGTTTGCCTGACTGTCGTGGCGCAGGGGAGGGAAACCCTTACCTTCGACGTTTCACCGGAAACCCTGGAGCGGAGCACGTTCTGCGCATTTAGCGCCGGTATGCCGGTAAATCTTGAGCGTGCCATGCGCCTGTCAGACCGGCTTGGCGGACACATCGTGGCAGGTCATGTGGACTGTGTCGCAACGATTGTTGAGCGGAGCGAGACGAGCGGCAATATCGCCTTCACCTTCCGGCTTCCCCCGCATGCCGTGCGTTATCTGGTGGAAAAGGGGTCGGTTGCCATCGACGGCATCAGTCTTACGGTCAATACGGTGGAGAGAGAGAGTTTTACCGTAAATATCATCCCTCATACGGCGGCCAGGACCACTCTGGCGCTCAAGCGCTCCGGCGACCTTGTGAATATAGAAACCGACATCCTGGGAAAGTATGTGGAAAGCCTCCTGTCGGGAAAGCAAGAGGGTAATGGTGGGCTGACGCTGGAACTGCTTGCCAAAAACGGCTTTGTGTGAGATAAAACCGATTGATTATTGATTTTTTACGCTGGGAGAATGTTATAAATGTCTGTTTCAAAGATAGAAGACGCCATAGAGGATTTTCGGCAGGGCAAGATGGTAATCCTTGTTGACGATGAGGACCGCGAGAACGAAGGGGACCTGACCATGGCTGCGGAGGTGATCACCCCCGAGGCGATCAACTTCATGGCCAAGCATGGCAGAGGACTCATCTGCCTCACCCTGACCAACGATAAGTGCGACAAACTGCGGCTACCGCTAATGGTTTCCACTAACACCTCCTCATTCGGCACGGCGTTCACCGTTTCAATTGAAGCGAAAAAGGGGGTGACCACTGGTATCTCTGCTGCCGACCGCGCACACACCGTCCTCACTGCCGTGGCCGATGACTGCAAACCGGAAGATCTTGCCCGGCCCGGACATGTTTTTCCGCTACGGGCTAAGGCTGGGGGGGTGCTGGTGCGCGCCGGCCAGACAGAAGGGTCTGTGGATATGGCGCGGTTGGCGGGCTTGAGACCGGCGGCGGTTATCTGCGAAATCATGAATGATGACGGAAGTATGGCCCGTCTGCCACAGTTGAAGAAGTTCGCCAGGGAGCACGGCCTGAAGATATGCACCATAGCCGACCTGGTCGCCTACCGGCTGAAGCATGAATCGCTTGTGCGGCGGGTCACCGACGTTGTGCTTCCCACTACTTACGGCGGCGACTTCCGCGCCATAGCCTTTGAAAATGATGTGGACAAGATGGAGCATCTGGCTCTCGTCAAGGGAGAGATCAATGGAGATGAGCCGATACTGGTCCGGGTCCATTCCGAATGCCTGACCGGCGATGTCTTTGGCAGTTGCCGCTGTGATTGCGCCGACCAGTTGCATGCCGCCATGGCGATGATCGCCAAGGAGGGAAAGGGAGTTCTCGTATATATGCGGCAAGAGGGGCGTGGCATCGGTCTGATCAACAAGCTGAAAGCATATGCCTTGCAGGACCAGGGGAAGGATACGGTGGAGGCCAACCTGGAGCTGGGCTTCAAGGCCGACCTGCGCGACTACGGCATCGGCGCGCAGATACTCGCAAACCTTGGGGTAAGGAATATTCGGCTCATGACCAATAACCCCAAGAAGTTGGTGGGGCTTGCGGGCTACGGAATGAATATTGTGGAACGGGTTCCCATAGAGGCCGAGCCTACCGGGAGCAACCTTAAATATTTGCAAACCAAAAGAGAGAAACTGGGGCACCTGATGGAAAATTTATAGGGACAAGGAAAATCAGCGCTCCTGATTTTTTAAATAGTACTAATATAAGCATTTAAACAGGAGGTAGATATGCCCAGGTTCATTGAAGGTAATCTTGACGCCAAGGGGCTGAAATTCGGCATTGTCGTCAGCCGCTTCAACAGCTTCATCTCGGAGCGGCTGCTGGAGGGGGCGATTGATGCCCTTATCCGCCACGGTGCGAAGGAGACCGATATCGATGTGGCAAGGGTTCCGGGCTCATTCGAGATACCGCTCGTCGCCCAGAAAATGGCGGCCAATGGCAAGTACGACGCCCTGGTCTGCGTCGGCGCCGTGATTCGGGGGGCTACCCCGCATTTCGAGTACGTTTCCTCGGAGGTTGCCAAAGGGATTGCCCAGGTATCCCTCAAATCCGGGATGCCCATCGCCTTCGGAGTGCTTACTACCGACAGCATAGAGCAGGCGGTCGAGCGGGCCGGCTCCAAGGCCGGCAACAAGGGATTCGAGGCGGCCATAACAGCGATAGAGACTGTCAACCTTTGCAAGGGGTTCAAATAGTGGGAAACCGCAGGGGAGGGCGGGAACTGGCGCTGCAAGCCCTCTATGCGCTCGATGTAAATCCCGGGGAAGCGTCCGGCTCACTCCGGTTGCTACGCGAAAATCTCCGTGCGCCGGGCGCCGCAATACAATTCGCGGAAGAACTGGTTGCCGGGGTCGCTGAACACCGCTCCGTCATCGATCAACGGATCGAGGCCAGTTCCAAGAACTGGACGCTCTCCAGAATGGCCAGGGTTGACCTTGGCATCCTGCGTATGGCGGTCTATGAACTCCTCTTCTGTCCCGGTATTCCGAAAAACGTCACCATCAACGAGGCGATCGAAGTAGCCAGAAAGTTTGGAACCGGGGATTCCCCGGCCTTTGTCAACGGCATACTTGACGAAATCGCGGCCCCCTTGCCGGAAAAGTAGATTCCTGCCCGCTTTGGGGCGCAGCAAGCGACGCCCCTACATGAAAAATGATTTTTTTTGCGAGGTATTATGAACGCGATAAAGGTTGGATTGCTCGGTTTCGGCACTGTTGGAACCGGCGTAGTCAAACTGTTGGATAAAAACGGGCCTCTCATCGAGGAAAAGCTGGGTGCGCGACTCATCCTGAAGCGGATTGCCGATCTGGACATAACCAGGGACCGTGGGGTGGCCGTTTCGCCGGAAGTATTGACCACCAGCGCCGATGAACTGCTGAACGACCCGGAAATAGCCATTGTAATAGAGCTTATCGGCGGATGTGACCCGGCCAGGCGGTTTGTGCTCAAGGCCATAGAGAACGGCAAGCATCTGGTCACCGCCAACAAGGCGCTGCTTGCGCTTCACGGCGAGGAAATTTACGCGGCTGCGGCCAGGCACGGGGTGGAAGTCCTCTACGAAGCTGCGGTTGGCGGCGGGATCCCTATCCTGTCGGCCATCAAGGGGAACATGGCGGGGAACAACTTCACTACGGTGATGGGCATCTTGAACGGCACCTGCAACTATATTCTCTCCAAAATGACACAGGAGGGGACCGATTTCAGCGAGGCGCTGAAGAAGGCCCAGCAGCTTGGGTACGCCGAGGCGGACCCGACCCTGGACATCGAAGGGATAGACACCGCTCACAAGCTTTCCATACTGCTGTCGCTCTGCTTTGGCTCCACTGTTGCATTCAGGGATATCCACACGGAAGGAATCAGCTCCATCTCCGCCATTGATATCAACTTTGCACGTGATTTCGGCTACAAAATCAAGCTGCTCGCCATCGGCAAGCGGGATGGCGACCGTATCGAGGCCCGCGTCCATCCTACCATGATCCCGGTCAACCATCCTCTGGCCGATGTGGACGGCGCCTTCAACGCCATTCGACTGACAGGCGATTTTGTAGGTCCGGTCATGCTGTACGGTAGGGGAGCGGGGATGGAGTCGACCGCCAGCGCCGTAGTGGGCGACCTGCTCGATATCGCCCGCAACCTCGTGGCCGGGATATCCAGGCGCTGCGCGCCGCTCGGCTACCTGGACGGTCATGTGAAGGCTCTGGGCATCAAGCCGATTGGTGAGATCGAGAGCAAGTACTACATCCGTTTCAGCGTGAACGACAAACCGGGGGTGCTGGCCAAGATATCCGGGGCGCTCGGTCAGCACGGAATCAGCATTGAGTCGATGATACAGAAGGGTAGAAGCACAGGTGAAGCGGTGCCCATTGTCATAATGACACATGAAGCAGGAGAAACGAATGTGCGCAAGGCACTGGATGAGATCGACCCCCTCGCTATCATCAGGGAGAAGAGCAACCTGATAAGGATCGAGGACAACCTGGAGTAGGGAAATAATTTCGAGTTGCTTGGGTAATACAGGCGGGCACCCACATGGCGTGAGATAGATTGCAGCGGCGGTTTTCCGGCCGCCGGCGGAATCTTAAGGCGGGTTACTTGACGCGATAGGTGATGCGCCCTCTGGTGAGGTCATACGGAGAAAGTTCCACTGTCACCTTGTCGCCGGGGAGAATCTTGATGAAATATTTCCGCATCTTGCCTGAAATGTGGGCCAGCACGACATGTTCGTTTTCCAGTTTGACCCTGAACATTGCATTGGGCAGCGGCTCTACGACCGTGCCCTCAACCTCAATGGCTTCTTCCTTACTCATATAAGCTCCTTCTGTAACAGCTTTCCCTTATTTAAGAATTACCCCAACTGCAACACTCTACAAATAATCTCCTGAAAATGCAAGCTTGAATTGCTCTGTCACCGCTACCGGTGAGGAATTGCGTTTACCTCAGCCTGTTATCGTTGGAGCATCAAGCTTTAAAGCATTGGAGATGATAAACTACAGCAAGCGCGTGAAGAGCGAACCAATGAAGAAAGAGACACGGCGCGCAGGGGGGAGCGTGGGCTTTGGGAGACATTCTATCTCTTCATTTCCCGCAGGTCGTCCTGTCTTCGGGGCCATCCGGGAATAAGGTCTCCTGAATTTTTGCGTTAAGGGTGTTCATGTTAAAAGGTTTCTGTATGAAGTGCACACCCTCGGCCAGCACCCCACGTTGGGCTATGATATCCGATGTGTAGCCAGACATGAACAGCACCTTGAGCCCCGGTCGAATGGCATTGATTTTCTCCTGCATCGCCTTGCCGCTCATCCCCGGCATTATCACGTCGGTCAGAATAATATCGATACAGGTATCGCTCTTCTCGCAGATCGTCAGAGCAGCTTGAGGAGTTTCCGCCAGCAGCACAGTGTAGCCAGTCATTTCCAGCATGTGTGCTGTAAGCTGGCGGACTGCATCATCGTCTTCAACAAGGAGCACTATTGCGGAAGACCTGACGATCTCTTGGTTCGGTATCGACTCTGGTGTGCACACTTCCGCAATGCGGGGGAAAAACAGCTTGAACGTCGTCCCGTGGCCTGGTTCGCTATACACGTCAATAAACCCGTTGTTCTGTTTGACGACACCATAAACAGTGGCAAGGCCGAGCCCTGTTCCTTTACCAACTTCCTTGGTGGTGAAAAAGGGTTCGAAGATATGTTGAAGTGTTGCCCTGTCCATGCCATCTCCGTTATCGCTGACCGTTAGCTGGACATAGTCGCCAGGCTTGACATCAAGATATTTCTTAAAATAGAGTTCATCGAGATGAGTGTTGGCAGTGGTAATGTCCAAATTGCCACCCCTGACCATGGCGTCACGGGCGTTTATGGCCAGGTTCATAAGTATCTGACTGAATTGCGAGGGATCTATCTTTACCATCCAGAGATTATTTCCTGGATTGAAACGGAGGATAATGTCCTCTCCGATGAGCCGTGAAAGCGTTTTCTCCGTCTCCATAACCAGGGCATTCAGGTCAACCAACTTGGGCGAAATGACCTGTTGCCGTGAGTAGGCGAGCAGTTGGCGGGTAATTTCCCTGGAGCGGTTTGCCGCCTTAACTATCTCCTGCAAATTCTTCTTAACGGGGTCTCCTTCCGGCAGTTGGAGCACGCTTATTTCCGCATACCCCATGATGACCGTGAGTATGTTGTTGAAATCATGCGCGACGCCGCCGGCCAGCCGACCGATGGATTCCAGCTTCTGAGACTGGCGAAGTTGTTCCTCAAGAAGCCTGTGCTCGGTAATGTCGCGGCACAAGCCGATCATCCGCACGGCGCTGCCGTCTGCATCCCGGATGACAAGGCCTTCCGTCTTGATCACCTTGATCTCCCCGTTGGGATGCACTGTACGGTATTCACTGTCGTACCCCTTCTTTCCTTTGATGGCGGCCATGATTTCTTCCTTGGATCTATCGAGGTCGTCGGGATGCACCCTTTTTTGCCAGGTTTCAATATCCCCCTGGAATGAATCACGTGTAATGCCGTGGAGTTCAAGCATCCGATCGTCCCACACGAAAATTTTCGACTTGAAATCCCAGTCCCAAATACCAAGGTGTCCGGAGGCCACCGCCAGTTGCAGGCGATAGGCGGATTCACGCAGGTCCACCACCTGTTTCTCCAGAGTACAATTCAAATCTTCTATTTCTTCGAGGGCCTTGTTCAGGCTCGGCAACGCGATGGCTTTGGGGAGTAACGGGATAAATAAAAGTGCGGAAGCTGCGGAGATAATTGCGGTAAATGCCTTGACAGCACCTTCTTGCCAGTAAATGGGATTGAATATTGTGTAGGCTGCAAAGAAATGGGTAGTGCCGCAGGCCACTACGAACGTCGCGAACAGGATGAAGATACTGTAAAAGGGGAGATCGCGCCGCTTGAACGCGAAGTAGAACATGGCAAAAGTAATTGCGTAATAAGATGCGCCGGTTACTATGTCGGAAACCACATGAAGCCAGACTAAACCAGGCTCCCATGAAAAGCAGAAACCATGAGCCATGTAGTCATTAACCATAGTATGGTGTGGGGTCATCTGTCTCATTTCCTATAAATACTTTATGCAGCAACTAAAGTGCATCAGGCCTTTTTCGCCTTGGGCGCTGCCTTGGCCTTGACCGGTTTTCCAGTTTTTACTGGTTTGGCTGTCTTGACCGGCTTGCCTGCCATTTCCGGCTGCGGCTTTGCGGCCTTGAGATTGGCGGCTTTTATTGCCCTGGCTTTGGCGAGGTTTTCCGCCAATCCGCGGTCCAGGGCCATTTTTCGACGCGCATCGGAAAAGTTCTTGGCGGTAAGGGACTGTGCGCGCGGAATGCCGTATTGCTTCCGATAGGCGCCAGGCTTGAGGCCATGCTCCTTGGCGAGGTGCCGGGTAAGGGTCTTCATGCCTCCCTTGCCGCAGATCATGCAGATCACCTGGTCGGGCTGGAAGGCCTTTTTCAAGGTTATTACCGGGGCTTTTAACTCGCCGCGTCCGGCAGTTTCTCCAATGGCTTCTTCCAGCTTCAGTAAGGCAGCATGTACATTCTGAATCTCTTGCAGCAATTCTTCTCTGGTCATCTCTGACATAGAGGCATGCGAAGATACAATGTTGGCAGTCAGTTCCAATAATGATGAAGCCATCTGTTAATCCTCCTTTGATAATGAGAGAAATTTATTGCTTGTAACTATGTTTAACTGTATTGCAAAACAAAATCAAGAATAAAATGTAATAATACTAAGAATAATAAGCATTGACTTTAAGGGAGAATATTTGCTAGTTTTCAAATGACAAGGACATTATTGTCGTTATGGTAAACATAAAAGGATTGTCAATCATGCCACGAATTGAGATCGATGAGTCAAGATGCAAGGGATGTGGTTTGTGTGCAGTTGCCTGTGCCAAGAAGTTGATAACGCTTAGCGATAAAATCAATCAGCAAGGCTATACCCCGGCCTGTTTTTCATCGGAAGATAAATGCACGGGGTGCGCCCTTTGTGCTGAGATGTGCCCTGATGTTGCAATAAAGGTCTTTAAATAAAGTTTTATCCTGCCGAATTATAATCTACGAACTTTCCTGTTGGAGGTGGGTTTGAGCAAACGTTTGTTTGTAAAGGGTAATGAGGCGGTGGCGATGGCCGCTATCGAAGCCGGATGCCGCTGCTATTTCGGATATCCCATCACCCCCCAAAGTGACATTCCGGAATATCTCTCACGCGAATTGCCAAAGCTGAATGGCGAGTTCATTCAGGCGGAAAGCGAGATAGCTTCCATCAACATGCTTCTCGGCGCATCCGCTACCGGCGCGCGGGCCATGACTTCATCGTCCAGCCCCGGCATATCCCTCAAGCAGGAAGGGATATCCTACATGGCCAGTCTGGAGCTTCCCGGCGTCATCGTTAATATTTCCCGGTCCGCGCCCGGACTTGGCGGCATTGACGCTTCCCAAGCCGACTATTTTCAGGCGGTCAAGGGAGGCGGACATGGTGGCTATCACATCCTGGTGCTGGCGCCTGCGTCGGTGCAGGAAATGTACGATCTAACAATGCTGGCCTTTGACCTGGCGGACATCTACCGGTCGCCTGTGATGGTCCTGGGGGACGCAGTTATAGGCCAGATGAAGGAATCGCTTACGCCCAATCCGCGGCCGGATGTTGAGCTTCCGGCAAAGGAGTGGGTATTGCGCGGCAAAGGAAATGCTGAACAGCGGGTGCTCAAGACGCTATATCTAGGTGAAGGTGAACTGGAGGCGCATAACTGGAAGCTGCACCGTAAGTACTCTGAAATGAAGGGGAAAGAGTGCCGATGGGAGGCTTTTGAGACCGGTGACGCAAAACTTTTGATTGCCGCCTTCGGCTCTGCCGCGCGCATCGCCAAGACCGCCATCATTCAGGCCAGGGCCGAGGGGCTAGCGGTGGGTCTTTTACGACCCATCACCCTTTTCCCCTTTCCTGAGAGGGCCTTCCTGGAGGCGACCCGGAGTTGCAAGAAGGTTCTGGACATTGAGCTAAACACCGGTCAGATGGTGGAGGATGTCCGGTTGTCTGTCGCAAAGGATGCGGAGGTTTTCTTCTATGGTCGGCCATCGGGCGCAGGGTCTTTGCCGACCCCTGAAGAGCTTCTGGAGCAGATCAAGAAATACTATTGACCAGTAACCGGGAATAGGGATCGGCAAAAAACCGGATATTGATTTTCCTGATCCCCATTCCCTGATCCCTGGTCCCCGAGGTTTATATGCGGCAGGTTTTTAACAGACCGTTAAGCTTGAAGGATGTTCAGACCCATTTCTGTCCCGGTTGTCACCATGGCACAATTCATCGGCTTGTGGCGGAGGCGCTGGATAGCCACGGCGTTCAGGGCCGGGCCATCGGTGTGGCGGCGGTGGGATGCTCGGTACTGCTCTATAACTATTTTGATGTTGATGTGCTGGAGGCGCCTCACGGCCGGGCCCCTGCGGCGGCAACGGGTGTGAAAAGGGCCCGCCCTGACAGTTTTGTCTTTACCTATCAGGGAGATGGCGACCTGGCGGCCATAGGCACAGCAGAGATAATCCACGCCGCCAACCGTGGCGAAGACATTACCGTAATTTTTGTAAATAATACCACTTATGGCATGACCGGCGGGCAGATGGCCCCAACGACACTTGTAGGCCAGAAGACCACAACCTCCCCCTATGGCAGAAACCAGTCAAAGGACGGTGCCCCAATCAGGGTCACCGAGTTGCTTTCCCAGCTTGATGGGGTGGCATTTTCGGCACGGGTGGCGGTGAATAACCCCAAGAATCTGATGGATGCCAAGAAGCAGATCAACAAGGCATTTAGTTATCAGGTGGAAGGGAAGGGGTTTGCCTTTGTCGAGGTGCTGTCGTCCTGTCCCACAAACTGGGGGATGTCCCCCCTGGCGGCCAACGAGCGGGTTGGCACGGAAATGTGCGACTATTTCAAGTTGGGCGTATTTAAAAATAATGCAAACCTGTGAAAGGTGAAAAGGCAAGGCTGTTTTTATGCGATATGATCTCTTTATAGCAGGTTTCGGTGGCCAAGGGGTGCTCTTGGCCGGTAATCTCCTTGCCTATGCCGCCATAATCGAGGGAAAGAATGTCTCTTTTTTCCCGGCGTATGGCGTGGAGAAGCGCGGCGGCGCCGCCATGTGCACTGTGGTTATTGCCGATGGCGACGTGGGTTCTCCGGTAATCGGCAATCCGTCTGTCTCAATAATGATGAACCAGACCTCGCTGGACAGGTATGGCTCCCGTGTGAAGCCTGGTGGGATATGCTTCGTTAATGCGTCCCTGGTTAGCGTTGAGCATTTCGTTAGGGACGACATAGAGATCATCTGCATCCCCATGAATGAGATCGCCATTGGCCTTGGTGACCCACAAATGCTTAACATGGTGGCAGTTGGGGCATATGCCGCCAAGACCGGCGCCGTTTCCCAGGCTTCCCTGACGGAGGCGCTGAAAGATGCGCTTCCTGAACGTAATCACAGATTTATTCCGGCCAATATCAAGGCCATCGAGGCCGGGGCTGCACTGGTGTAGTGATTGTGGAATTGGTATAACAGCGTCCTGATGGGGTGTCGCCAAGCGGTAAGGCAACGGACTCTGACTCCGTCATCCGAGGTTCGAATCCTCGCACCCCAGCCAAAAAAAAAAACAAGTGCAGGCTTTTAGGTTGGTAATTACGCCTCTTCTGCGGAATCCGTGGAAGAGGCCGTTTTACTTTGGCGGTGCCTCTTGGATTACAACGAAAAACGTTTCCTGCTTCCCAGGTGGCTGCTGTTCATAGTATGGGGAGCGCTCATCGTCTGGCTATCTCTCATACCATCGCCCCCTGTTATCAACGCTCCCTTCTTAGGCTGGGACAAGCTGCAGCACGGAGCTGCGTACGCTCTCCTGACCCTGCTGTGTTTTCTGGCAATGCCTGGCCCCATGCCTGACCTGCGGCGACATGCGGGCGCAGTCACCTTCCTTGCGATATTGTTAGGGGCCTTGATGGAGGCGGCCCAGTGGCTGTTCACCACGACCCGCAAGGCGGAGGCGGGTGACCTGCTGGCTGATGCGATTGGCGCTCTGCTTGTGTATGGCGCGGTGACCTGGCGGCAGCGGATGAAACGCAGCTTAAAGACTGTACGAGGAGGTTTCAATGCTTACGGCAGTCATCTTTGATTTTGACGGCGTCATCGTAGACACGGAGCCGCTTCACTACAAGGCTTTCCAGCAGGTTCTGACGCCTTTGGGCCTCGGCTATTCCTGGGAGCATTACGTGGCCCATTACATGGGATTCGATGACCGGGACGCCTTTCATGAGGTGTTCAAGGCGGGCGGGCGCTCTATCACGGTCTTCGAGCTTGATCAACTTATCGAGCGGAAGTCACGGGCCTTCCAGGAGGGGATTGCCAACGGTGTCAGTGCCTATCCCGGCGCAGTCGAGTTGATCCGGTCTCTCTCCGGGCAACTTCCAATCGCCCTTTGCAGCGGGGCGCTCCCATCCGATATCAACCCGATCCTGAAACAGCTCGGCCTGGCAGCGGCCTTTGACGTTATTGTAACGGCGGTGGATGTCGCCGCAAGCAAGCCCGATCCCGCCAGTTATCTCCTGGCGGTTGAACGCCTCTCCCGCGCGTTTGCTGACAGCAGTATATGCGCCGAAAATTGCATTGCCATCGAAGACACACCGGGCGGCATAGCTTCAGCCACCGCAGCCGGGGTCGCGGCGCTTGCGGTAACAAACAGTTATACGGCGGACAGGCTAAAGGGGCCCATCCTCATCGTCGATACCCTCTGCGGGATCACCCTGGATATTTTGCAAACGCTCGTCTGACATCAGAGTCGCCCCTTTGTCATCTACTGCCTTTCTTTTGGGCAATCGCCTTGCCCAGTTGTCTAATATTTGTGCGATGGTTCAGGGTAATTTTTCCTGATCGGGTCAAAACGTTATCTAACTATCTGTGATTCCAGCCGAAACTTGTTATACGAAGATGGGCAGAGTATTTGCAACGCTATCAGGTCAATGACGTGGTTTTATTGGCCTTGTATTTCCCGGGTTATGTGGATATAATTTCGTGGGTCTTTTTTCTAAATAGAAGCGTGGGGGTAATGAGACTTGAAGAAAGTTGAAGCGATCATCAAACCATTTAAGCTTGATGAAGTTAAAGAGGCTCTAAATGAAGTCGGAGTGCAGGGGATTACGGTCAGCGAGGTAAAGGGGTTCGGTCGACAGAAGGGGCACACCGAGCTGTATCGCGGAGCCGAATACGTAGTGGATTTCATTCCCAAGATCAAGGTTGAGATTATCGTTGCCGATGACATGGCGAACAGGGTTATTGAAACCATCGCGCAAGCGGCCAAGACCGGACGAATTGGCGATGGCAAGATTTTTGTCACGCCTGTCGAGGAAGTAGTCAGGATCAGAACCGGCGAAAGAGGTGAGGACGCCCTTTAAGCCTCTGAATATTTAATTTTGAAAGGAGTAGTGTTAATGACACCGAAACAGGTTGTAGAGTTTGCTGAGGAAAACGGCGCATTGATGGTCGATTTCAAGTTCATGGATTTCGTAGGTATATGGCAGCATTTCTCGGTGCCGATGAGCGAGTTTGGCGAGGACACCTTCGAGGAGGGGCAAGGCTTTGACGGCTCTTCCATTCGTGGCTGGCAGCCGATTCATGCCTCGGACATGATCATCATCCCCGACCCGGCAACCGCCAAAATGGACCCGTTCACCGCAGTTCCCACCCTGTCGTTGATCTGTAATATCTTTGATCCGATCACAAAGGAAGATTATTCCCGCGATCCTCGCAACATTGCCCGCAAGGCCGAGGCCTACCTCAACTCTACCGGCATTGGCGACACCGCCTACTTCGGTCCTGAGGCTGAGTTCTTCATTTTTGATGACGTCCGATACGACTCCAGCGCCAATCAGTCTTTCTACGTTGTGGACTCCGCCGAAGGGGCCTGGAACACCGGTCGCGAAGAATTCCCCAACCTGGGCTACAAGCCGAGACACAAGGAAGGGTACTTTCCGGTATCTCCGACCGACTCCCAGAACGATCTCCGAAACGAGATGGTAATGGAACTCCAGAAGGTCGGCATCCGCGTCGAGTGCCAGCACCACGAAGTCGCCACTGGCGGACAGGCCGAAATCGACATGCGCTTCAACTCGCTTGTCGCCATGGCTGACGATCTGCAGTGGTTCAAATACGTCGTCAAAAACGTCGCCTACCGCAATGGCAAGACAGTAACCTTTATGCCCAAGCCTCTATATGGAGACAACGGTTCCGGCATGCACTGCCATATGTCTATCTGGAGAGATGGGAGCAACCTTTTCGCCGGCGACAAATACGGCGGGCTTTCCCAGATGGCGCTCTGGTACATCGGCGGGATTATCAAGCACGCCAAGGCGCTCTGCGCCTTCACCAACCCGACCACCAACTCCTACAAACGCCTGGTTCCCGGCTTCGAGGCGCCTGTAAACATGGCCTACTCCAGCCGCAACCGCTCCGCAGCACTTAGAATTCCGATGTTCTCGTCCAATCCGAAGGCTAAGCGGATCGAGTATCGCACTCCTGACCCTTCCGCAAACGGCTACCTTGCCTTTGCCGCTATGCTGATGGCCGGTCTTGACGGTATCGAGAACAAGATCGATCCTGGCCAGCCGCTGGACAAGGATATCTATGGCCTCTCCCCCGAAGAGTTGAAGGACATTCCGTCCGCTCCGGGCAGCCTGGAAGAGGCGCTTAATTGCCTCAAAGAAGACCATGAGTTCCTCCTCAAGGGAGACGTTTTCACCTCCGACGTTATTGAAAAGTGGATTGAGTACAAGACGGAAGCAGAGGTCAACCCGGTTCGGATGCGTCCGGTACCCCTTGAGTTCGCCCTCTATTTCGATATCTGAGTTTCAACAAACCTTCATGCAGTTTCGAAAGGCGGGAGATCTTCCCGCCTTTTTTTTATTGGCCACTCGCGGGCCGCCGCCCACCAATTGATCTTTATTCTGTCGCGCCTGAATCCGTTGACAGCGGCAAATCCGACGTGATAAATTTGCAACAGAGTAGATTCTCATCCTTTCCTTTAATCCTTACCCCTTCCTATCCATCCAGCTTAATGCACATCAATTAGTGGAACGCTAACAGCCTTTCCTGTCAAGACCGGCATGGAAAGCGCACACTGTCGGCCAATGAGAGGTGCGGTAATGAGTAGACCCGATGTAGATTCCTTTTATCACCTGCATTATGAAGCTGCGCCGCAGGGGTGCTGCCGGGGCCTGGCCTGTTTTGCGGCGCACGCGAAAAATC
>JBAQKZ010000301.1:0-5546 GCA_049301475.1 Geobacteraceae bacterium | reverse complement strand
AACAGAAGAACGCCTCCCGTACAAATAGGATGGGGCATATACTACTCGTATTGAAGGTGTTTGACCAGTAAATAATGAAACTCAATGTTATTGCTCAAAAAAGATGATAGAACATATTCACCGTGGCATAAACCCCTTTACAAAGGGAAGAGAGGCGTATTATCTTAATAAAGCAATGGCACGTTTACTCGCGATGCCGTTTCAGAGGATTCTTTCTCTCCTGGTAGGCCTTGAATGCCTCAAGTAGTACGTATTGAAAAAATGTCTTTTGGCGGCGCAGGCTTTGGCCGCGTTGACGGGAAGGCCTGTTTTGTCCCGTTTACCGCTCCCCAGGATGTCTGCGGAATTCGGACAAAGCGCGATAAACGCTCGTATATGGAAGGTGAGCTCATTGATCTTTTCGAGACTTCGCCATTGCGAACGGTTCCTACCTGTCCGGTATTTGGTGAGTGCGGCGGGTGCAGTTGGCAGTATCTGACGTATCCTGCCCAGCTTGATGCCAAGCAGGAAATCTTCGCCGAAATGCTCTGGCGCTCGGCCAGGGTTCCTGTTGAACGGGTAGAATCAATAATTTGTGCAGTAGAAACATATGGATATCGTTCAAGAGTTCAGGTAAAGCTTCATTGTTCAGGCGGTAGCTTCCGGATCGGTTTTTACCGTACAGGCTCCCATTATGTGGTGGACATCCCTGGAGAGTGCGCAATCGCCCACCCGGCAATTAACCATGCGCTGACTGAGATCAGGCCGCTCCTTGCCTCCTGTCCGGATTTGTCCAGGGTACCCCAGATTGACCTGGCTGCGGGTGATGATGGAGCAGTGATTGCGATATTTCACTACATTGGGAGTCATTATCGTGAATTCCACGAATATCTACTGGAAAACCGAGCATGTATTGCTTCCGTTTCCGGTATATTCCTGCAGAGGGGCAGGAAATCGACTATCGTAAAGGTAGCCGGAGTGGATTTTCTGAGCTATCGGATTCCAGCGGAACTGCTTCCCGGTAGTTCACCATTGGCCCTTACATTCAGCAGGGGCGGATTCTCCCAGGTAAATTATCCGCAGAATCAGTCACTTATCTCCACCGTTTGCGACTGGGCGAAGCCAGGTCCCGAAGATAAGCTCCTGGATCTTTTTTGCGGCAACGGTAATTTTTCCATACCGCTGGCTGTTTGCGCCGCCAAGGTCATAGGCATGGAGAATTACCCTCCCTCTATAGCTGATGCTGCCCGCAATGCCGTCGCCAATGGGGTTCTGAATGCTGATTTTATCTGTTGCGATGTCGCCACCGGCGTCAAGGATATGGCAACAAAGGGGAAAACCTTCGACGTGGTGATTATGGATCCTCCGAGAACCGGGGCGATGGATGTTGTCCGGCACATTCCGCTCTTGAAGCCCAGAGCCATTATCTACGTATCCTGCGACCCGGCCACTCTCGCTAGGGACCTAAACGATCTCAGAAACTCCGGTTATGAAGTCGTCAAGAGCCGTCCGTTGGATATGTTTCCGCAAACCTATCATATCGAAAGTGTAACATTGCTTGAGCCGTTGAACGGAGAGCAAATTCAGTAATCAGTGAGGCAATGGGATGTTCAGGAAAATGTTCGACAGGGATTACCTTTACTATAAGAAAAAGGGAGAGAGATATCTTTCGGAAGGAAGATATGCGGATGCCAGGGGCGAATTTGCGGAGGCCCTTCAGAGTCTGCCAAGGGACTGCACCGATTTTGCGGCGACATTTGCCTGTATTGAGTATCTAATGCAAGAAGCCGGCAACAGACTGGGAGAGATAAATCTTGCCGCAGCCGAGCAAGCTTTGGAGAGAGGGGAGCATGAAAACGCCAGGGAGCACCTTGCGCTTGTCCACGACTTGGTAGAAGACGTAACTATCAGGGAAAAAGCGGAAATGCTGGAAAATGCCTTTGCTTCGCCTAACCGGTTGAATATTCCAGCGCATGATAAATATTCATGCGTAGACTGCTCCGGGAATGGTGAAAAAACCACTGGGAATAGCCTTGCTGATGATGATGGGTTGTCCCCGGAGGATAGGTTTGAAATACTCATACACACACTCCCCGGGGACCTTCCTGTGCGATATGCCGGTTTGGGAGAGAAGTTTTCACATGGGTATATGTTGGCCCATGATGGTGAAGATGTGTCAGCATGCAATATTTTCAAAGAGTTGTTGTCCCACGAAGAAGATGATATTGTTCTCTATGAAACAGCGCTTATCTTTCATCGAAGGGGCGATCTTGTGGAGTGTGAAAGACTGTTGCGCAGGGCACATGCCTTGAATGAGATGAACCCTCTTTGCTGCCTTGGACTCGTGCAGTTGCTTGCCGAAACCGACTGTGGCAATGAGGCCATTCCTCTTCTGAACCAGATGATTGCCATGGATATTCTCCCGGACCAGGCAAGGGTTCTTAAGGGTGACGTTTTGCTGATGCTACGCCGGGAGCTTGAAGCAATGGATCAGTATGGAGAAGCGCTAGCCTTTCCTAGTGTCGCAGGCAGCGCCGCTGAACGGCTGATTCCCATGCTCGAAGGCCAGGGACGTACGGAAGAGGCAGCCTATCTCTTTAAACGATTCATGAACGGGTGTTGTTGACCTGGAACTGCACTTATGCTACTAGATGGATGTGTGTGGAGACGCCGTTAAATCGGTCAATATTGCGTTAATGGAGGATGGTTGACATGAATAAGTCCGAACTGATTGAGGCTCTGGCGGAAAAAGAAAGCATATCTTTCAAGAAGGCAGAAGAGATAGTGAATACCGTTTTCGATTCTATGACCAGCGCCCTTGTGTCGGGTGATCGAATCGAGATACGCGGGTTTGGGAGTTTTGTCGTCAAAGAGTATAAAGCGTATACAGGCAGAAACCCCAAGACCGGTCATTCCATAGCGGTCAATCCGAAAAAACTGCCATTTTTCAAGGTTGGAAAGGAACTAAAGGAGAGAGTTGCATCATGAAGTGACGCAGGATATTGAGACAGGTGTATAAGCAATGAATCGACCTAAAGAGGAGAGGTTCAATGCCACAACATCGCACACGTCACAGCGCAGAATTTAAGGCCAAGGTAGCCTTGGCCGCTCTGTTGGAATCAAAGACTCTGGCAGAGATTGCCAGCGAGTACAAGGTTCACCCGACCCAGGCAACTATTATTAGTGGAGAATGACTCCCATGCCTCTATCATCCATTTTGGAGGCGCTTGGAGGACTTGGTCTTTTCATCCTCGGCATGAAGTCCATGTCTGACGGTCTTCAGAAACTTGCCGGGGAACGACTACGCCGCTCCATTGAAAAAATCACCGGAAACCGTCTCACCGCAGCTCTCATGGGGAGCTGCCTAGCCTCTCTCCTTCAATCCAGCAGCGCCGCCTCAATATTGGTCATCGGGTTTGTAAACGCCGGCCTCATATCGCTGTATCAGGCGCTGGCGGTGCTGCTCGGCACTGGCATAGGCACGACGCTGGCTATACAGCTCATTGCCTTCAAGATTACGCACTTCGCCTTGCCTGCAATCTTCCTGGGTGTTTCGTTAAAGTTCTTCGGAAAGCGAAGGAGATGGGTCTATGCCGGCAATCTCCTGCTTGGGGCCGGCCTTGTATTTCTGGGTCTGCGGATCATGGAGAGCGGCTTTGCTCCATTGCAGAGTAACGCCATATTTCAGTGGATACATGGACGATTTTTTTCCTGGCGTATATCGTCGGTCTTGTTGGGCGCATTACTGACCTTCCTCGTCCAGTCGGGCAGTGCGGCAGTCGGCATCGTGCTGGCCCTGGCGGGAAGCGGTCTGTTCGGTTTCGAGGCGGCGGTTGCGATGATTATAGGTGAAGTCCTTGGCGCCTCCTCGATTGCCGCCATTGCTGCAATCAACGGAACGCTTGCAGCCAAACGGGCGGCATTGCTGTATTTTGTAATTAACGTTTTTGCCGTCAGCATGGCCTTGCTCTTCTTCCCTCTGTTTCTCAAGCTGGTACTCCTTCTCTCTCCCGGCGTTGCGGATTATACCATGACCGGCATTAACCCATATATCGCCCGGCATCTGGCCAACGCACATACGGTCTTCAGCTTTCTCAATCTCCTGTTATTCCTTCCGTTGATCGGGTTCTTCGCAAGGTCCGCAGTCGTTATCATGCCGGGCCGGGCAATCGGAGGAGATATCGAGCCACGCTCCAAATTTATAGATACGCGGGTCGTAAACACTCCCACAATTGCGCTACTACAGGCACGGAACGAGATACTGAGAATGGCCGACATCCTGCGTACCATGTTTGACGAGGTAGTGGAGCAGTTTCATCGATTTGACGCCAAGAAAGCGTTGCGCATCAAGCAGAAGGAAGAGGTGCTGGATGTCCTGCAGCGCGACATTGCGGGTTTTCTGGTCTTGCTTTCCAGGCAGCCGCTAACCGCGGAAACTTCCCTGGGAATTCCCATTATGCTACAGACTGTCAGCACTCTCGAACGTATGGGGGACCAGAGCGAGGCCATTCTTGATTATTTGCGCCTAAAAAAGGAGAATAAGCTCATTTTTTCACCTGCCGCAATGTCCGAACTGAGGTCGCTGGGGTCAAAGGTGGCGCAAATACTCCATCTGGCGGTTGATTCCCTTGATGCCCCATCGAAGAGTACGCTTGATACGGCCCGTTCGCTGAATAATACAGTGCTCCGGATGAAGGAGTCCATACAGAGCAATCATATCAAGCGGCTTACCGGGGGCAAATGCACAGTTGCGGCCGCCTTGGTGTATAGCGACATCGTGGCCGCTTTCTGGAGAATTTCCGACTACGCCTTGACCGTAATGGAGACAGAGGGAGAACTTGGCTGATGCAAGAACCGGAGGCAGCCATCGATCTTGGCACTAATACGGCCAGATTGCTGATAGGCAAAAAATCGGAGAGGGGAGGGGTCATCCGGCTGGCGCTCGGGCAGCGGATAACCAGACTGGGCGGCGGTTTTACCAGACAAGCGGGCATTTCCATGGAGGCGGCAACCCGTGCGGCTTCAGCGCTTAATGAATTTGCAGGGGATATACGAAGCCACGGCGTTAAAAGGGTGCATGCCGTGGCAACAAGCGCAGTCCGTGACGCTGTGAACGGGAAACAGTTCTGTGATGATATTGCCAGGAAAACAGGCATCACGCTACAAGTCATAGACGGACGCCGGGAAGCCCTGCTCACCCTGCGCGGGGTGCTGGCAGGCATCGACGATGTTCCCCGTCATCTCCTCCTCTTTGACGTGGGAGGCGGGAGCACGGAATATACCATTGCCGATGGAGCAACTCCGCTCCTTTCTATGAGTCTTCCGCTCGGGGTAGTCAGGCTGACCGAGGGAAAGAGAACCTGTGAGGCAATGACGGAGAAAATTAATCGCGAACTTGCAAAGCTTGGCTCACGAATAGAAAGGGATGGGCTTTCCCATCTACTAGTAGTGCGTTTCGTTAAAACAATTACTACTCATGGTGAGATTGTCGAACCGTGAGAACCCCGGGAATACTGGCCTCAGACGGGCTTGGCCCGAACGGGAAAACGTAAATATATTTATGAAAC
>JBAQKZ010000300.1:0-10785 GCA_049301475.1 Geobacteraceae bacterium | reverse complement strand
AACGCGACGATTACGAGGCTCAATCCCTTCAACCTTGCGGCTTACGGCCTATCTGCTCGCTGTCCTACGCTTAAAGCTGGATGTTACCATACAGCCTCCAAGGACTCGCTACCCGGTGGTTGGCCTGTCTTCCGGGGCGGGATTCCCACCCGCTGAATTACACGACCTTGCCCGGCCGCACACTTAACAACGTCCCCATGCCCCATGCCCATGCCCGCCGTGTGTGGATATATCATAACATATATCCCTCTGTTCGTTGCCTCGCGATGTCATCTGATAAAATGCCGCAACTTCGCCGCAGGCTATTCCGACATGCGTCGGTTGAAGGTATAGACCGCGGCTGCGAAGACGGCTGCGGACGTGGCAATGAGGAGGATGAGCGGTCCGCTCGGAAGCTCGCCATATAGCAAGGCAAGCCTCGCACTCTCGAAGATGGCGGTTGTGGGGAGCGCCCGAATAAAGGGGATCAGCTTGGCGGGGTACGAGGAAAGGGGGAAGAAGAGGCCCGACATAAAGATTAGCGGGACAATGGCCACCGCCTCCATACGGCCGATGTTTTCCGGCTTGTCGATCACGGTGCCGCAGATGGTGCCTATGCAGGAAAAAATCATGGAGCCGAGAAAGATGAAGAGAAGGTAGGCAAGCAGGTTGGCCGGGATAAAACGGAACGGTGTGAGGAGGAAGATGACGAGCGCCACCGCCACCCCTTTGATGGTCCCCTGGGAAAAACCGGATATGATTTTGCCTATTACGATATCGTAGACCGTTATCGGAGTGACCCGGTACTCCTCGATAGTCCGCTGCACCCGGCGATGGAACCACATACTCCAGGCGCTCTCATTGAAGGCGGCGGAAACGGCGGTCATGGAAATCAGACCCGGCGCGATGAATACGGTGTAGGGAACCCCCCCAACGTCGGCGATGTACCCCTTGAGTCCGATGCCGAAGGCCAGATAGAGTGTAAGCGGATAGGCGATCACCGAAAGGAGCTCGGAAAAAAGACTCCGCCTGAGCACCAGCATATCCCGCTGCCATATGGATAAGGCGCCTCTGAACATTACATCACCATTCCTTTTACGTATACGCTTCGGTTGCCGTAACTCTCTTCGAAGATGATGAAGTTTCCCGTCATATCCGGAAAGCCCCGCTCGTTTCCCGACCAAGGAAGCCGAATGGTCCAAAGGTTTCATAGAAACAATTTACCGCCTCACATCCGAGCGTACTAAAGAGGGCTATTGCAGGCTGTTCTACGAGTATGTCTTCGGAGTAGGAGTTGGTCATCCCTAAACCTTGTTAAAGGCCATCTTTCCCTCGAGGAGAATTAAATTGACATTCGTCCCGAATTTGCTATATGAATGAATATAGTGATTCATAAAGGTCCCCCCCTGATGATAATATCCCATGTGGCTCTACCGCAAGGGTAGTCAGGGGGGTCATAAATATCTCATCTGCCAACGGCAGAAGGAGCTGAGCCAACGTTTCGCGTTGGCTTTTTTCTTTTCAGGTTATCGAATTCGGTTTTCGTACTTCTTTCCCAGCTTTCTTCGAGTATTCTGATAATCAATCCAGAAAGACGTGATCAAACGCCTTCTCCCATCCTGATATTTTTTAAGAATTGTAAGGTAATCATAATCCTTCAGCCAGACATAGGTTTTGATAGTTCCGTCCCCTTCTTCGTAGTCCCAATCAAGTACTTCCGGCTTATCTGCATTGTCGAGCATTGGCCTTGCCCATGGCAAACGCTCGGAGCGCCGCAAATCCGGCAAGCGCTTACCGGTTTCCTTATCATCTCGTGATGTCAAGTGCCAAAAAACTAACTCTTTATCAAGTGCTTTCTCCGGAAAAAACCATACCGTCCATCCTCGGTAGCAAGGCTGGCTTGCGATGAAGTCCCTCCTGAAAATTGCGTAGAGCAAGTCAAAAGTCTCTTCCGTCCAAGGGTTTACCGGAAACAGATCCGGCAACCACGCAGGTTTGGTTGTCATCATTTCACCTGCCGTGGCGTGAAAAGGAACAGATTGAACTTCTCCTCACGAAGAGACGTTGAGTGCAGTAGATCCCGCCCCATCTTTTCTTCTAAAATCTTTATTATTGCCACCTTGGCAACATTTCCAGATAGTCCACGATGCCGATAAGATACCGCTCCTAATAACAAATCTGCTAGTTGCATCAAATCTGATTCGTGTGAATGGATATTCTGGATATGCCGGATCATCTGACTGGTAAAATCATACACATTGTTGCAGAGCACCTCGCTGAGTTTTTTTACCTTGCGACTGCTTCGCGTGTCTTTTACATCAAGGTAAATGTTATATTCCTTGTCAGGACTCAAAATCTTGTTCAACAAGGAAAAGTACATCTTGTAATAAAACTCATCATGTGAACCTTGATTGAAGCATGCATGATCAAGTGATGGTTTGTTCAACACGACAAGCGCCCGGAAGTGCAAAGGAGTTTCTGCCAGGAACCAGTTGACGAGCTCAATATAAAAATCCTGGCGAGCCACAGAAACCTTGGTCCATTTCAGTTCGCCCTCTGCCTTGTGCCGTTTCTTTATGTCCCGCAATTCGGCCGCCAAGCGCGGCACTTCCGCAAGCGGGCACCAGATGGATCCCAGCAACATGACAGGTTTCCCGTCATTTTCCAGGTGGCAGCTTTCGTCGCAATAGATGTTATAAATTTCAGTCATAATGCTTCCTTAATTCTTCCTTGAGACGGCATTTTGTCCGACAGGCTTTTGTATTAATTCAAAATTGGCCCATGATTACCCAATGTAACTACAATACAAGTGCTATTAATCGCTTATTTGAAGATTAACTACACATGCAATATACTGCCGTCACAAACCCTCAGCCCCAGAACGCCCCGTTTTCGCTCTTCTCCACCTCGGCCAGCAGCTTTTCGATGTCCCGGTGGTAGGGTAGCGGCGGATACTCGCGCCATTTGCTGTTGCGGTCGGCCCAATACAGCAGCCATGTCTCGGTTTTGGGGTCCTTCTTGAATCGCGCTATTTTGCTGGATATCCAGTCGCCCCCTCCTCGCCACGGCGGGCGGGACTCGAATAGCTTGACCTCGTCACCGCGAATCTGGAATTCGACCTTGATTTTGTCGCGGACGTGCGGCGGCACCTTGTTCTCGCAATAGTCGGTGAAGATCTTCTCAATGCGTTTCTTTTCAAATTCGGTTAAGGCCATGATTGTACTCCCTGCTGGGATGTGATTATACACTCAAAAGCAAATCCCCCTAAATCCCCCTTTCTTAAAGGGGGACTTTCAAGGCTCCCCGCTGTTAGCTTCCCCCTTTATGAAAGGGGATTTCGCAGTACCCCAAGTGGCAAAGGGGGGTTTCATCCTTCGCAGAATTTCTTCCGCAATCCGTTCGAGCACAGCATCGATCTCCGTAAGCACTTCCCTGTTGTTGAAGCGCAGTACCATCAAACCTTCTTCGGCCAGGCATCGGTCACGCTGACGGTCCCGTTCGAGATGGTCGGCCTCCATGTGTTGACTGCCGTCGACTTCAACAACCAGCCCTGCACCCGGCGCAAAGAAATCTACAATATACGGTCCAAGCGGTTTCTGCCGATAGAACTGGATGCCATGCAATTGCTTCCGACGCAGACCCATCCAAAGCAATTGTTCCGCATCGGTCATATTCCCGCGAAGGTCACGGGACGGCATTTTCAGGTTTTTACGGTAGTCGCGCATGGTTAAAGGTGAATCCTTAAGAGCAAATCCCCCTAAATCCCCCTTTCTTAAAGGGGGACTTTCAAGGCATCCCGATGTTAGCTCCCCCCTTTACGAAAGGGGGGCTGGGGGGGATTTACACCTCCACCTCACCCGTAATCATCTTCGGCAGCAGCAGGTCGCGGGTTATTTCATCATACAAACCTCTGATTAATAAACTCCAGCATCTGGCTCGGCGTCAACTCGGTCGTTGACGCACCGGTACGACTGAAAAATTTCTCCACATTCCCGTCTTTGACATAAACCGGGACTTTGCCCTTTTTGCATTCGACTGCCAGCACACGTGTCCCGTCATAATCATCGAAACGTGGTTGAACGTACATCATATGCTGAGGACCGATGCGACTGTTGAGAAGGTTAATAAGGTGCAGATACATCTTGTCTTCGTTCTCGAAGCCATCCAAATTCAATCCGACAGGGTTTCCGTCGTCAGCAACACCGATCACCAATGTTCCGCCATAACTGTTAATGAAAGCCGCAATTGTTTTCAGCACCGCCATTTCCATTCGTGGGTCTTTCTCACGGGTATGGAGGTTGGTGCGCAGGGTTGACTTGAATTCGATGGTTGCAGTTTCGCCTTGCGTGACCAGATCGGCGAGGGAAAAGGGAGCTTCCACAATGCTTTTGCCATTCTTTGCCAAAAGTTCATAGGCATCGGCGATCACCTTTGCCATACGTTCGCGGCGCTGTTTCAGGAATTCCCAGTAGTTGAGTTGTTCCCAGTTCTCCGGAAGAGCGTGCCAGTAGCACATTCGCTCCATCTCCTGGGATGTGAATCGCTGGCTCAGTTCAGGAACGTAATCGGATGGCGGCTTGTTCGATATCTTGGCGTTGTCTCCCCACTCTACCATGGTGAAATTAGCGATCTGGTTGGTGTCTCGGCTATCGGTAATGCCTTGCAATTTGAGATGTGCTTTGGGGAAGAGGTGATGGCGCTCCAGTGACGTCCTGTATGCATTTGTTGACGGATCAAGCAACTCTGATACCTTATGTTGCGAAAAGAGCACCTTTGCGTCAAGCAGGTTAAGTGCGGAAAAATACGCAAATAGTGATGGACTGCGTGCCGCCGCCGTGGCCAACTCGTTCGGAAGGGTGATCGACCAGAAATCGTTCGTCAACCTGGCATCACAGATTTGTCGCAAAGTCGTTATAAACTCCTCGGCGGTTTTTACTGTACGCAGTCGCGCCAGATCAAATTCCATAGTTGATTCAAACGAGCCGGTATAGCGACCGGTCAGGTTGACCATGAAGAACCACTGGGCAATGACTCTACGTAGTGTGTACTCCTCTACTCCATATTCGGTGCGGCCGATCAAATAAAAGACGTAGGTGTAAAGCAGATTTGTTTCAGAACTGATCATCGAGTCGCTACGGTAACCCGCTTGCACCAATGCCTTGAGGAAGTCGTGCCAGTTTTGTAGATTCAACACACGGGCCTGAGCTTGTTTCACTATCTCAAACTGTTCTTCCCGCCGTTCGGGGCTGAACTGTTCCGTCTCCAGGTCTTTGCCACGTAGGATGGAGTAGACATATTGCAGTCTCGCACGGCGGAAGGCCAAGCCGACGCTGACACGCAGCAACTGATCAGGGTTGGGCCGGATAAAGTGGTTGAATGAGGAGGGTTTACTAACTGAAGGGATGCGGGCATCGCGGCAAAAGGCTTCAAGCAGGGTCCGTCCTTCATCCCAAAAAACCGACATCAGTGTCAAGATAAAATCGGCTTGATTTAGTTTTTTCCCTTCGCTGTTGATGCGGACAAAGACCTCGGAAACCTGCTCTTCAGTCACCGAAGCGGCCAGTTCAAGCACCGTGAAGGGGAAGTGCAATAACTGTTGAAGTTTGGAAACCGCCCTGCGGACCTGCCGCTTTTCATCAGTCGATACTTCGCGAGAAGACGCGAGACTCTCCAGATAATTCTCAGTAATCTCAAAAATATCAGCATTCTTGTCCCACACTTGGGAAATATTCGGGATGTATGCCTTGTTCTTACGTATTGCGGCATCGGCAACTTCAAATTTTTCTTCCAAGGGATTGAAGGCAATCTCGATCAGTTCAGAGCTGTAGTTCTCCCTGACAACCGAGATGCCTTTCACAACAGCATAAAGTGACGTTAAGCGCTGCTGCCCGTCGACAATCAACAGTTGTGGAATCTTTTGTTTTTGATTCGTGCCAATGACCTTGCTATCGACGGCGACCGCGTCCCAAAATAGGAAGTAACCAACCGGGTAGCCCCGATACATGGAATCGAACAGGTTGCGGACCTTGGCATTCTTCCAGACAAAAGGCCGTTGAATATCAGGCAGTCCGATCTTCCCCAAGGCAATGTCCTCGACAAGAGGGCCTAGGGTGTAATCGACCTTAGTAAAAACCGTTTCGCTCATGCAGCGGCCTCCTTTATGAAATCTTCAAAATTTGAATACCCCGTTCTGTGAACGGGGATGAAAAGTTATCCTGCCGAAGGCAGGTTCAAGCCTTTTCTCGCTTGTTCCTATCAGTCAATCCAAAGGATTGACAGTGCCTTTAAAGCCTTTGAATCCCCGCCCTGTGGTCGGGGTAATTCACTCCCGCACTTCCCGCCCCGTCAGCTCGATAAAAACATCCTCCAGCGTCGGTTCCCGCAGGCAGATCGCTTTCAGGTCGGCATTCCCAACCGCGTCAAGGAGTGGCTTGAGACACTCCTCCCCTTGCAGGGTAAGGTGAAAACCGTCGCCGCTGCGGCTCATGGAGGTGATGAACGGAAGGCCCTTCAGGATCGCGGCATATTGGTCGCCTTTCCCCCGGAATTGCAGCTCATAGCCATGTGCGTGGGCGAGTCTCTCCTTGAGTTCTGCCGAACTGCCGTCAACCAGCGCCTTTCCCCGGTCCATTATCACGATCCTGTCGCAGAGAAAATCCGCTTCATCCATGTAGTGGGTCGTGAGAAATATAGTCATCTGCTCTCTCAGGCCATGAATATGCTCCCAGACCGCCCGGCGCGACTGCGGATCAAGGCCAGTGGTAGGCTCGTCCAGGAAGAGCAGCCGCGGATTATGAATCAGCGCCCGCGCCACCACCAGCCGCCTCTGCATCCCCCCGGAAAAGGCGTCGGGAAAATCGTGCTGCCGCCCGGCCAGGCCGGTCAGATCAAGTAGCGCATCTATGCTCGGGTTGTAATCTACGGGTCGCATGCCATGCATCCTGGCGTGTAGCACCAGATTCTCGCGGGCGGTCAGGTAGCGGTCCAGGTTATTCTCCTGCGGCACCACACCTATTAGGGCGCGTACGGTCCTGCCATCGGTCCGCAGGTCGCACCCCTCGACGGATGCAGAACCGGATGAGGGACGCATGAGTGTGGTAAGTATCTTGATGAGGGTCGTTTTGCCTGCACCGTTCGGCCCCAGCAGTCCGAAGATGGTCCCCCGCTCCACGCTCAGCGAAAAGTCGTCAACAGCCGTAATAGAGCCGTACAATTTGGTTAAATGGTTAATCTCGATTGCAGCGCTCATGACAGGTTCAGCTCCATATACCTGCAACTTTCATATTTATACCAATTCCAAATCAAAGCGCCCTCTTCGTTGGCTCTTCTTCTGCTCCTCAACATACTGGTTATATGCCTTCGTCGCCTCAATCCTAGCCGCCTTGACTGCATCTTTGATTTGAAATTGGTATTACCCGTACGTTCAGGGTGTGCCGGAACGTCACGCCCCTGTAACGTCCGCCAACGGAAAAAGGAGGACAAAGGAGCTTCCCTTCCCCGGTGAGCTTTCCGCCCAGATGTAACCGTGATGAGCATCCATAACCTTACGGCAGAAGGCGAGCCCTAGCCCGCTCCCTCTGGTCTTTCCACTGCGGCGGTTCTCAGCCTGCACAAAGCGGTCGAAAATGCTCTCCAGTATCTCGCCTGGTATGCCGAAACCGCTGTCCTTTACGGTAATTCGCAAGAACCGATTGACGGCAGTGGTTCCAAGGATCGCATACAAATGCAACGGCATACGCTCCCTCAAGGTTACGATATCCGCCGCCATCTCCACAATCACTTCTATTTCCCCGCCTTCAGAGGTGAACTTGATCGCATTTGTTAAGAGATTGCCGAGAAGCCGTAATACCTTGGCTCGATCCACATGTATAACCGGGAGAGATTTGCAGCAAACAGTTGAAATATTCAACTTTTCCCGTTTAGCCACTGGCCGGAGCCGGGAAACGATGAGCCGTATAAGCTCATCCGGGTATTCCGGCTTTAAGAGCAGAACCATCTTGCCGGACTCGAACTTATGCACATCCAGAAGGTTGTCGATCATCTCCACCATTTCATTACAGCTATCGATCGCCGACCCCAGATATTCCCGCTGTTCCGCGTTTACCTTCCCCAGCCGCGCTTCCCGCACAAGGTCGATGGCCCCTTCAATCGCAGTGAGCGGCGTCTTCAGGTCGTGTGAAAGCATGCTTACAAAATCTTCTTTTTCCTGTTCGAGGGCCTTGAGCGCTGAAATATCACGAATTATCTCGACGCTCCCCGTGAGGCGACCAGCGGCGCCAAAGAGGGGTGTGGCGTTCGACAGCACCGGAATGCTGGTCATTCCGATACGCAGGGTATACGTCACACCAAGACATGGGGCGGCATTTTTCAGGGAGACCATGCAGGGAAGCTGGTCAGGAGGAATATCCGCATGCAGCGCCTCGGTCACCGGTCGCCCAATTATCGCTTCGCGGTCCACACCCAGTATCTTTTCCATCTGGCGGTTAACGGTCATGACGTTCCCTGCGCTATCCACAGCGACGAGGATATCCGGCATCCCTTGGAAAACGGCCTCCATCTTCTGCCGCTCCTCGTCCAGTTGCCGCTGAAGGAGGAGATTTTCCAGTTCGGTGCGATTGAAGCGAATCGCCCGCTCCACCTTGTCCAACAGCTCATCCGTGGAAAAAGGCTTGGCGATGTAGTCAAGCGCCCCTCCTTTCATTGCTTCCACGGCAATATCCTCGCTGCCATGCGCGGTCATCATCACTACCGCCGTCTCCCGATAGTCTCGACGGAGTCTGCCCAGCGTTTGAAGACCGTCCATGCGTGGCATTTTGATGTCAAGGAGGACGAGATCGAACGGTTCCTTCTCCAGGCACTCCAGCGCATCCAGGCCGTCCCGCGCCCGGACGGACCGGTAGCCGACATCCTCCAACTGCAACTTGAGAATGAAGGCAATATCCGCCTCATCGTCAACAATGAGAATCTTCCATCCGTTCATCTTTATTCGCCTTATGTCTCAACTGTCGGAGATTGTTTTTGCCGCTTCGCGCAAATCGGGACGGTAAATCGGGACGGTAAATGTGAATACATTCCCTCCGGCGGCCCCTTCCTTGTAGTAGATATGGCCATGGTGCGACTCGATGATTTCCTTGCAGATCGCCAGGCCAAGACCTGTTCCTCCCCCATGCCCGCTGACCGTGCTTTCAAGTTGCTGGAACCTTTTAAACAATTTCTCCCGGTCCGCCAACCGGATCGCCTTCCCCCGGTCCGCCACAGAAACCGACAGGTAATTCCCCTCCGGTCTTGCATCCAGCATTACAGCCTTTCCTGCTGGAGAAAACTTGATCGCATTGGAAAGAAGATTCATCAGCACCTGAATAAGCCGGTCGTGGTCCCCGTAGATCAGCGGCATGCCAGCGCCAATGTTGTTTATGAGGGTAATGTTGCGGCTCATGGCATAGCCTTTGATCTCCTCTACAGCATATATGACCAGCTCGCTTGCGGATAGGGGCCGGAAGACCAACTCCATCCGCCCCGCCTCAATCTTCGAGATATCCAGAATATCATTGATCAACCGGATCAGACGGTTCGTGTTCCTGAGACAAACCGACAAAAGTTCCGTTTCTGTCACGGTCAGCCACTTAGCCTTTGCCATGATAAATTGAAGAGCCCCCTTTATGGATGTGAGAGGGGTTTTTAACTCATGGGAGACAGTGGCGATGAAGTCGGTCTTCATCCGGTCCGTCTCCGCCTCCACAGTAATATCGCGCAGCGACATGACAAGCCCTGCAAAAGCGCCAACTTCATCACGGAACGGCAATATATTGGCGCTCAGCTTTTTCCCCCTGGCCTCAATCTCCACTTGGCAGCCGCTGGCTGTTCCGCCACCTGCACGGAACTCCCGTATATATTTCAGAAACGTGTGGAACCCTCCCATTTCGCAGAGATGTTCAATCGTCTGCGACTTGGCTCTATGAGGAACCAAATCGAATATCCTCTGGGCGGCCAGGTTGAAAAGGACTATACGATTTTCACTGTCGGTGACCAGAACCCCCTCAACCATGCTCGTCAGAATCGTCTCAAGACGCTCCCTTCGCATACGCTGATCGGAACTCCTCTCAAGAACCTTCTTTTCCAGCAGTTCGTTCATCTCCTGGATACGGACGTTAAGGGCCTCTATCTCCTCCTCCTTTCCCTTGATAATAGAGTCCCTTTCGTCCAGCGCCCCGGCGAAACGGCAGGCTGCGAAATAGGCCAGACCGAACGACAGGAAGAGTCCGGGAAGGATCGAGAAGAGAGTGCTACGGAGAATAATCTCCCAGTGGAAGCGGTTGAGGTTTTCCGGCAGTTCCTGAGGGAACATTTCTTTTAGCAAGGCGTTGAGGCTGAAGAGCGCGGTGAGGGAAATAATCGAGAATGAAACTATTACTATCAGGAGGATGGAAAGAAACAACTTGATGTGGATACTGAGGCGAGGTTGCATGCGGAACATACCTCTTTCAGGCAGTTGAACGGTATCAGGCCCCTTCGGCCTTAAGATCGCGGGTCATGAGTTCAATAACAGCCTCTCTGGCCGGTTTATCCTCGTAGAGTACCTGATATGCCTTCTCCGTGATCGGCATCTCTACATTCATGCGAAGCGCCAGTCCGCGGGCGGATATGGCAGTCTGGACCCCCTCGGAGACCATCCGCGTCTCCGCCAGGATATCCGCCAGCTGCTTCCCTTCGCCGAGTTTCACGCCAACGCTCCGGTTGCGGGAAAGGTCGCCGGTGCAGGTAAGCACCAGGTCTCCCATCCCCGCCAGCCCGGCGAAGGTTTCAGCC
>JBAQKZ010000299.1:0-3180 GCA_049301475.1 Geobacteraceae bacterium | reverse complement strand
GTTTCATAAATATATTTACGTTTTCCCGTTCGGGCCAAGCCCGTCTGAGGCCAGTATTCCCGGGGTTCTCACGGTTCGACAATCTCACCATGAGTAGTAATTGTTTTAACGAAACGCACTACTAGTTGTATGCGCTTTCCGAATGCTGTGTCTGGTCGAGACCCATGATCTCGTCTTCCTTATCGACCCGGAGACCGATGGTCTTGTCGAGGACGAAAGAGATGATGAGGGTCACTATGAAGGCGTAGGTGCCCGCCGCGACAACGGCTGTGACCTGGGTCATGAACTGACTCAGATTCCCGGAGATGAGTCCGGTGGCTCCGACAGTGGCAAATACGCCGGTTATCAGGGCGCCGAAAATTCCGCCGATACCATGTATGCCGAAGGCATCAAGAGAGTCGTCATACTTTAGTCTCGCCTTGAGGAGGACGCCACAGTAGCAGACAAGAGCTGCACCGACGCCGATTATTAGTGCTGCGCCCGGCTGCACGAAGCCGGCAGCGGGGGTGATCCCGACCAGGCCTGCCACTACACCTGATGCAAATCCCAGGGCGGAGGGTTTCCCTGAATGGAGCCACTCGGCGATCATCCAGGCGAGCCCTCCGGCGGCCGGGGCTATTGTCGTGGTTGTAAAAGCGAGCGCTGCCAGACCACCAGCCGCGTCGGAGGTGTTGGCGCCGACAATAGCGCTGCCGGCATTAAACCCGTACCAGCCGAACCAGAGGAGGCCTGTTCCCAGAAGGGTTAGCGCCAGATTATGGGGTGCCATCCGCTCTGTTGGAAATCCGTGCCTGCGACCGAGGAAGATCAACGCAGCCAGCGCTGATATACCGGAAGAGAGATGCACAACGGTGCCGCCAGCAAAATCAAGAGCCCCTTTTTTGAAAAGCCAGCCATCCGACATCCAGACCCAGTGAGCTAGCGGATCGTAAACCAGAGTGGTCCAGAGGAGCACAAACAAGCAGTAGGCTGAAAACTTGACTCGTTCGGCCAAGGCGCCGGAGATTAGTGCTACGGTGATTATGGCGAACATCCCCTGGAACATCGCGAAGGCATACTCGGGGACCGCGCTCGGCTCGGTCGGCACGTTCTGGAATAGCGCGAAAACAGGGGAACCATCCTTGAAGGTGATAAGTCCATTGAGCATGGCTTTGCTAACGTCTCCCACAAGTCCGCCGAAATAGTCAGGAGCAAAGGAAAGTGAGTAGCCGATTACAACCCACTGCACCCCGACGATTCCCATGGCTACGAACGAATGCATCATTGTGGAGAGAACATTCTTGGAGCGAACCATGCCTCCGTAAAAGAGCGCCAGCCCCGGCAGCATCAATAGGACAAGGGCTGAGCAGATAAGCATCCAGGCGGTGTCGCCGGTGTTTAGGACCGGATCGACGTTTTTGGGTGCAGTCGAGGCGGCAGGAGCCACCGGATTATCGGCTGGAGCGATCGGAGCCGCAAGAGTCGCCATAGCAGGGTCTGCTGGCGTATAGGCTTCTTCAGCCAGAACCGCAACCGGGGCAAGGATCGTAACCATGCCCATAATCAGCGTTGCTAGTGAGAGTTTGAGCTTCATGATAACCTCCGAATGCTGATAAATTTTCACATCAAACCCCTCTAAATCTCCCCTTATCAGGGGAGACTTCAAGGCTTCCCCCCTGATAAGGGGGGAATGAGGGGGGTTGCTTTTGAATGTTACGTGGTTCTAAATTGCTTCGTGCCCTTTTTCACCGGTTCTTATCCTGACTGCGTCTTCCAGTGGCAGGATGAATATCTTGCCGTCCCCGATGCGTCCGGTTTTGGCCGTATTTTCGATGGTTTCTACTACCTTGGCTACCAGTTCGTCGTCAACGGCTATCTCCAGCTTGATCTTCGGGATAAAATCCACCACGTATTCGGCGCCACGGTAAAGCTCTGTGTGCCCCTTCTGGCGTCCGAACCCCTTAACCTCGCTGACCGTGATCCCTTCGATGCCTATCTCATTAAGGGCGTCTTTCACCTCGTCCAGCTTGAATGGTTTGATGATAGCTTCTATCAGCTTCATAGCTTACCTCCGGTTTTATTCAATTATGGGAAATTTATATCCAACTGGGTGGTGAAGGTGTTCTTGCCGCCGGTTTTTACATTGTTGTATATGTCGTAGCCGAATATCACCGACACGTTCTTTGCGAATGCCCAGGAAACGCCGAAATTCAGCGCTCCAAGGGCGCTTTTACCGCTCTGGTAGTCTACGGCAACCCACAGTTTGTCCGATATCTCGCTCATGGTCCGATCCCAGGAGAGGAGCAGGCCGTCATTGGCTGATTTGCCATTTTCATCGACCAGCACCGTGCTGCTCCCGTGGAAACCGCCAGCGGATATTCTGCCGATAACCGGAAGAGTCTTGGCAAGAAGTCCATAGGTAATGTTCTGTTTGGTTGCCGCCGGTCCGCTCGTCTGGGTGCCCATATTATAGACGCCGACGGCTATCGCCGGCGAATGTTTGCAGAGCGAATTTTCCGGGGCGCCGATCTTGCCGTTGAAGTAAACCGGGTGTTTATCGGCGCCGCCATTTGTCCCGGCGTCCATGTAGTCAATCCCGACCTCCGCCTGAATTTTATCAAAAGGGAGGACACCCGCAGTAAGTCCCAGGTCATAGGTATTGGCTCCGCCTCCATTACTGGTGGTCCTTATGTAGCCGTCAATTCCGAGATGGAGGGTCTTGTACGGCTGAATGTCCGTGGAGGGAATCCAAATCTGAGTGGAAGGGGTCGCCATCGCCATGCCGGTTGTTGCCAGTGCGAGCATCATTGCCATCGTAAGAATTCTTGTCGCCTTTTTCATCGCATTTACTCCTTTTCAAAATTGGGTTTTGTCCTCCGCTTCCCTGATAGACAGGAGACTTAGCATATACTGTGCCATAAGCTAGTCATCGTATATTTTGATGTTATTACGGCATGTTATACAAAACAGGCGTTCCCATTTTGCGCATAAAAAAAGGGCTGGAATATCTATCCACCCCTTTTTATGATTATTTTTTGTGCAGCCTCAGATTGCCATTACCCCATCTCCCGGAACGCGGAGGCTTTTATGGCCGCATAGAGCTCGCCCCCCTTGCATATCCCCAGCTCTTCGGCCGCTTGTGTGACGACCTCGGCCACCAGCCGCTCGTTGCCGCATTGCAGCTCTACGCCGGTCTTTGCG